>JBGPPC010000001.1:0-67734 GCA_041488355.1 Gammaproteobacteria bacterium
AAAGCTGGCGTCCACCACGTAGAGATTGTCGTGATCCCAGGCGCGGCAGTAAGGATCGAGCACTGAGATCGCGGGATCGGTGCCGAAGCGAGCCGTGCCGCACTGGTGCGAGGGTGTGTCGGTGCCGAACGGCTTGGACAGCACGATCGGGAAGCCGACGTCCTTGAGAAGCTTCTTCGCCACCTCCACCCAGCGCCGGTGCGCGCGCAGGTTGCTGCGCTTCCAGGTGAGTTGGATCGCGCCGTCCTTGCGCAGGCGAACGCTGCTGTCGGCCTGCGCCAGGTCCTCGGACATGACGTACCAGTCGACGCTATGCCGCGCGAGCCACGTGCGCGACCATTTCGGCGCGTTGGGCAGAGCGCCGCGCAGCATCGGCTCCTCGATCTTGCCGAGCAGCTGGAGATTGCCCAGCGGTCGATCGCTGGCGTTGCCGCCAAAGTAGTAGTCGTTGAGCGTGAGGGTCTTGGGATAGCGCGTGTCGTTCACGCGCCATGGCGTGACTGCCATGATCGCGGTGCAGTTGTGGTTCATGTAGTAGCGCCCGACCGTGCCGGAGGAATTGGCGATCCCGTCCGGATTCTTCGCGTCGGCGGAGCGCAACAGGATGGCGGCGCTGTTAATCGCGCCCGCCGACAGGACGAACAACCGAGCGTTGATGGTGAGTCTCTCGCCGCCGCGCTCGACCTCCACGGCGACGATGCGCTTGCCCCGTTCGTCGGTGAGCAGGCGCGTGACCAAGCTTCCGGTCTGCAGTTGCACGTTCGAGTGCTTGAGCGCGGGGTCGATCAGCCGGGTCTCGGCGTCTCCTTTCGCGCCAATCTTGCACGGAAAGGCATCACAGGTGCCGCAGCGAATGCAGGTCCCGCCGGGATGAAAGTCGATCGCCGCCGGCATGTGCGAGGGATGCAGGCCGCGCGTTTGCATCCGTTCGAAGACCTCACCGATGATCGGTTCGTGCGGGATCGGCGGATGCGGAAAGGGGCCGGAGCGAGGTGGCTCGGTCGGGTCGTCGCCCGCCTTCCCATGCACGCCGAACACGCGCTCGGCTTGCGCGTACCAGGGCTCGATCTCGGCATACCGGACCGGCCAGGGCATGGTCGCCCCCTCAGCGTGCTCGATGCCCTCGAAATCCCGCTCGCGGAAGCGGAACATCGCCGTGCCGTAAACCTTGGTATGGCCGCCGACATAATAGAACTGTCCGGGACGGAACGCGTTGCCGGTTCCGTCATACCAGGTTTCGGTGGTGCGGTAGCGGTTCTCGACGAATACGGCCTCGGGGTCCCAATTCTGTGGCTCGCGCGGCAGGCGTTCGCCGCGCTCCAAAATCAGAATACGCGCGCCGGTGTCGGCCAGGCTGAGGGCGACGCAACCTCCGCCCACGCCCGAGCCTATGATGGCGACATCGCAATCCATCACGCTACCCGCGCGCCGCTGGCCGGGTCGAACCAGACTAGTTTGGACAGGTCGATGGCGAAGCGGCCCAGCTCACCCGCTTTCAGCGTGCTGTCGGGCCGCAGCCGCGCTGTGATCTCGCGCCCACCGAGGAGCAGCACTGCGAGCGTGTCGGGACCCGTCGGCTCGGTCACTTCGACCACCGCCTCGATCACGGGGCGACCGTCCGCGCTGCCACCGTCCAGCTTGTCGCTGATGGCTTCGGGCCGCAGCCCCGCCGTGATCTCGCGTCCCAGATAAGCGCGGGTCGCGTCCGGGACCCGGGGCAAGACGACGCGCGCTGGCGCGGCGCCTTCGGAGGCGACCTCGAGATGCAGCCCGCCCGCCTCGCTCTTCAGCGTGCCGGGGATGAGGTTCATGCGCGGGGAGCCCATGAAGCCCGCGACGAACGTGTTGGCGGGGCGGTTGTAGATCTCCGCCGGTGAGCCGAGCTGCAGCAGCTCGCCCGCGCGCATGACCGCGATGCGCGTGGCCAGCGTCATGGCCTCGATCTGGTCGTGGGTAACGTAGACGATAGTTGCACCGAGCCGCTGGTGCAGCTTCTTGATCTCTGTGCGCATGTCCACACGCAGCTGCGCGTCGAGATTGGACAGCGGCTCGTCGAACAGGAAAATGCGCGGCTTGCGCACCAGCGCGCGGCCCATCGCTACACGTTGGCGCTGGCCACCCGAGAGCTGCGCGGGGCGGCGGTCGAGCAGATGGTCGATCTGCAGTGTCTTGGAGACTTCCTTCACCGCCTGTTCCCGCTCCGGCTTGGGCACCTTGCGCATCTCCATGCCGAACGCGATGTTCTCCTTCACCGACATGTTCGGATACAGCGCGTAGGACTGGAACACCATGGCGATGTCGCGCTCGCTCGGGTGCAGGTCGTTGACGCGTCGGCCGCCGATGCGTATGTCGCCCTCGGAAACCGTGTCCAGCCCGGCAATCATGTTCAGGAGCGTGGACTTGCCGCAGCCCGAGGGGCCGACTAGCACGAGGAACTCGCCGGCGTCTACCGAGATGTCGATGCCCTTGAGAATGTCGAGTTCGCCGTAGCGTTTGCGGATGTTGAGCAGCTCGAGCGATGCCATCTTGCGTCCTCCTCCCTGCCTCAGCCCTTCACCGACCCGGTCATCAAACCGCGTACGAAGTAGCGTCCCCCCACGATGTACACCAGCAGCGTGGGCAGGGCTGCGATCACGGCCGCGGCCATGTGCACGTTGTATTCCCGCTCTCCGGTGGAGGTGTTCACGACGTTGTTCAGCGCCACCGTCATCGGCGCGCTCTCTCCCGTCGAGAAGGAGGCGCCAAATAGAAAATCGTTCCAGATGTTGGTGAACTGCCAGATCACCGTCACCACCACGATGGGGGCGGAGTTGGGCACCAGGATGCGGAAGAAGATGGAGAAGAACTTCGCGCCATCGATCATGGCCGCGCGGATCAGCTCGTCGGGGAACGCGACGTAGTAGTTGCGGAAGTACAGCGTCGTGAAGGCCAGGCCGTACACCACGTGCACGAGCACCAGCCCAGGGGTCGAGGAAGCGATCCCGAGCTTGCCGAGCAGGGTTGCCATGGGGATGAGCACGATCTGGAACGGAATGAAGCAGCCGAACAGGATCAGGCCGAACAGCAGGTCGGCGCCCCTGAAGCGCCACTTGGTGAGTACGTAGCCGTTGAGCATGCCGATGGCGGTGGAGATGATCACCGCAGCCACGGTCATCTTGGTCGAGTTCCAGAAGTAGCCCTTGATGCCGCGGCAGCTCAAGCCAACGCACGTTTGCCCCCAGGCGTCGATCCAGGGTTTCACCGTCCACTCCTGAGGCAGCGCGATGATGCTGCCCGAATAGATCTCCGGCAGCGGCTTGAGCGAGGTGAGCAGCATCACCACCAGAGGCAGCACATAAATTGCCGCGAAGAACAGCAGCAGCCCATAGATGACGAAGGCGGACCACCGCACGCCCGTGCCCTTGACCATCTGCGGCGAGTCCCATTGCTGAGCCATTGCGGTTTCCTTGTTCTCGCCGTCAGTGCGACCGCTTCCCAGCGGCGCGCATCTCGGAGTACAGGTACGGGACCATGATCGCCACGATCGTGAGCAGCATCATCACCGCGCTGGCCGCGCCCATGCCTAGCTGGTTACGCGTGAAGGTGTGCGCGTACATGAAAGTCGAGGGCAGCTCTGTGGCATAGCCGGGACCGCCACCGGTGAGCGCCACCACCAGCTCGTAGCTCTTGATGGCCAGGTGCGCGAGGATGATGAGCGCGCCCATGAACACGGGCCGCAATTGCGGAATGACGATGCGCCAGTAGATCTTGGGCAGCGATGCCCCGTCGAGAGACGCCGCCTTGATGAGATCCTGGTCGATGCCGCGCAGGCCGGCCAGGAACATGGCCATGACGAAGCCGGTGGCTTGCCACACGCCGGCCATCACCACGCAGTAGATGGCCATCTCCTCGCTCACGATCCAGTCGAACTTGAAGTTCTGGAAGCCCCACCCCTGCACCAGCTTTTCGATGCCCAGGCCGGGATTGAGCATCCACTTCCACGCCGTGCCGGTGACGATGAAAGACAGCGCCAGCGGGTAAAGATAGATGGCGCGTAGCGTTCCCTCCTGGCGGATGCGCTGGTCGAGCAAGATGGCGAGCAATAGCCCCAGCGCCATGCACAGCACGATGTAAAGCATTCCGAATATCGCGAGGTTGTGAATCGCCACCTGCCAGCGCGGGTGGTTCCACACGCGCACGTACTGCAGGAAGCCGACCAATTCGTGTATCGGGTAGCCCTTGGACGGCGTGAACGACAGGTAGGCGGTCCACAGAATGAACCCGTACACGAAGACGAGCGAGACCACGAGCGTGGGTGAGAGCACGAGCTTGGGCAGGCTGCGCTGCAGCCAGCGGTCGGCTGCGCTCCAGGTTGCCGGTGCGGGCCCGGTGCTCGAATCCATGCGGCCTCCCCCTACTGAGCTTTGTGCAATCGGCTCAGAAACTCGTATGCGACAAACCACTCACCCCCACCCCTCCCCCGCTCGCGGGGGAGGGAGAGGGAGGGGGCACGATCGCCACTTGGTGTTAGGCAATTCTGTTCGCTACTTCGACGCCGCCACCGCCGCGACGAGTTGCTTGGTCGCCTCGGCCGGGTTCTTGCCAGAGTTGAAAAACTTAGTGACCACGTCGATCATCGCGCCCTTGATCGACTCGGGCACCGCGTGACCGTGGGCGAAGCTGCCGACCATCGCGTTGTTCTTCAGCGCTATCTTCAAATCTGCCATGGACTTCTTGCCGCAGAGGTCGAACTTCGCGTCGGAGACGTCCATGCGCGCTGGTATGGAACCCTTCACCAGGTTGAATTGCTCCTGGAAGTTCTTGTCCATGATCGCGCTGGCGAGCGCCAGTTGTCCGGCCTCCTGCGCCTTGGCAACCTTGAACATGGCGAAGGCGTCGGAGTTGAAGGAGAAGTCGCCTTCGGTGCCCGGATACTGGAAGCAAAGGAAGTCCACGCCCGGCTTCTTGCCGGCCTTGAGGAACTCGCCCTTGGCCCAGTCGCCCATGATCTGCATGCCGGCCTTGCCGTTGATCACCATGGCGGTGGCCAGATTCCAGTCGCGGCCGGGGAAGTTCGGGTCGACCAACCCGCGCAGCTTCTGCATCTGCTCGAACGCCTTCTCCATGGTCTTGCTGCCGAGCGCGCTCGGGTCCAGCTCAATGAGCGCCTTGCGGTAGAACTCGGGACCGCCGGCCGACATCACCGCGCTGTCGAAGATGGTGGCGTCCTGCCACGGCTGGCCACCGTGCGCGAGCGGGATGTAGCCCGCCTTGCGGATCTTCTCAGCCGCGACGAGCAGCTCGTCGAAGGTCTTCGGCGGCGCGATCTGCAGCTCGTCGAAGATCTTCTTGTTGGCCCAGATCCAATTGGTGCGGTGGATGTTCACCGGCGCGGCAACCCAGCGGCCCTTGTACTGGTCGAACTTCTGCAGGGGCGCGGGGACTACCTTTGCCCAGCCTTCCTTGGTCGCCACCGGGGTGAGGTCGCCGAGCAGGCCCTCTTCGGCGTAGTCGGTGATGATGAAGCCCAGCATCTGCATGGCCTCGGGCGGGTTGCCCGCCGCCACGCGAGCGCGCAGAACGGTGCGGGCTTGGTCGCCACCGCCGCCCGCGACCGGGCTGTCCTTCCAGCCGTAGCCACGCTTCTGCATGTCTTCCTTGAGCACGTTCAACGCGGCCGCCTCGCCGCCCGAGGTCCACCAGTGGACCACCTCCACAACCTGCTCCGCTGCGCTTGCCGTCACACTGGTCACGCCGAATGCCGCCGCGACGATGGCGACGATGGTCTTGGTTCGCATCACACTCCTCCTCTTACGTTTGTCATATGTACCCGGCCGTGACCGGGCGTCCGGAACACCTGGCTACTTCACTGCTCTTACTGCCCCATCTTGGTCGCAGCATTCGGCAACGAAGTTCATGTCACTTCCCTTGGTAGCTCGGTGCGCGCCGCTCGCGGAAGCTGGCGAGCCCTTCGCGCGCGTCCTGCGTGCAGCCAGCCAACGCCCCGGCCATCCCCTCGAGCGCGTAGGCGAGCCCGGCACCGCTGGACGCGTCGATCAGCTGCTTGGTGAGCTGCACGGAAATTGGCGCCAGAGCGCAGATATCTCGGGCGAGGCGCGCGGCTGCTGCCATCACACCCTCGTCACCCGCCAGCTCCTGCACGAGTCCGATGCGCGAAGCTTCCTCCGCGGAGATGCGGCGCCCGGTCAGCGCGAGGTACTTCACGCGGGAGGGCCCGAGCAGGCCCGTGAGTCGTTGCGTGCCTGACCAGCCCGGACACGTGGCGATGGACGCTTCGGGCAAACCGAACTGGGCCGAGGCCGGCGCGATGCGCAGGTCTGCAGCGGCCGCGAGCTCCAGGCCGCCGCCCAGTGCATGGCCGTTGATCGCGGCGATCACGGGCTGACGCAGCCGCGCCCATTGGTCGAACACCTGATGCCCGCGCTTGGTCCAGACGCGCCACATGTCCAGGGGTTCGAGCGCCGACCAGGCGTTGATGTCCGCGCCGACACAAAAGGCGCGCTCTCCAGCGCCGGTGAGGATCACGCAGCGCACTGCGGGGTCGGCGTCGAGCTGCGCCGCGATGCGCGCGAGCGCATCGATCATTCCCATGGTCAGCGCATTGAGCTTCTCGGGCCGGTTCAAAGTCACGGTTGCCACCGGGCCGTCGATGGCGAGCAGCACGGTCTCAGTCACGGGGCCTCTCCGGCAGCTTCAAGTTCAGCGGCGCGGCGCGGAATAGCGCTGGGTCCATCGTTTTCAGGTCAGGTGCAACCCGCAGCGGGACATCGCTTTGAGCCACCACATCGCGCTTTACGTCCACCCCCGGAGCGATTTCCCGCACCGTCATGCCGTCTCCATCGAGGCTCAGAACGCAACGCTCGGTGATGTAGGTCACGCGCTGCCTGCGGCTGCTCGCCATCTGCCCGCTGAAAGTGACGTGCTCCACGGCGTCCACCAGCTTGCGGCTCTGGCCCTCTTTAAGGATCCTCAGCCGGCCGTCGCCCACCTCGAGCTTGGCCCCGGCAGTGAAGAACCCGGAAAACACCAGCCGGCGGGCATGCGTGGTGATGTCTACGAAGCCGCCGCACCCGGCGGTCAGGTAGGGCCGGGCGCCGAGCTTGGAGACGTTGACGTTGCCCTGGCGGTCGATCTGCAGGAAGGATAGCAGGGCGATGTCGAAGCCGCCTCCCTGGAAATAGGCGAACTGATTCGGAGAAGGGACGATAGCGTCCGCGTTGGCCGCGCAACCGAAGGCGAAGCCCAGCAACGGCACACCCCCCACCGCGCCCTGCTCGATGACCCATGTAACCTGCCCGTGCAGGCCTTCCTCCAACAAGATGCGCGGCACGTTGGAGGAGATACCGAAGCCCAGGTTCGCCGCCGCTCCGGCCCACAGCTCCAGCGCGGCGCGGCGCGCGATGACCTTCTCCGGCCCCCAGTGCGGCAGCTCGAAGCTGTCGTCCGGGCGGGAGATCTCGCCGCTGATGGCCGGATCGTAGGCCGTCTGCGTGGTCTGCTTCTGCTCCGGATCGACCACGACGTGATCGACCAGCACGCCGGGCACGTGCACGCGCTGCGGGGGAATCGAGCCGGCGCGCACCACGCGTTTGACCTGCGCGATCACCACGCCTCCGCTGTTGCGCACCGCCAGCGCCTGGTCCAGCGCCCCCAGGAATGCGCCCTCGTGCTCGTAGGAGAGGTTCCCGCGCTCGTCCGCCGTAGTGGCGCGGATGATGGCCACGCGCGGATACAGCGTGGGAAAGAACAGCCAGTCGTCGTCGGCAAACCGGACTCTGCTCACCACCGGCTCGGCTGCGGCGCGGGCGTTCATGGCGCAACCCTGCAATTGCGGATCGACGAACGTGCCTAGCCCGACTTTGGTGAGCACGCCTGGCCGCTTCGCGGCGGCGTCGCGATGCATGTCGAACAGGACGCCGCTGGGCATGTTGTAGGCAGCGATCTTATCCTCCACGATCAGGCGCCAGATGTCGGGCATCGGCAGCGAAGAGGGGCCGCTCGGATAGGAGCCTGCGAGCACCTTCTTCAGCAGGCCCGGCTGCGCCAGGTGATCCATGCCGCGGATGCCATACATGTCGCCGGCGGCGATCGGATGCACCGTGGTGAGGTCGCGCGGGTGGCCTTCGGCCGCGAAGCGCGCGCCGATCGCCGCCAGCATGGCGTCGGGGCAGCCCAGGCCGCTCGAGGCACTGACGCTCACGACGTCGCCGTCGCGGATGAGCGCGGCGGCCTGTTCGGCGGAGACGACTTTGCTCATCGCTCGGTTCACTCGTATCGGACGGCGACGCGCCGGCCCGTGCGCGAGGCTTCCAGCACCGCCAACGCGACCGCCACCGATCGCACCCCGTCCTCGCCGCTGGCAGAGGGTTGCCCCTGGCCGGCGACCGCGGCGTTGAAGGCGCGCAGAGCGCGCACGTAGAGGTTCTCGTGCTCCACGGGAACGGCGGTCTCGCCGCTCGCGTTGCGCAGGACGATTTCGCCTGCCGGGCGTTGGGTCATGACATTGCGCGCGATGATCGAGCCCTCCGTGCCGTGCACCTCGAGGCCGGTACCGGCATGCCTCACCGTAAAGGCGTCGTGCAGCTGCGCCAACACGCCGTTGTCGAAGCGCAGCACGGCCATGACCCCGTCCTCCAGCTCGCCCGAGGCGAGCTCGGCCTGCTGCGAAAGCGCCACGGCCTCCACTGCTTCGGCGTCAAACAAGAAGCGCAGGGTGTCGGCGTCGTGACAGCTGATGTCCAGGATCACGCCGCCTCCGGCCTCGGCCTTGTGAAGACGCCAGCCCTGCAGGTGAGGAGGAAGATAGACAGCGTGGAAGACGCGCGCGAACAGCGGCTTCCCGATGGCCCCCGCGCGGATCAGCTCGCGGATCTTGCGGTGTGTTGCGGCGTTGCGCAGGTGGTGGTTGGTGGCCAACACCACGCCGGCGCGGGCGCAAGCTGCCACCATCTCGCGGGCGTCCGCGAGAGTAAGCGCTAAGGGCTTCTCGCATAGAACATGTTTGCTGGCCGCGGCTGCCGCCAGGGTCTGGGCTTTGTGCAACTCATTGGTCGTGCTGATATAGACGGCATCGACGTCCGGGTCGGCGAGGAGCGCACCCAGGTCCGTGTAGCTCGAGGGAATGCCGTGCGCCCGGGCAAAGTCGGTGCCCCGGCGCCCATCGCCGCTCAGCACCGCCTTCACTTCGTTTCCGGGCTGCGCCCGGATGGCGTCGATGACCCACTCCCGGGCGATGGTGCTGGCGCCGATCAGGCCCCAGCGCAACGGCTGGCCCACCTTTCCTCCCCTTTTCCGCTTGATTTAGCCGCGGGTCCTGTGCTCAAATTAGCGTCGTTCGATCGTTCCAAATATGATTGGAACGTTCCAATGTTGGCAATATCGCGAAATTAGCATTGCTTGTCAATACCCCGCCCACAGGACACGCCTATGCCTGCGCAAGCCCCAGGTAAACCCCCGGGACGCCCGCCCACGATAACCGACATCGCCGAAGCAGCGCATGTGTCCAAGTCCACCGTGTCCCTTGTCCTCCAGGGCAGCCCATTGATCAAGGCGGAGACTGCGACCCGCGTGCGGGGGGTGGCCGACGCGCTCGGCTACGTCTACAACCGCAGCGCCGCCGATCTCCGGCGCCGGGCGTCGAACATGATCGGGACAGTCATCAACGACCTGACCAATCCCTTCTTCGCCGAACTGCTGGTGGGATTGGAACGCGAGCTGGCGGATGCCGGATACGTCACCCTCATGGCGCACACGGGCGAGGACCTGCAGACCCAGGAGCGGGTGCTCGCTTCGATGCGCGAGTACCACGCCGCGGGCCTCATCCTGTGTCCGGCCTTCGATACCTCCCCAGCGCTGCTGCAACAGATCCGCGCGTGGCACATCCCGGTGCTCATCGTGGTGCGCCCGGTCGGTGACGAGAGCTTCGACTTCGCGGGCTCGGACAACGAGACGGGGACCTTTGCGGCCACGACCCACCTTGCCGAGCGCGGGCACCGGCGCATCGCATTTCTCGGCCGCGTTGGCGGCGGGCCGGTCTACGAGCTGCGGCGCCGCGGGTTCGCGCGTGCGATGCGCGACCACAGTCTCACGATCGAGGACGAGTGGCTGATCGACATCCCGCCGACCCGCGAGGGCGGGCGTGCAGGAATCCGCCAGGCGCTTGCCCTGCGCAGCCGGCCGACGGCGGCGTTCTGCTACAACGACATCGTCGCCTTTGGCGCGCTCAGCGAGCTGGGCGAGCGCGGGCTGAGGGCGGGCCGCGACTTCTCCATCGTCGGCTTCGACGGCATAGCCGACGGCGCGCACTCGAATCCCCCGCTGACCACGATCAGCGTGGACCCCGCGCGTCTCGGCGCGTCCGCTGCGCAGTTGCTGCTCACGCGCCTGCGCGAACCCTCGAGTCCACCGCTGCGCTATCTAGCGCAACCGCAGCTCATTGTCCGCCAGTCTTCCGGCTGGGCCGAGGGCGCGCGCGCAACGACAGTAGAGCCAGAGGCCTTGCGCGAACCTTTGGAGAGGAGAACGACATAGCACCCGATCCGAGACGGCCCAGGAAGCTCGCCGCAGGCGACGGCCTCCCGGAAGTGACCGCTCAGGTCTCAGGCCTTCGCGCCGCGTGAAAGACTCGACAATCGATCTCGACCGCGCCGTGATCGGAGCCGTCACGCGGCGAGCCACGCACGTCGCGGTACACCTTCCTCGAGTGACGCTGCGTGCGCGCAGCGCGAGCGGGGTGCAAGTCGATCATAGCGTGGAGGTGGAAATGCGCCTCTGGGGCGGCAGCGTCGAGCAACACCCACGGCGGCTCCCTCGCCCGCTGTCTGACTGGGGGCTGTACCATGCCGGCGGAAAGCGCAGCGGCCCGCTGCCCGCTAGCTTCAGCGCGTCCGGCAACCTGCGGCTCGTCTTCGCATTCGACGCTGACGAGCCGCTGGTCATCACCGGATCGCGCCTCACCCTACGCCTGCTGAAGCGTCCCGTGAAACCAGCGCAGAGCACGCGTGGGACCATACGTCCCGCATCACGCCATGTGCGACCCAAACTCCGGCCGTAGGGGCCCCATGACGTTTGCCCGTTCACGCGGCGCGCTCGTGCCTCATTGATTCCAACGGTTTACTATAGCTGCTCGTCGCGCCCATCGAGGTAGAGCTTGATTCATGCGCTCTAAGAGAGTGGCGATTTTGGAAAGCCGGTTCGGCCAGCAGATGGTCGAGCTCGTCACCAAGCATGGCGGTCAGCCATTTCATGCTCCCGCGCTGGCCGAGATTCCGGACGTCGACCATGCCTACATCGCCATGCTCGTGAATGAACTGCAATCGCGTCCTGCAAGAATGGCGATCTTCCAGACTGGCGTCGGCACCCACGCGCTTTTCAAAGCGACCGATGGGCTCGGGCTTACCGAAAAGCTGCTCGCCCTGCTAGCAAACGCTCTAGTCGTGGTGCGCGGCCCCAAGCCGACCGCAGCGTTGCGCTCGCGCGGCGTGCGTATCGATCTCAATGCAAAAGAGCCTTTCACCACCGCCGAAGTTTTGGGGGCGTTGCAGGCGGTGCCGCTCGAAGGCGAGAGGGTGATCGTGCAACGCTACGGCGTGACCAACGTGGAGCTGGAAGAGGCGCTAAAGGTCAGGGGGGCGGAGGTGATCGAGATACCGACGTATCGCTGGTCGCTGCCGGAAAATATTCAACCGCTGGTTGAATTGATGGACGCCCTAGAGCGCCGTGAGATAGACGCTGTGGCATTCACCAACGCGGCGCAGGTTTACAATCTGTTCGCCGTGGCCGAAAAGCTGGGCCGGGCGGATGCGCTGCGGGGCAGTCTCAACCGCACATTGGTTGCGTCCATAGGCCCGGTGTCCTCCAGCGCGTTGCAGCATTTCGGGGTGACGGTGGGCCTCGAATCCAGCCCTCCCAAGCTCGGACCACTGGTTTCGGCGCTCGACGAGACGCTCTCGCGCTGATCGTGCGCCGCCCGCCCATCACGGGCGGCTCGTTCATGAAGTCTTCTTGGACACGCCCGACACCACTCGGAAGGCTCACAACCTTCGCCGGAACCCGAGGATCGCTTTCGTCATCGGAGGGCTGACCCCCGGTGACGAACGGACCATGCAGTATCTCGAGCGCGATTGCCAGATCTGCAGTCAACGCTGTAGTCAGTCGACGCTTCGTGAAGAAGCAACAGATGCGCTGGTCGCCGCCCGGTGCGCAGCATCTGCTCAACATCCGCACGCAAGTACTCACTGGGACGGCTCGGCTGTCAGCCACAAAGGGACTGAACCGGCACAGGGCAACTAGGGCCGCCCCTCCGGGTGCACTTCGCGTTTCGATGGACTGGTGAAAGTACAACCAAGTGCAATAGCTGATAATCTCTAGCAGGAAGGCGGTGCCGCTGGTTAAAGGGCGGGGGATAGACAGCTTTCATGCAGTCACCTCATCACGCCCCAGCAGACTTAACCCTGCTGCAGTGCGGCGACGTCCGCAGATACTATAAAGCCTGGGTGTCCCGACCGACAAACTGGACAATATGCCGTCTCCCCGAGAACGGTACCGATGCCGCCGGGGACAGCGGTGCTCCGCAAGCCCACCAATCGCAAACAGGGTAAGGCTATGAAGCGCAAC
Source organism: Gammaproteobacteria bacterium (assembly GCA_041488355.1). GTDB lineage: Bacteria > Pseudomonadota > Gammaproteobacteria > Burkholderiales > SHXO01 > SHXO01. The sequence goes on from JBGPPC010000001.1 coordinate 12,616, forward strand.
CACTCCGACGATCAGGGCACCCATGGCCGCGCCAGAGATAAAGCGCCGAGCGACCGCGGCTCGGTGCAGTCGCTTATTCGTGCGCTTTCTTTGCTTGAGATTCTGGCCGAGGACGACGAGGGCTACCGGCTGGTGGATCTCGCGCTGCGCACCGGCCTTTCGACCTCTACCGCGCATCGCCTGCTCACAACGCTGGAGCAAAAGCGATTCGTCCAGTTCGATCACCAGACCAGCCTCTGGCATGTAGGCGCGCAGTGCTTCTCGGTAGGCACCGCCTTCGGACGACGGCGGAATCTCGGCGAGATGGCTCACGCGGCGATGCGCCAGGTGCGCGACGCCACTGGCGAGACGGTGAACCTGGGACTGGCCGACCAAGGTACCGTGCTGTTCGTTAGTCAGGTTGAAAGTCGAGAGCAGATCCGCGCGATTTCCCGCCCAGGCGGCCACGCCCCCCTGGTGTGCACCGCCCTGGGGCAGGCGATCCTTTCAGGCATGAAGGAGGGGGAAGTCGGTGAGATCGTGCAGAAGCACGGGCTGCCGCGACTCACGCCCAACTCCATCGCACGACCGTCGGAGCTTTACAAGGTGCTTGAGGAAGTGCGGCGCGTGGGGTTCGCGGTCGACGATGAGCAGAACAGCCTGGGCCTGCGCTGCGTAGCCGCTACCATCTACAACGAGGTTTCTATGCCGATGGCTGCGGTGTCCATTGCGGGCCCGACGCTGCGCGTGACGCTGCAGCGGATTCCCGAGCTAGGGCAGCAGGTTATGGCGGCAGCGCGAGAAATCACTCGCGCCATCGGCGGACGACTGCCGGCAACCCCACTGTCCAATGCGAGCGTAAAACGCTCACTCACGCTGCTCTCCCGAGGTTAGCCTTGCGCGCACTCTCCCGATGCTGAATCTCGCGCTGGGATAAGCGGCTGTATCTACTGTGGCTTTTTACTTGTCTGCCGCATGGTGAGATTGCTTCTCTACACGGATCGATTCAGTTCAGAATCGGCGCTATACATATAAGCAAGACTGGCAAGATCGGCTCGGTTAATAGTCGCAGCCCCGATACCCGCGCCTTCCTGCCCTGCCCGTCTCGCTGTGGCATTCGTGCTCAGTTTAGGCTCAGCAATCGGTCGGTCAATCGATCGTTGCGTCTGAACCAACTACGAGCGGCGGTGGCAAGGAGCGCGGGTAACGAACGCGCAACTTCGGTTGCCGCGATAGGAACGCAGACGGTTAGTGCGGCGTCGCAGTACCCCCGCCGAGTTTGCGGTGCCGTTTGCGGCCTGCGAATGATGCGTCAGCCAGGAGGATGAATGAAATGAGGTCGCCGCGAGAACGCTTCGATTACTCTGCGATGGTGGACCGGAAACCCCTCAAGCTGCCAGGCGGGGCGCGGATTGCGGTGTGGACCATCGTGAACGTCGAGGAGTGGGACATCGAAGGACCGATGCCGCGCGGCGTGCTTACCCCTCCGGCGGGCGCCCAGACCATCCCGGACGTCCCCAACTGGTCGTGGCACGAGTATGGAATGCGGGTCGGCTTCTGGCGCCTTAAGGCCGCACTGGACAAGAACGGCATCAAAGCTACGATGGCGGTCAACGCCTCGGTTTGCGTCTCCTACCCGCGGATCGCCAAGGCGGCGCTAGAGGGTGGCTGGGAGTTCATGGGCCACGGCTACAAACAGAGGGCTACGCATCTCATCGAAGATCAGCGGGGAATGGTCCGAAAATCGATCGAGACGATCCGCCAGTTCACAGGCAAGCCGCCCCGGGGGTGGCTGGGGCCGGGCCTGACGGAGACATGGGACACGTTGGACATCCTGGCTGAGGAAGGAATCGAGTACATCTCGGACTGGGTGAATGACGAACAGCCGTACGAGATCAAGACATCGGCGCGCCCGCTGGTGGTCGTTCCGTACTCGCTCGAGATCAATGATATCCCGATGATGTTGATTCAGCACCACGAAGCGCCGCAGTTGTTCAATCGCGCGCGCGATCAGTTCGACAGGCTGTACGAGGAAGGACAGGAGTCGGCGCGGATCATGGCGATTGCCGTGCACCCATACATCAGCGGGGTGCCGCATCGCATCAAATACTTCGAGGAGATCTACGCGTATATGAAGCAGAAGTCCGGCGTCCTTTTCTGGAAGGGTGAAGATGTACTGGACTGGCATCTCGGCCGGATGAACCGGTGATAGCCTAGTGGCTTCGGTGGGCGGGAGCCGATCGCGGTCCCCGGGAGCAAGGCAGGTGTGAAATGTTCAGGGCATGGCACGTTGTGGGGGTCAATTGCGCAGCAGCGATCGCGAGCGCGGGATTGCTCCACTTCCTGCTGTTTTCGATTACGAGCAGCCGTTCGTCTAGGGCGCCAGCAACTGGTTGTGCGGCGGTCTGATGCTCCGCTCTAAAGTCCCCGCCTCGCAAGCGCCCGACGCACGGCCCTCCGTGGTGGAACTTCGGGGCTTGTCCAAGAGCTTCGGCGGGACGCTTGCAGTCGACCAGGTCTCCTTGGCTCTGGAGCGCGGCCAAATACTTGCGCTTCTTGGCGAGAACGGAGCGGGCAAGTCGACGCTTATCAAACTGTTGGCCGGTGTCTACCAATCAGACAGCGGGTCGATATTGCTCGACGGCCGACCGATCGACCATTCCCAGGACAATCACCGTCTCGCGTTCATCCATCAGGATCACGGCCTGATCGACTCGATGACGGTTGCAGAGAATGTCGCGCTCGTCAGGGGCTACGAGCGGAGGTTCGGCCTGATCGACTGGCAGGCCACGCGAGAAGCGGCCAGCAGAGCCGTCGAGTCCGTCGACCTGCGAATCGACTTGACCGAGAACGTCTCCGACTTGTCGCGGACCGAGCGATCACTCGTGGCTATCGCTCGGGCGCTCGCGATGGAGGTCGACGTGCTCGTGCTCGACGAGCCGACCGCGAGCCTGCCCGCACCCGATGTCGATCTTCTGTTCGATGTTCTCCGGCGCCTTCGTGACAGCGGTGTCGGGATGATCTACGTGACGCATCGCATCGACGAAGTCTTCCGAATCGCCGACCGGGTCGCTGTGATGAGGGACGGTTGCCTCGTGTTGTTGCGCGATGTCGCGCAGACCTCGGTCGTTGAGCTCGTCACGGCAATCGTCGGTCGGCCGCCGTCCGATGCCTCCGTTCGCGCTCCTCAACCCGCTTCGACGCCGATCCTGGAGCTGCGCAGCGTGTGCCTGGATCACCTGAAGCCCGTCTCGTTCTCGGTGATGGCGGGGGAACTCGTCGGCCTGGCAGGATTGCGCGGGGCGGGACATGAGATTGTCGGTCGGGCACTCGCCGGCGTAACTCCATTCCGCAGTGGCGAGGTCAGCATCCGTGGCCGGTGCGTGCGGCTGGCATCGCCTTGCGATGCGATTGACGAGGGAGTCGCGTTCATCACGAGCAACCGTGAGGAAGAGAGTATCGCCTCGATTCTCTCGGTGCGCGAAAATCTGTTCCTGAATCCTTCGACCGGAGGCAGGCGACCTTTGAGTTTCCAGCTCCCTCGGTCCGAGAGACGCCAGGCTCTCGAACTGCTCAAGCGCTTCCACGTTCAGCCGCGCGAGCCGGAGAGAGCCATCGCGACGCTGAGCGGCGGCAACCAGCAGAAATGCGTTCTTGCCCGCGGGTTCGCCGGGCCCGGCTCAGTCTTTGTGCTGGAAGAACCCACGCAGGGTGTGGACGTCGGAGCCAGAGCGGAGATCTACGGCCTCATGCACAAGGCGCTCGCCTCCGGCTGCTGCATTTTGATTCTGTCCAGCGACTTCGAGGAAGTGGCCCACATCTGCAATCGGGCGCTCGTCTTCAGCCGCGGCGATATGGTAGGAGAACTGTCCCGTGACGAAATCTCCGTGCCGCGGCTCATCGAGCTCGCGAGCGCCCAGGGGCAATCGGTGACCGACAAATCGATAACGCTGCTACGCCGGATAGAGGCCCATCAATAGTGAAACTGTTCAGTCGCCACGCTTCCAACGCGGTCGAGATTCGCCGTTCCGAATTAGTACGTAATCTGCTGGTGCGCTACGGGTTGCTGCTGGTGACGGTCATGCTGATCGGTTTCTTCTGCTTGCTGCTGCCGTCCACCTTTCCGAGCAGTCTCACCTTCCGATCAATCCTGAGCGACAAGGCGATCGTTGCGTTCGTGGCGCTGGCTCAGATGATCCCGCTCGCGGCCAACAAGTTCGACCTCTCGGTCGGCTACGCTGTAGGCCTCGCTCACATCCTTTCGATCGGTCTGCAGGTTCATGCGGGGATCCCGTGGCCGATAGCGGTGATTCTCGTATGTGCCATCGGCACGGGTATCGGGATCATCAACGGGTTTCTTGTCGAGGCGGCGCAGATCGATTCTTTTATCGCTACGCTGGGAACCGGGTCGATCCTATACGCCATCTCGATCGCGTACACGGGTGGCCAGCAGATCGTCGGCCACCTGCCGGCAAGCTTCACTGCGATCAATGACACGGTTATTCTCGGTGTCCCGGAGCCCGCCATCTACGTTCTCGTTCTGGCCATCGCATTGTGGATCGCCTTCGAATTTTTGCCGCTCGGTCGATACATCTATGCGATCGGGGCCAACCCCAAAGCGGCGCATCTTATCGGTATCCCCAAGAGTCGTTACGTGGTGCTCGCGTTCGCGGCTTCCGGCCTTATCACGGCGATTGCCGGTGTCGTCCTCGGCGCCAAGCTCCAAATCGGGCAAAGCAACGTCGGCCCGGACTATCTGTTGCCCTCCTTCGTCGGCGCATTGCTGGGATCGACAGCGTTCCGGGCCGCTCGCGTCAATGTGTGGGGTACGATCGTAGCGGTGGTTCTGCTTTCCGTTGGCATTTCCGGAATCCAACAGATGGGAAGCGCATTCTACGTGGAGCCGGCGTTCAACGGCACGACGCTGTTGATCGCCGTGGGTCTTGCCGGACTCACCTCGCGTAGGCAGAGATCGGCCGGGATCTTGGCTGGGCAACGAGCGGCTGCGGAAACACAAGCCGTAACAGGATCGGCGTTTCACGACGAACAGCAAACGCCACGCGGTGGAATCGTCCGTTAAGCGTCGTGCGATGTCGCGATGTGAGATGTCGGAGTAACAAACTCTAACTGATCGGAGGTCACCAGGAATGGAAGCAACTAGAACGCAGGTTTGGGCAGAACATCCGACCGTGGCGCTCGGGGAGTTCGAGGAGCTGATGCGCTCGGTGAGCAACTGGGGTCGATGGGGCCCGGAGGACGACCGTGGCACCCTGAACCTGATCACGCCGGCTCGTATCATCGCCGCCGCCCGCCTGGTAAAGAGCGGGCGGACAGTGTCGATGGCGCTAGACTGGAACACCGAGGCAGGGCCAGACAATCCTTCTCCAGCGCTTCATTACATGACGCAGATCGGTGACTGCGATCCCGGCGAGCCGCAAACGAACGCGGACTTCATCGGAAGTAATTTCCACGGCAAGGCCTGCTCCCACATCGACGCACTGTGCCACTGTGATTATCGCGGACAGCTGTTCAACGGTGTTCCTCAGAGCAGCGTCGGATCCCGGGGCGCCGCAAAGGGAACGATCATGACCTGTGCGCACGGCATCGTCAGCCGAGGCGTTCTGCTCGATGTTCCCCGATACCGTGGGATCGATTGGCTGGAGCCAGGGACCGCGGTCGAACCCGCCGAGCTCCAGCAGGTTGAAGCTGCGCAAGGTCTGCGGGTCGGCACCGGGGACATCGTTCTGATCCGAAACGGCCACTACAAGCGGCGCCAGACGCTGGGCGCATGGCCGCCGTACTTCTTCGCGGCCGGCTTGCACCCCTCGGCGATGTCGTGGCTGCACGAGCGCGAGGTCGCAGTTTTGGGCGCGGACGCCGACAGCGACGCGAGGCCAAGCCCGGTTGAAGGCATGCTCTCCCCCATCCATGCTCTGACCCTCAACGGCATGGGCATGCCGCTGCTCGACAATCTGCAGCTCGAAGATGTCGCCGCTGTGTGCGCAGGCGAACGACGTTGGGAGTTCCTGTGCGTGGTAGCACCGTTGCGCGTTCCAGGGGGCACGGGGTCGCCCATCAATCCGATCGCGATCTTCTGAAGTTCCCTTACTCTTCTGACTTAAGGAGGCTCACAAAATGTCCGCTATGCGTATTGGGTACCTACAGAGCAAGACCATGGGCGCAGCGTTGGTGGCTGCCGCGCTTTTGATGACGGGGGGTAGCGCCGGAACAGCTGTGGGTGCTCCTTCGGTCGACGCAAACTCCGCGGCGTGTGGCGGTTCGCAATCGGCCATCGTCGCCGAGTCGTTCGCGCTGCTCGCGACGGCCCAGCGACACGCGACAGTCTGGAACGGGCCGTCCACTGGTCCGAAGGCGGCAGCCGGCAAGTCGGTCGTCTACGTGGCGCAGGACATGCGAAACGGCGGCGTACTGGGGGTGAGCGAAGGGGTCCAGAGCGCTGCCAGCGCAATCGGCTGGAAGCTCAAGATCATCGATGGCGCGGGTACCGTCGCCGGAAGGGTTGCGGCCATCAACCAGGCAGTCGCGTTGAGGCCGGACGGGATCATCCTGGGGTCGGTTGATGCACAGGAGGAGGCAGCCGCGATCCGCGCCGCCGCGAAGCAAGGAATCAAGATCGTTGGCTGGCACTCAGCCGCGTCGACCGGCGCGATCGAGGATCCTCCCATCTTTACCAATGTCACGACAGACGCAGTCAGCGTTGCGAAGGTGGCGGGCGCGTACGCTCTCCAAACTACCGGCTGCACCGCAGGCGCGGTGATCTTCTGGCAGTCCGGGGACGCGATAGGCATCAAGAAAGCCGAGACGATGCGAGCCGTGGTTCAAGGCTGCCCGGGTTGCAAGGTCCTGGACTACGTCAACACACCTTTGGCGGACACCGCGGCGCGGATGCCCCAGAATACGACCTCACTGCTTCAGCGGTTCCGTAACACCTGGACGATCGGACTGGGTATCAACGACCTCTATTTCGACTTCGCATCTCCAGCGCTGCGCACCGCCGGCGTTGGGCCGTCTGGGCCACCGACGTTCATCTCCGCCGGGGATGGGAGCGTAGCCGCTTTCGACCGAATCCGCTCTGGGCAGTACCAGACCGGAACCGTCGCGGAGCCGCTGCACGAAGCTGGATGGCAGCTTGTTGACGAGCTAAACCGGGCGCTGGCTGGCCAGCCGTCGAGCGGTTACGTAGCGCCGGTTCACCTGGTGACAAAGGACAATATCCAGTTCGACGGAGGACCCAAGAACATCTATGACCCAGACAACAACTACCAGAGCCACTACAAGGCAATATGGGGGAAATAGCGGCTAGGCGAGGCCGATTAGTGGCTCTCTCGGAAGCTCCTCAGGCTGATGCATGCGCACGTGATCGCCAAGCTGCAGCAGCCGCGGAAGGCGTGCCGCAATGCTTGCACAGGTGCTGTTGCAGCAACGTCGAGGTAGCATAGTCTTGTTCCGTCATAGGCGCGACCTGCAAGTAAGCATTAGCGCAGCGCGCAGCCGTGCGCTGCGAGGAGGCTTGGGCGCGAGTTCCAAAGGTGCCAACACGTTGTCGCCGATGTCCTGATCATCGCGACACTGCCCACTCGCGCAATGCTGATGACCGCTTTGCGGGGTTTTGTCGTGGCCGGAATATTAGCCGTGGCGGTTGTCTTCGCATTCGCCTTGGACGCCGTCACGGCCCTGGTATAGCTTAGTGTGAAGGGCGACCCTCCATGCCAAAAGCACATTACGCGCGAGTTACTCTCCTTTCACGGCGGTAACCGGGGTTCGAATCCCCGTGGGGACGCCACACCAGCAATAGCAGGAAACAGCAGCGCAGCGATGGGCGTTGCGCCCTCTAGGTACCAGCCGCCGTCACCGGTCAACTTCAACCTGAGCGAATCCCCCAGCAGCCTGCGTAGCGCCTGACGGGCGACCGGCACGTCTGCGTGCAGCAGGTCTTGGAAGTGCTCCACCACCGCGCGGACCTCCTCGTGCAGCCCAGCGACCGGGTCGTGTTGCCGCGCCAGCGCATGCCGCTCCAGTTCCGCATCCAGTTCCGCGATGCGGTCCTCGCGCAGCTTGATCTCCTGCAAGACGCGCTCCGGGGCTTGGCCTCGGGCGATGAGGGCGCAGAAGCGGTCTAGTTCGCGCTGCACCTTAGCGCGCTGGGCGCGCAGCTTAGCGCATAGGTCGGGCTGGGCGCGTTGCTGCTCCGCCAGCTGCTCCAGCGCTTCTTCGATGACGATGCGGAAGGCATCGGGTGTGAGGATTTGGTGCTTGAGCGCGTCGAGCACGAGCCCATCGACGGTCTTCGTCTGGATCTGTTTGCGGTTGTTGCAAGCGCCGCGCTGGATGTAGGCGCTGCACCGGTAGTGGGGCACCACGCGCCGGGTTGCTCCGCCTCCAGGGGAACACCGGTGGCGGTCATCGATGCCCCGCAAGCGCCGCAGTGGAGGAGGCCGCTCAGCAGGTGTCTCGCCGTCGTTCCGCGCTCGGGGCGTCCGAATAGCTTGCCCCCTTGGGTGCGCAGATAGCTGGCGCGTACGGCTGCGAGACGCGCTTGTACGGCGGCCCACAGCGGCTCCGGTACGATGCGTAGTTCGGGGCGCTCGACCCTGAGAAACTCCTTCTGACGCACGGTTGTGGCGGTGCCTCCTTTGTATACCGTCCGGTATTCGCCGAAAGGGATAATGCCGCCGTACCGCTCGCAGTGCAGGATTTCGTAAATGGCCGAAGCGCTCCACGAACCCGTACCCCGGTTGCCTTGGCGCGGGCGGGGAGGGGCAACGCCGTTGAAATACTCCGCCAGCAGGTTCGCGTAGCGAGGTACGCCGTTCAGCGTCTTGGCGATGCACGCATGTCCGTAACCATCGCGGTAGCATGAATAAATCCCGACGATGACCGCCGCTTGCTCAGCGTTGATGCGCCATTCGGTGTGGTTGTCGCAGCGGTGCCGGTCATACCCGTAGACCAGGCCTCCAGTGGAATGCCCCGCCTTGGCCTTGCGCAGTAGCGCGTCCCGCGCCCGTTGACCGGCTTTCTCCCGCTCCAGCTCAGCCGCAAACGAAACCGCCCCCACCAAGAAACGATCCACCGCAGTCTCGAACCTCAACTGCTCCTTCGTCAGGTAGAAGTGCACCTGCACGCCGGCAGCCTCGACCTGTGCCAGCACTTGCGCGGTTTGCACTTGGTCGCGACCCAACCGAGAAAGCTCGGACATGACGATGACGTCGAACTCGCGCAGGCGGGTGAGCATACGCAGCAGACCGGGGCGATTCTTAAACTCCGCCCCGCTAACGTTGTCGTCGGTGAAGACGAGGTCGTCGCTGACTTCCCAGCCTTTGGACGAGGCGTAGGCGCGTGCGTGGTCTACCTGCCGCGTGACGGACTTGTTGTCCTCCCCTTTGTCGTCATCGTCAGTGGACTTGCGAGCGTAGACAGCGGCTCTCATTTCGCCTCCAGCCGGTATTCGCCGTCCGCGCCTTTCACAATCCGCAGCGGTGTGCCGCCGATGCCGTACTTCGCACTGCGCAAGTCGCTCAGGGCGGTGGTAACACTGCTGGGTTTGAGCGGACCTGCGCCTGCACCAAGCTCCTCCAGCGTAGCTTCGCCGCCGCCGGTGAAGAATTCGTAGAGCCGGCGCTTGAAACCGGGCTTGCGAATGCTGGGTGCCTCTGCCTTAGGTGCGGCTGCCTTAGACTTGGCGCGCTTGCTTGGGCGTTGACGCTTCTGCTTGGTGGTCATGGTCTCTCCATAGGTAGTGGTCGATTGCGGCGCGAATCAGCGCCGCCACCGGCGTGCCGGTCTTCCTCGAAAGCGTACGCAGGGCCGCGAGCTGCCTCGGTTGTAAGTAGGCAGCGATCATTTCTTGGTTGCCCATGCGCATTCGCTTTCTCCTGATGACGGCGGCATGTCCGGCACGCTTAATGTTAGCGCAGCGCATCGAGAATGTAACTACCTCTAGCAGCCAGCGGTGCCCGCACGCACGAGGGCGTCGGGATCGTTGACGCCGACGGAGGTGGGCTTGCCGCGCGCGAGGCTTGTTGTCGCCTCTAGGTCAGCTGTTACAAGTGCTATGATGAACCGCCCCATCAATGGGCAGAGGTCGTCATGCTATCGGCTGCTACAAGAGATCTGGCAAGGAATCTAATCAACCCCCGCATCGCCGATCGTTGGTCAGGATTCGTAGGCGCTGGCGAGTCGATGATTGGAACGTACAATCAACGCGGGCTGCTCGTTAGCGGGCCGATGGTCCAGGCAATGAACAAGTTTGGGCGAGATGAATTAAGAGCACAGATCCAGATTGCATTCACGAACATACAGCGAACCGTTGTACAGACCAAGACAACATACTCGCAGGATCTGGCGTTCGATCTGAAGAGGGAATTGGAGATCTACGCGAACCAGAGTGTTATAGAGATCATAGGCGAAATCAACAAACGTTGGGCAAGCGTTGCAACAGTTAACCCAGAGTCCATGGATCGCGAGAAGCGCATTGCGTTAGATATCTTTAGCGGCGAAATCGACATTCTCGTGGAGCAACTACGACAAGCAGCGACTGCAGAAAAAAGTTCTGGTGGCGTGTACAACTTCCACGGTCCTGTTGGTGCGTTTCAAGTGGGTAATTACAACATCGCGAATGTTACCCAGAATTTGGCTGACGCTGATAGGGCAAAGGTGACTGAGGCGTTGGACTTGTCTATTCAGTCTTTGCAACAGAGCAGCCACCCAAAGTCCAGCGAGATGGAGCGTCTCGCCGAGGAGGCACGGGAAGAGCTGACAAAGCCTGTGCCGAATGATACGAAGCTGCTCACGATTCTTACGGTCTTGAGCAGTGCGGTTGAGGGTATTGCCAACGCCCGGCCGGCCTACGAAGCGCTGCGCACTGCGCTCCTCTTCTGGGGAATTTCTTTACCTTGATGATCGAGCGCCGCGGCTCCGGATAAATCCTGCCAATGGCCGACGACGAGAACAACGCGATCTCGCTGAAGGAGTTCTTCGAGAGCACGCCCCCAGGCACGTGGGTGATGGTCTCGGAACCCGTGAAAGCCGCGCGCTCCTCAGGGGCCTATCCCGAACTTGTCGACGTGGAATTGGAGCTCTACTGCGACAATGAACGCTGTAACGGAATCCGGGTCTTTAGGCTCACGAGCAGCCACACTCTGCGCCCAAAAACGTGGGACGATGAGTTCGTAATCTATCGGTGCAAGAACTGCGGGGCCAAGCAAAAGAGGTTTGCAATCTCTGCGATTCTGCTTGAAGATTTGAAGACCGCGAATATGTTCAAGTACGGAGAGGTGCCATTTTTCGGGCCCCCGACACCGAAGACGGTCAGCGACCTGCTGGGGAAGCATCGGGAGTATTACTTCAAGGGGCGTAGCGCGGAAAACCAGGGGATGGGAATCGCGGCCTTCGCTTACTACCGTCGCGTCATCGACGGTCTGAAGAACGACCTCTTCGACAAGATCATTCAAGTGTGCAAGGTACTAAATGTTTCTCCCGAGCTCATTGATGAGCTAACGACCGCAAAGGCGGAAACTCAGTTCACGAAGGCCATGGACTCGATCAAGCATGGTATTCCGCAAGCACTCCTCATCAGCGGGCGAGAACCCGCTGAAGCTTCTATATGCAGCCAGTGCTGTCCGGTTAACGCGTGATTCGAGTTCCGTAACCTACTGAGCAGTTGAAGCAATGAGCCATTTTTGGTGTGTCCCCGATTTGAACGCCGAATTGCGCGAATCTGTTGCCTTCTCAGGCACAGGTGACGCGCATGCACGTTGGCAAGTTGGTGTTCGCCCAGTTGATGGAGCATCTTCCGTGGAAGTCTTTCGGTCGCATCGTCGAGCGTTACGGCGGCGATCATCGGATCCGTGGGTTCAGTTGCGCCAATCAGTTCCGCTGCATGGCCTTCGCGCAGCTCACCTATCGCGAGAGCTTGCGCGACATCGCCACCTGCCTTCGTGCGCAGTCCGCCAAGCTCTACCATCTGGGTATTCGGGGAACGGTGGCACGCAGCACGCTGGCCGACGCGAACGAGGCGCGCGACTGGCGCATGTATGCGGAGTTTGCCCAACATCTGATCAGGACCGCGCGCCGGCTCTACGTGGACGAGCCCCTCGGCGTAGAGCTCAAGGAGACCGTCTACGCGCTCGATTCCACCACGATCGACCTGTGCTTGGCGCTGTTCCCCTGGGCGCCATTTCGCTCGACCAAGGCGGCGATCAAGCTGCACACGCTGATCGACCTGCGCGGCAACATCCCCAGCTTCATCCACATCTCCGATGGCAAGCTGCACGATGTCAATGTCCTCGACCAGTTGCTGCCCGAGCCCGGCGCCTTCTACGTGATGGACCGGGGCTATCTCGACTTCGAGCGCTTGCACCGATTGCACCTCGCAGGAGCCTTCTTTATCACTCGCGCCAAGTCCAATCTCAAGGCCCAGCGCCGCTACTCCCATCCGGTGGAGCGCTCCACCGGCCTCATTTGCGATCAGACCATCACCCTCACGGTGTTCTACTCCAAGGCGGGCTACCCCGAGGCACTGCGGCGCATTCGATTCAAGACCCAGGAAGGCAAGACGCTGGTGTTCCTGACCAACAACTTCGCGCTGCCGGCGCTCACAATCGCCGAACTTTATCGCTGCCGCTGGCAGGTGGAACTGTTCTTCAAGTGGATCAAGCAGCATTTGCGCATCAAGTCCTTCTTCGGCACCTCGGAGAACGCGGTCAAGACCCAGGTGTGGATCGCCGTGAGCGTCTACGTCCTCGTGGCGATCGCGAAGAAACGCCTGGGCCTGGACGCATCCTTGTATGAAACCCTACAGATCCTGAGTCTGACCATGTTCGAGACAACCCCACTGCATCAGCTGCTTAGACTCGACCCGCAGTGCTCAATTTCGCTGGGTTCGTCGAGTCAGTTGAATCTATTCGAAAGTTAACCGGACACTACTGATATGCAGCCTTAAGTGAGGGCATGCACAACGATTCCGACGATGTCTGCCTCGAGCTTGCCACGAGCATTCGAGTTGTCATAGCGGATTTGGCCGAAAGACTCTCAGCTGCGCTCAAGGAAGACGCTGGACTAAAGGAGGCGGTGGCGCGATTGGTTGGCAAGAAAAGCAAACCAACCGCCGCATGAAGGATCTGGCGGATCATCAAGCCGTCGCTAAATCGATGTTGAGGCGGCGCGAGTGACAGCTGTGAAGGATTGGATGTACGGAGTTGCCATCCGTCACGATCGGGACCTAATGCTCCTCTGCCGTATTAAAAGGTCCAGAAAGGGCGATGCGTACTTTCTGATGCCGCGCGACGAGCCTGGCTGGGACCCCCATGCAAGCTATCACCGGGACGGGACGCGCCATGTAAGAAGTCACGGCGGAAAGTTCCTCGTCAGCAAGGTACAGAAACCCGACGGGTCCTTCCGAGGTACCGAAGGTCTTTACGCAATGGCTATCCAGCCTGGTGAAGTCCCGCTCCTTAATACGCCTTGCGCACGTGAAGAGTTTTCTGAGGTCTTTGAGATTGGTGGCGAGCAACTACCTATTGAGGAGCATCACACATTGGCAGTTGATCTCGCCGAACCTGGATACTCCGACATTTTGGTGCTCGGCAAGGAAATCGTCGCTCAGAAAAGCTTTCAGGACTCCTCACCATGGATTCTCGTTACTCTATGGAGAGGTCTGTTACCGGTCACACCGGAGTGCTCATGAAAAAGACCACCATCAAAGCAACGGCCGCAGTCCTAGTGGGCACGATGAGCATGTATGTCTTTGCTGACGAGCAGCAGTCGCCTGGCCTGCCATCGCAGTTGCATGAACACATCGAATCCTCATTTAGCACTTCGGCGCTCAGCAGCGGGTCCGTCATGCAAATAGGGTCGACCGCCGCGTGGGCACGCTAGACCGCGGTTTTCGGCTGAGCGACTTATGTCCGATAAGGGTTACTTTCAGAAGGAGAAGTTCGCGACCGTAGCCATCTCGAGCTTCGATGAGAGCTTGGCGAAATCGGGGCCGATTGACCAAGTTCTTCTGGCCAATACGATTGTTGGCACGGGCTTCAATGTGCACCCAAGCGGCGTCTTAGTAACGGCGTTTCACGTCTTGAAGCCGTTCATGACAGAAGAGGGGAGTGACAAGCTGGACTGGCTATATTCGAGCAACACAACGCTTGCTGTTCAAATAGAGAATCCGTTCAAAGCCCCAGTGTCGGCGGTACTGCTACTGGAAGATAGCGGAGACCCGAGTTCGTCAGGGCTCCTAGCCACCGCTCCGGTCTCGCTCGTCCACGCAAGCCCCGAATGGGACCTTGCAATACTGAGGCTGCCCGATCCTCGCCGCCTCGAATCCCGGCGCTGGAAGTTGTATGGGTATCCCTACCTAGAGCTAGAACGGCCCGAATCAGTTACCGAGGGTATGGAGGTTGGCATTTGTGGGTTCCCTCTGGGGTCGGACTTGCAGCGTGGCTTCCGCATCGTCACCAGCGTACTCACCAAGGGGATTGTCAGCGGGATTTCTCCATTCCCCGGGGCGGGCCAAGTACAGAGCTACCTATTGAATGCCAACACGTACGAGGGCAGCAGCGGCGGGCCGGTCATTTCACTCGAAACGGGAAGGGTGTTCGCCGTAGTTGACTCTGGCGTCACGGTCAACAACGAAACGTTACCTTGGCTTTGCGTCGCCCAACCGCTGCATCGATACGTCACAGACGAGCGGATTCGAAACGCTTTGAGGACGCCGGGCTAGCCTACGAAGCGCTTCGCAATCCTCCTTGCTGCTCATGCAACGCGCGTCGACGCCTGGACCAGCCGCTCGGCCCCTGTTGGCAACGGGTAAACGCTGACCTAAGGCGCGAGCTTCCACAGCATCCTACCAACGCCCGTCGACAGGTCGGTGAGTTGCTACTGCGCGTTTGTCGACGTACAAGCGGTGGCTATTGTCGCGCATAATTGGTGTCCTCTATCGCGCCGGCGATGATTCCGTATCGTCCTGCCGGGCGACGGTTTCGCGTTGCCACCGAAGGCGACCAATGGACTTGAACTTACTGACCCCCAAAGCGCCGCGCTCGTTTCGTGATTTTGACCCTGGTTCCTTCAGCGCCCGGACAACTGCTTCGCGCTCAGCTTCATAAATTGCCGTGGCTTCGAAGTTGCCATCAAGGAGAACGAGTAGAACTGCGTCGAACTCTTTCTCGATGTCGATAGAACCCATGCGCTGACCGCGCTTGCTGCCTTCAAGCACACACCGCCCCTTGATCTGAAGTAGTCGGAGTTGACCATCACGACTCTCGGTTGCATCGTAGCCCGCTTGTCTAGCGGGTGTCAGGGTGACCCCAAGAATTCGTGCGGCTTCGTACTCGGCGACCTCCCCGGTTATTCCAAGCGGCTTGCCTGTGAGAGCACGGTATTGCTGAGCGAGCCGCTTTGCGTCAGCCAATAGTGCGAGCACGGGATCGGTCGTCATGTGCTGGGCGGGATATGAAATCACCTGGGATTATCTGCATACCGAGGGACACTCACCGCCCGTTCCGCCTGGGCCCGAGTAGCACGGACCACCTGGACCCGCATAACATGGACCGCCGGGACCTGAATATGCAAGCCCCCCAGGACCATCGTAGGCAGGCCCTCCAGGTCCTGAATATCGAGGACCACCGGGACCAGGGTATGCGGGACCACCGGCCCCGGGGTAACGAGGTCCGCCCGGACCCGCATAACATGGACCGCCGGGAGCTGAATAAGCCGGGCCGCCCGGACCATCGTACGCAGGTCCCCCTGGACCCGAGTAGCAAGGTCCGCCGGGCCCCGCATACCCCTTGCAGTTACATACATCCTGTCCGACGGCTGGATCGAAATAGGCAAGCGTCACCAAAAGCAATAGCTTGGCTTTCCATCTCATTGTGGGACCTCCCTCCGCCTGATTACGCTATTCTCGTCCCCCCATTCTCGTGCGCCCCCAAATCTGGCAAGCCCGTCTGGAAGACTGGTTAGACGTGGGCATGTTCAATCTTTCGTCTTCTTAATCTTGTCGAACGCCGCGTTGACCTCCTGCATGCGTCGTGTCGCGAGGTCTTTGAGAAACTGGTCAAGGATTGGATATCGATCTGGGTGGTATGTCATTGCAAGCGCCTGCCGTCTCGCCTTCGGTGTTTCCTCACGATCGGACAATAGCGGCATAAGTACGTCCTCTGGTTCTGCCTCCATTCGATGTGAGTGAATCTCATCGAGGGGAATGAGCTTGTCGTAGGTAAACCTTTCCTTGTACAACGGTGACTGGATGTTGATGCGGATGCGATGTGGAATGGAGAATTGAGTGGCGACCCTCACACCGGTGCTGGCGCGCCAAGCGAGCTTCCGTGCTCTTGGGTCATAGACGAGATCGGTATTGCCGATCTTACACTCCAAGAAGTACTCTCCCAACACCTTCTTCAAACTTTGCCCATCTTGCGCACTTGCCCGCTCACCCTTGCTCGCCAGGATGCTGTCGATGGAATACGCTTCAAAGCCAGTAGGCGTATAGTTTATGACGATGGCGGCCTCGCGCCAGGTCGATAGCAAAATAGCTTGTCTTACCAAGTTTTGGTCTGCGTGCCAGTTAACTTTTGATTGGAACAAGATCGACTTGGTTTCAGTTCTTGATCCCCAAGAGAGCCTCAACTCGAAAATCCCGTCTGCACCGAGATAGGATTCGGTTGCGCCCTTGCCCCGGCCACGAAACTTGGCGTAGTCCATCGACCATTTCCACAGCCCGTATATCTCCTCGTTTTGGTTACGCGTTACTTCAACGGAGTGTGTTCCTGTTCTTAGGCAGGCGCCAAGATCACCGGTGAGGGTATCCTCGTCCTCGTTCGCTGACCAAAAGTCCGCTACAGCCCTTTCGATCGATTGGTCCAGATGCTGGGCAATCGATTGCATGACCGCCCTTGGTATGTAGAGTCTGCGCAGCATGTGAAGCGCCTAATATTCGCTAGGTTCCTTGTGTACTGAACGGCAGGGATGCAGCATACTTGCGCCGCAGGAGAATGACATCCGGGAGCAACTGTGGCAAGCCCGTCACAGACGGACGTGCACCCGAAGCCCGGATACGCCGCGAGGCGACGCCGCCCCTTCTGGCGCCCTTTATCGCGACCGTAGCAGGGCAGAACTACCCATCCCAACCGTGTAGGGACCATGTATCCAGGCGAGCTTCTCAACCTCTTCCCTCCGTTTCGCGGACTGACGTCGTGTTCGTCGCGATGAGTTTCGATCATCGCTTCGACGATCTTTGGGACAAGGTTATCGAGCCTGCCGTTGGACAGGTCGATTGGCAAGGCCGCCGCCTGAAGGCCCATCGAGTCAACCTTACGAAGAAGAGTGATTCGATCATAGCGGAGATTGTTCAGAACATTGCAGAGGCCAGGCTGGTGCTCGCGGATATATCTACGATCGGGTGGCACCGTCGTTGGCTCAAGAAGGCTACCCCCTTCCGCAGCGCCAACGTCATGTATGAGGTGGGGATCGGGCATTCAGCACGTCTTGCTGAGGAGATCGTTCTCATCCGAGGGGACAACGATCTTCTGGACTTCGACGTTCGTGGTGTCCGGGTGCACCAGTATCCTAGAGATCATGGCGAGGCGCTTGCGTTCGTAAGCGGACTGCTGACTGACGCGCTTAAGGGGGTCGAACAGCGGCGGAGCCTGGTAGTTCGCCGAGCCCTTCGATCCCTGAGTCCCCCAATGTTCGCCCTCCTTCACACGATGGGGGATATCGCCCATCCTCACGTGACTACCGTTGCAGAGATGTTCTCGTCGGGCGAGCGCCTTGATGCAGTCAGACACCTGCTCGCCGAGGGTATGATCGAAGCGTTCTATAAGCCGCTCCCCGAGGATTTCATGGAGCGGCCGGTCGCTGAACTCTTCTCTTACCGGGTCACTCCGTTCGGTCTCGTGGTCTATCAGACCGCCCGGGAAGACCTTCGATTCAACGACGCTCTTATCCCTTGGCTACAGACGGCAAAGGGCAAGGCGTGGATAAGGGAAGCATCGGCAAGGGCAGGGGACAGCAAGCGGGAGCCGGGATGATGCCTATCCTTGGCGTTCCGAGTTCGCGCCAGGAACAGGGGTTGCCGGCCGCCGGAAGCGCAACCTCCGCGCCGGCGCTTGCGGTTTTCGGTTATCGTCGCACTCACGAGTTACCGGCATCGGGCCTGTTTACGACCCCGAGAACTCTTTCACCTCAGCGCCCCCGCCCGCACTTCTTCGGCGAAGGTCTTCGCACAGTGTGGCGCCCGCCCGCACACGTTGCGCCGCCACGGCAACGGCTTGAGCAAGGGGATCGTGGGCCTCATGCGGCTGCCGCGTCGGCCCCCGCCGTAGACGGTCGAAACACAACCTGCGGCGCCGCCGCAGCCACGGCCGGTTCCTCGACCGAGTCCCAGGTCGCCTCCGCGTCGCGCTCGAGTGCGTCGAGATAGACGCGCATCCGGCTCAGCGCGACGCTTTCGGGATTCCAAGAAGGCGCGAACTGCGGTGGCTCCTCGTGGGCAACGGCCAGCGATGGGCGCAGCGGCGCGAAGTTCTCGCTGTTGGGCAGACGCCCGGCCGCTCTCAGCCGGCTCTCCAGATCGCGCACGACTTCGCGTGTGGCGCGCAGCTCGTCCGCGAGGCAATTGTGCTCCGCCGCGAGTACCCGCACTGCGCCCTTGCGCACCGCGTTCTCTGCAGCCTGCAGGACACGGCGCGCGGCCTCCACGTCGGCGCTCAACTGCTCGTGTGCCTGGCGTGCAACTTGGTGGCGCGAGCGAGCCTTGCCGAGCTCCTCTTCGCAGCGGGCGACCTTCGTGTTGCCAAGCTCCGGCTTTTCCCCAGAGCGCAGCCGCTCCGCGATTGCGGTGGCCAGCTCGCTCTGCGCCGTCTCGTGGTCCTGCGCGCGCTCCGCAAGACGTGCCTGCGTCTCAGCCGCAAGCTCCTCGCCGCGCTTTGCGATCTGTGTTGCCTCCTCGAGTCGGAGAGGTATCGCTGGACCGTCTTGACGAGCTTCTTAGGCACAAGCCGGGGTCGGCAGCGGGCGACAGTATTGCGGAGGACGCCGTTGCGTCAGGATCTATCGGACGTCCTTCGCCGTTACACTGACAGTGAGCGCAGTTGCCTGATCTCCGATTCTAGCGCTTCGATACGTCGATCACGTTCCGCGAGCGCAGCCGCAACGTCCTCGGCCTCGAAACGCTGCGGGATGTGCTGGGGACAGTTGGCATCCCAAGCGACAATGTTGAACAAGATCAGTTGCGCCGCCTGCGCCTTGTAGCCTTTAGGCATTAGCCGCGTCGTCAACTCCTCGTCGCCCTCGACCACCCGCGCCTCACCCCAGATCTTGACGCGCCGCCGTTGCGCGTAGTCGATCAGGAACAGATGCGCCTTCGGATTTTCGGCGAGATTCCCAACCGTGATGAATTGCCGATTACCGACAAAGTCGACGAAGCCAATGGTCTGGTCATCGAGCACGCGCAGGAAACCCACCGGGCCTCCGCGATGCTGGATGTAGGGTTGCCCTTCGGCGTTCGCGGTAGCAAGGAAAGCGCTCGTCTGCGCCTCGATGAATTCCTTCAGGTCCGGTGTGATGCGGCTCTCCCACGAACCCGCCTCCTCCATACGCGCATAGGCGCGCCGCGAGCCCTTCCGAGTCTGCACCGACTTGACGGTGGCCGTGAAAGCGACATCACTCGAATAGGTCATGGTCGATTGCCTGAGTGGGGTTTTAAAAACCGAGATCGCTCAACGAAAGGTGATCGTCGGGCCGCCGTCCCACCGGCCAGAAATACTTCCGGTCGCTCTCCTTGATCGGAGCATCGTTGATGCTCGCGATGCGCAGCCGCATCAGCCCCTGTTCATCGAACTCCCAATTCTCATTGCCGTAGCTGCGGAACCAGGAGCCGCTATCGTCATGCCACTCGTACGCAAACCGAACCGCGATGCGGTTCTCGCGGAAGGCCCAGAGTTCCTTGATCAGGCGGTAGTCGAGCTCGCGGCTCCACTTGCGCATCAGGAAGGCTTCGATGGCCTCGCGTCCGTGAAGGAACTCCGCGCGGTTTCGCCAACGGCTGTCGACCGTATAGGCGAGCGCGACCCTCGCCGGATCACGCGTGTTCCACGCGTCCTCGGCCATGCGCACTTTCTGTGTCGCTGTTTCCAAGCTGAATGGGGGTAGAGGTGGTCGACTCACGAGCGTGCTCCTTTGGCCAAGTTGTCAATGAGGGCCCGCCGGTGGCGCTTGATGCACCACCGGCGAATCCGCTTGCGCAAAGAGCACTTTACGCAGCCTTGCGCAGCGCCACCACCGGGAAATCGATGTCGGTCTTGGCGACTTCGTTGACGTAGTTCGTCCAGGTGTTGAGCGCCACATGCTGCACGATCTCGATCACCTGGGCGTCGCTATAGCCTGCAGCCTTGACCGCCTGAAGATCCCCGTCGCTCACGTGGCCACGGACTTGCGCGACCTTGGCGGCGAAGCGAACCGCTGCGTTCGCCTTGGGATCATTCGAGGCGCCGTTGCGGTTGGCGATGATCTCGGCGTCGTCCAGTTTCGCGAGGTTCTTGCCCAGATACGCATGTGCTGACAGGCAGTAGCCGCAAGCGTTAATTTCGGCGACGGCCAGCGCAACGCGTTCGCGTGTCGCTGCTGGAAGCGCCCCCTTCCCCAGCGCCGCAAACATGCCAAGGTAGCCTTCGAGCGCAGCAGGACTGCTGGAGACGAGACGGAATAGGTTGGGAACAATGCCGAGCTGCTTCTTGACCGCTTGTAGCAGCGGCTGAGAGGCGACGGGTGCGGCCTCGATGGTTGCGGGAGTCGAGATGCGTGACATGGCGTTTTCCTTTCAGTGAGGGACCGACGTGGTCCGGTAGGTACAAGCCTATAGCCTCCCATTAACCGAAACTAGACGGTAAAATATAGATACACCATTCCATTATTCGGAAGGATGTCCATGGATCGGTTTGAAGCAATGGCCGTTCTGTTGGCCGTTGTCGAGGCCGGGAGCCTTTCGGCTGCGGGGCGAAAGCTGGGAATGCCGCTGGCCACGGTGAGTCGCAAAGTCTCGGAACTCGAAATTCACGTCAAGGCGCGGCTTCTAAGTCGGTCGACCCGACAACTCACGTTGACCGATGCGGGACGCGACTATGTCGCGGCCTGCAAGCGCATCCTCGAGGACGTAAACGACGCGGAGCGCGCCGCATCCGGTGAATACAGTGCGCCCAAAGGCGATCTCATCATCACGACTCCGATCGTGTTCGGTCGCTTGCACGTCCTGCCGGTCACAACTGAGTTTCTCAAAGCTTACCCAGAGGTCAATGTGCGCCTCGTACTGGGTGATCGGATCGTCAATCTCCTGGAAGACCATATCGATCTCGCAGTTCGCATCGGCGACCTTCCCGACAGCAGCTTGATTGCAATGCGCGTGGGCATGATCCGGCATGTCGTATGTGGCAGTCCGAATTATTTTGCGGAGCGTAGCGCGCCGAAATCGCCCAGTGAACTCAGCGCGCATCAGTGCGTCACTTTCGCGACGCTGATGTCGCCGGATTCTTGGACCTTCAAAGTGAATGGGGTCGATGTGTCCGTGCCGATTCACTCGCGGCTCATCGTTAACACCGCGGAGGCCGCCATCGACGCCGCAATTTCCGGCGCTGGCGTGACGCGTGTGTTGTCGTACCAGATCGAAGATGCCAGGCGGGCCGATTTGTTGGAAGTGACGCTCCGAGACTTCGAGCCCGCACCCATCCCCGTCAGTCTCGTCTACACGAGCCAGGGGCGATTGCCCCTGAAGTTGCGAGCGTTTCTTGACTTTGCTGCCCCCCGTTTGCGAGAGCGGATGAATATGGAAGTGTGAAAGAGGGGGTGATCGCCAAGTTAACGCCTGCAAAGGTCAGTCGGGGTGCAAGACCACGACCAACGCGTGCAAAGGCCAGAACGCGTGCAAAGGCGAAGGCTTCACGCTCTACAACGTTTGCGACCGCCACGGCCGTTGGTAAATGGTAAGCGCTCTTCCCCCGATCGCCGGGGGAGGGAGCGAATCTTGATCCGCTCGTGATAGCCGCGTGAGCTTTTGCCGCAACAATCCGCACCGTTCGGGTCGACAAGGCTGCCGTGGAGGCAAGTCCAGCTGCAACCCGGACGGACCGTTTCCCGCTGCCAGGGTCGGTCCAACTCTCATGTTCAGGAGGTCTATCCATGGAGATGAACCAGAGGCTGGCCGGAATGGCGATCGCCGCTGCGGCCGCGGCGCTGTTCATGGCCGGCTGCAGCTCGACGGGTACCAGCACTGTCCAGGCCGACAGTTCGGGTACGGTCAAGGTCAAGTGCTACGGCGCCAACGCGTGCAAGGGGCACGGCTTCGTCTCGTTGACCGAGCAGGCATGCCTCGAGCACTTTGGCCGCGCCTGATGTTTGGTTTCCACGGGCGGTGCGGTGCTTTGGTCTCCGTGCTCTGGTGCCGCCCGTTTCTTCCTCCCTCAACCTGTCTGTGAAAGGAAACTTGTATGAACAGCAATGACCGCATCATCCGTAACGCTTTCGCCAGCCTGGTCACCGCCGGCGCGCTCGCATTCGCAGCCAACGGGATCGCCGCCGATACCGACCACAGCAAAGAAGAGAAGTGTGCAGGCATCGTAAAGGCCACCAAGAACGACTGCGCCACCAGCAAGAACCAGTGCCATGGGCACGTCACCCAGGATCGCACGGCCGAAGGCTGGATCTACGTGCCCAAGGGCCTGTGCGAGAAGATCTCCGGCGCACATCTGAGCGAGGCGAGCGACCCGACGCCCGGCGTCAAGAACTAAGCCGCTTGCCGCGACCCATCCCCCACCCTCTCCCTCCCCCGCTGGCGGGGGAGGGAGAGGGTGGGGGCGCTGTTTCCAACCTGCTTGGAGAACGGAAATGACACGCAAAGCATTTATCGTCGCGGCGATGCTGTGGCTGTTCGCAGCTGCCGGCGCGCAGGCTCAGACTCAAACGATGGATATCAAGGTGCTGACATTGGAAGGCGCACGGACCGTCATCGCCGGCGCGTTCGAAGAAGCACGGCGTGTCAAAGCGCCGGGTGGCGCCATTGCGGTCGTGGACGAGGGTGGCCACATCCTTGCGGTGGAGCGCTGGGATAATACATTCCCGGCGGCGGCCCAGATTTCCATCGGCAAAGCGCGCACCGCTGCGCTGTTCCGCAAGCAGACCAAGGCTTTCGAGGATGCCATCAACAACGGCCGGTTCGCCATGACCGCTCTGCCAGACACGGTGCTGACGCCGCTTCAAGGTGGTCTGCCCATCGTGATCGATGGGAAAGTGGTGGGCGCGGTAGGCATGAGCGGCGCCGCCAGTGCGCAGCAGGACGAGGAGCTGGCCATGGCCGGCATCAAGGCCCTGCAAGAAACGGTGGGAGCGGAAAAATGAACATCGCGCCGCGACTTGTCGCGGCGGCGCTGCTGGGCCTAGCTGTTTGGGGCTCAGTGGCGCCGGCTGGCGAGGACGTTTTCCCCGGCAAGCCAGAGGCCGTGGTCGATTTGGCCACCCGCGAAGGCGTCGCGTCGCTCAAAGGCGAGTGGCGCTACAGCGATACCCGCCTGGTGCAGATCGCGTTCCACGATCCGGGCGCCGACAATCAGCCCACCGGACCGGACACGCCCACCTGGGACTATCTGCCGAAGGCTGGCGCGCGCGACTTCGACGATGCGAACTGGGCGCGCATCGATCCGGTCACGCTGTCCAAGCCGCGCGGGCACGGGCATCTCTCCTTCAACTGGTACCGCATCCGGCTCACGGTCCCCGAGCGGGTGGGAAACTTCGACACACGCGGATCAACGGTCGTGTTCGAAACCCAGGTCGACGACTATGCCGAGGTGTGGGTCGACGGCGAGCTGCCGCATCCGACTGCGCAAAGCGGCGGGCCGGTGGTGATGGGCTGGAATGCCAAGAACCGCCTCGTGATCGGGCGCGATGTGAAGCCTGGCCAGCAGATCCAGATCGCGCTGTTCGGCATCAACGGGCCGATCTCCAAATCGCCGACCAACTTCATCTTCCTGCACTACGCCAAGCTCGAGTTCCATCGCGGCCCGACTGGGCCGATGGGCGTAGTGCCGCACGAGGTGAATGTGGATGTGATCCGCCTGGATCCCGCAGTGGACCGGATCGTGCCGCCGAACCCGAAGGTATGGAAGCTGGCGGAAGGGTTCAAGTTCACCGAGGGACCGGTCTGGGTCCCCGACAGCAATGGCGGGCATCTGCTGTTCTCCGACCCGAATCGCAACACGATCTACAGCTATCGCGACGGCGCACTGGGGGTTTTCAGGATGCCGAGCGGATATGCCGGAGCTGACATCGCGGAATACGGCCAGCCCGGGTCCAACGGCCTGAGCCTGGACAGCCAGGGGCGCCTGACGATCGATCAGCACGGTAACCATAGAGTGATTCGTCTGGAGTCGGATGGCAGCGAGACGGTCTTGGCCGACTCCTACCAGGGAAAGCGGCTCAACAGTCCCAACGACCTGGTGTACAAGTCGGACGACTCGCTCTACTTCACCGATCCGCCGTTCGGGTTGCCGAAGTTCTTCGACGACCCGCGCAAGGAGCTGCCCTACAGCGGCGTGTACCGCTGGAAGGAAGGCAAGCTGACGCTGCTGACGACCGACCTCACCGGCCCCAACGGTATCGCTTTCTCGCCCGATGAGAAGTTCCTGTACGTCGGAGACTGGGACGACAAGTTCAAGGTCGTGATGCGTTATCCCGTTCTCGCAGATGGGACGCTCGGCAAGGGCGAGGTGTTTTACGACATGACCAGCGCGCCTGGCGAGGACGCGATCGACGGAATCAAGGTCGACGTGGCGGGCAACGTCTACGTGTCCGGTCCAGGCGGATTGTGGATCCTCTCCCCCGAGGGAAAGCACTTGGGAACCATCGTGCCGCCGCGCCACCCGCATAACATGACCTGGGGCGATGCGGACGGCCGAACGCTGTACATGACGGCCGAGGACCGCGTGTACCGGATACGGCTCAACATCCCCGGGATCCGCCCGCAGCCGCGGTCGTGAATTGAGTCCGTCACCGGAGGCGGCGCACGCCGGGTCTCAATGGTGCTGCAACACCTCGCGCAGTGTTGTGAGCAGCCTCTGCGCCGTGTAGGGCTTGGGGAGGAATCCGGCGACCGGCAGGCCCGAAAACTCCGGCGCGTTCCCACTCGCATGCAAGCCGCTGCAGACGACGACTCGGACCTCGGGATTGAGCTTCTGCAGCGCGCGTATGGTTGCTGCGCCATCCATGTAGGGCATCATCCAGTCGGTGAGCACGATGTCCATTACGTTGCCCAGCCGCGCATACTCGGCCAGCGCCTCGGTTCCATCCTGCGCAGTCGTCACACGGTATCCGTGCGCTTCGAGCGTGGTGCGCGTCACCTCCAGGACGGAAGCCTCGTCGTCCACCACCAGCACATGCTCGCCGTGGCCCTCGGGGAGCTCGCTGCGCGGCTCGGTGTCGCTCACCTCGGCTGATGCCAAGGCGGGCAGGTGGATCTCGAATCTCGATCCGCGGCCCGGCTCGCTCCAGACGTTCACGAATCCGCCGTGGCTGCGGACGATCCCGGCGACGATGGACAGGCCCAGCCCGGTGCCCTTGCCGATCTCCTTGGTGGTGAAGAACGGCTCGAACACGCGCCCGATCAGCTGAGGCGCGATGCCCGCACCGGTGTCGGACACTGACACCAACACGTAACGGCCGGGCACAGCATCCGGATACAAGCGGGCATAGTGTTCGTCGACGCTGAAGTTCTGCGCCGAGAATCGGAGCGTCCCGCCGTGGGGCATCGCATCGCGCGCGTTGAGCGCGAGGTTCAGCAGCACTTGGTGCAACTGGGTCGGATCGCCTGCCACCGGCCAGATCGGCGCCGGGCTGTCGATCTGGATCTCGATCGCGCGCGGGAACGTCTGGCGGGCGATCTGCCCGATCTCTTCCAGCAGGTGGCGCGGATCCAGCGTCAACCGCTTGCCCTCCACGCCACGCGCGAAGGCCAGCACTTGGCTGGCGATCTCTGCGCCGCGCCGAGCATTGACCTGGATCATGTCCAACAGCTGCGGGTTCATCTGCGCATGCCGGTTCCCCTGCAGCGTATCGGCGGCGAGGATGATCGGCGTGAGGATGTTGTTCAGGTCGTGCGCGATGCCGCCGGCTAGCGTGCCGATGCTCTCCATGCGCTGGGCGCGCAGGAAGTGCTCCTCCATGCGCTTCTTCTCGGTAATGTCCGTGTTGATCATGAGCACGGACGCGGGCTGGCCCGTCGCGGATCGCACTAGCGTCCAGCGGCTCTGCACGATGACATCCTCGCCCCCGCGGGTGCGCTGGTTGATTTCTCCGGTCCATTCGCCGCGCTGCAGCACGCTGCGGGTGGCCTCCTCGTTGCGGTCCGATCCCCCATCGATGATTACCACCTCTGGCAGCGGACGGCCGAGCGCCTGGTGCGCCGGCCACCCATAGAGGCGCTCCGCGCCCTTGTTCCAATACGTAACGCGGTCTTCCAGATCGCAAACGAAGATCGCGTCACCGGCCTTGTCCAGCAACATGGCCTGGTCGCGGACTTGCTGCTCCGCCCGCTTGCGCTCCGCCACCTCCTGTTCCATGTCGACGTACAGCCTCGCGTTCTCGATCGAGACCGCGATGGTCGACGACAAGATCTGAATTATCTCCAGCCGCTTCGGCGTGAAGGCGCCGGCGGTGAGGTCGTTCTCCAGAAACAGAATCGCGGTGAGCTTGCCCTGGTTGAGGATAGGGACACAGAGGATCGACTTGGCGCGTTTACCGACGACATAGGGATCGCGGGCGAAGCGCTCATCGTGCTCCGCGTCGTCGATGACGACCGCTTGGCAGGTCCGGCGCACGTAGTTGACGATGCCACCGGAGAGGCGCTCGCTCGATTCCACCGGGATCGACTGCAGGACCCGGGCACCGTCCTCGTTCGCGGCGCCTTCGGCCTCGATCACCCATTGCCCGTTCTTCTCCAGCACCAGAGCGCCACGCGAGGCGCCTGCGCTTTCCAGCACGGTTCTCATTAGGCTCTGCAGCAGCTTTTCCAGGACGATCTCACGCGAGATCGCCTGAGCTGCCTTCAGCACAGCGGTGATGTCGAGCGCGCTCGATTGCGCCCCCGCGGGTGGCAAGGAGGAGTCAGGAGAATCGGCGCTGAGGCCATATCGGGGCTGATCCTCCAACGGCTGCGGCTGTCCTTGGGCGTAGCGTTGCTCGAGCTGCCTGACCTTCGCCCAGGCACCCCACTGCCGGTAGCACTGGTAGGCCTGAGCGATAAATAGCGCAGCGATCTGGTCCTGCTTTCGATCCTCCCAGAAGCGGGCGTAGAGCTCGCTGGCCAACCCCGCCTCGCGTGAACACTCCTGGCCCGCGGCGAACTCGATCGCGGCTTCGTATAGGCCCAGCGCCGCGGTAGCGTCGTCGTGGATGCGAGCGAGCTCTGCGGACACGATGAGATGCTGCGCGCGGAACAGGTGCGGGGAGTTCTCGGCCCAGTGCTGCAGGCGGAGCGCACAGTTTTCGAGAGTCGCGTCGGCCGCCTTGCGCTCGGCCTCAGGCAGTGAGCGATAGCAGGCCGTCAGCGAGAGCGCGTGATAGAACACCGTCAGCTCGTCCCAGATGGTGCCTGGAAAGTCCCGGATCACGCGCCGGGCTTCGCAGGCGGCTGCGCACGCTCCCGGGTAATCGCCAAAGGTATAGAGCACGGCCAGCTTGGCGACGAAGTAGAACATCTCGAACAAGCTGTGGCCGCGATAGGTCTGGAGATAACGCTCCTCGTCGAAGCTGTCGTCGGTGAAGGTGGTGGGTCCGACTGTCAGCCCGTTCAAAGCTCGGCCCCACTGGAGAATCACCTGTTGTCCGCCCGCGAAGTGATGCATCTTCACGCGGTTCATGTAGTCGACGTTAGCCGGGTACGTCGCGCAGAATTTGTCCAGGTCGGATCCCGAGAGCAGCGCGAACCAGATCTCGTTGAACAGCGCATACGCCGCATCGACGAACAGACCGGTTTCGTTTCCCAACCGGAACGCTTCGCGCGTGATCGGGATCGAGTCCTGCAGCGGCATGCGCCAGAGGCTGATGGCCCAGGCAAACATCATCAGCACGCGCGCGCGCAGAGCCCGGTGTTCGAAGCGCTCGTTCACGCGGATTGCGAGCTTGCCGAAGGCGTAGGCGGCCTCGAAATCCTCCCGCACCGGACCCAGGAACATGGCGGCAAACAGCACATACGCGTAGGCCGAGTCCTCCATGTTCCCGTGCTCTAGGCACAGGCGCACCATGGTGGCGGTATTGAGGAGGGTCAGCGTCTTATCGCCCGACAAATAACAGGGCGTGTGAAGGTTGGCCAGCAGCTTGAGCACCGAGCGCTGCTCCGGGTCGCGCATCGGCGGCAGGTCGATTAGCGACTCGATGCTACGCACGCCGATCAGAGACTCGATGATTGCGACCTCGCGGTCGAGCGCATTCTGTCTCGCCTCCGGCGCGTCGGGGAAGGTAATGTCGAACAGCGCCAATCCGTCGTGGCCGGTGCGGATCGCATCTGCGTAGCGCGACAGGCTTTCGTATTGAAGCACCCGCAGATCGTGCACGCTGGCTCGGTCCAGGCGGCCGTGCGCTTGCTGCAGCAGCAGGCTAAAAGAATCCTGCGCCTCTCCGAACTGCCCGCAGAGATACTGGCATTCCGCGAGCTCGAGATATAGCGGGAACGCTATCGAGTAGTCACGGCTCCAGGGCTCTGCCGGCAGCAGCGCCCGCGCAGCGGTGAAATAGGCCAACGCCGCCGGAAAAGCTGCGGATGCTTTCGCCTTTCTCCCGGCGGCACACGCCATCTCTGCGATGCGCAGCCGCTCATCGGCAGCCTCGATCAGCTCGCTGCCGTAGCAGAGGTGGTTCACGATGTGGAACAGCTTGTCCTCGCGCTCCGGCACGCTGAGGTGCTGCCACATCAGACGGCCGACTTGCAGATGCAGCTCGCGTTTGCGTTCGTCGGGGATGAGCGCATACGCGGCCTGCTGCACCCGGTCGTGGAGAAAGCGGTAGTGCTCCTCCGCAGTCTCTACCTGGGGCGCAATGTCCTCCTCATCTGGCTCCTGACGGCGGCCAAGCGGCAGGATCAATCCCTCGCGCAGCGCGGGCCACAGATCCTGAGCCGTCTCACGGACCGGCACTTGTCGGGCGAGAGCCAATGTCTTCAAGGCGAACTCGTTGCCCACGCACGCTGCCAGCATCAAGGCCTGGCGCGCTGCCTGCGGGAGCCGCTGAATGCGGCCCGCCATGAGTGTGACCACGTTGTCGGTCATGCCGGTCTGCTCGATGCGCTCGACATCGAAGCGCCACCGGCCCGCCGCATGATCGAACCTGACCAGCTGATCCTGATGCAGGGACTTCAGGAACTGAATGACGAACAGGGGATTGCCGTCGGTCTTCTGCTGCACCAACCGAGCCAGCGACTCGACATCGGCCGGCTCACAGCCCATGGCGTCGGCGATGAGACGGTTCAGCTCTTCAAGTGGCAGAGGCAGCACCTCGATGCGGCTCACGGCGTCTGGCCGCGTTCCAATCAGCGCTACCGTTTCCAGCAAAGGGTGGCCGGCGGGGACTTCGTTGTCGCGAAACGCCCCGACCACCAGCAGGTGCTGTATCGCCCGCTGCGACACAATCGTTTCGAGCAGCTTGAGCGTGGCAGGATCGGCCCACTGTAGGTCGTCCAGAAACAGCACCAGCGGATGGTGCTCCTGTGTGAACACCCGGACGAAGCGCTCGAACACCAGATCGAACCGGTTCTGCGACTCCATCGGCGGCAGCTTCGGCAGCGCCGGCTGGACTCCGATGATCAGCCCGACCTCAGGGATCACCTCAACGATGACCTGTCCGTTCGGACCGAGCGCCTCCAGCAACCTGATGCGCCAAGCGGCGACCTCGTCCTCACTCTGCGTGAGCAACTGCTCGATCAGCTGCTGGAAGGCCTGCGCTACGGAGCTGTAGGGCACGTTGCGCTTGAGCTGGTCGAACTTGCCGGTGATGAACAGGCCCCCCTCACGCGTGACGGGCCCGCGTACCTCGTTCACCAGGGCCGATTTGCCCACGCCCGAGAACCCCGAAACGAGCAGCAGCTCGCACGTGCCCTGCCGGGCTCGCTCGCAGGCCGCCAGCAGTCGCGCGATCTCGGGCTCGCGGCCGTACAACCGCCGCGTCGGCTGCAGGCTGCCGCGCGCATCGTGGCGCCCGAGATCGAGCGTCTCAATCGTGCCTGTGGAGCGCCACTGCGACAGGCAAGCCTGCAGGTCGGCCTCGAGTCCGTGCGCGCTCTGATAGCGCGCCTCGGCGGTCTTGGCCAGCAGCTTCACGACAATGTTCGAGATGGGGAGGGGAATGGCGGGATCCACCTGGCCTGGCGGCGTCAGCGCTCGGGCGATGTGGGAATGCACCAGCTCCAGGGGATCGGTGGACAGGAACGGCGCCTTTCCCGTCAGCAGCTCATATAGCACCACGCCGAGCGAGTAGAGATCGGTCCGGTGATCGAGGGCTCGATTCACTCGTCCTGTCTGCTCGGGCGCCATATAGACGAGGGAGCCTTCCGTCGGTGGCGACTGACTCTCACCGCTCCCGTCCAGCGCAGGCTGGCGCGCCAGAGACAGGTCGATCAGCTGCACGCGCAGCGTCTCCGGCTCCACCAGAAAGCTGTCCGGGCTGACGTTGCAGTGGATGATTCCGGAATCGTGCAGCGCCCTCAACGTTCCCGTGACGCGAATCGCGAGCTCCAGAAAGGTCGCCGGCTCGCGCGAGCCGATCCCTATCCAATTCCGGAGCGGCTCGCCGCCGCCGTCATCCAACACCAGCACAAGGCCGTGGAAGGATTTCTCCAGAGCGCTGCCGGTCGCACCGGAGCTTGGAGCCAACAGGTGCATCAACTCCCGTTCCCGCCGCAGCGAGGCTAGATCGGCAGCGGACGGAAATTCGCGCGGCAGTGCCTTGAGCAGGACCGGCCGATCGTCCTCGACGCGGCGGGCGCGGTAGACGACGTGCGTGGCCGTCCGCAGGACGAGCCGATCGACCCGATAGCCCGGTGGCAGCGCGAGCCTGTGCAGTGCTTCACTCATCGAGCGGTACCCAGCGCGTGCCGTCGAATCGGACCATGCGCGTTTGCTCGATCGGCAGATAGTCCGTCGGGCTGGTGTTGATCTTGATCCCCGGCAGCAGCATCGGCAGCTCGAGGTCCTTCAGATTCGCCGCCTGGCGCATGACGTTCTCGCGGGTGAGATCGCTGCCGCAGCGCTCGAGGACATGGACCATGAGCTGCGCCGCCGAATAGCCGTATACATTTTGGATCTCGTCGACGTCGCCGTCCGCGAAGTACTGCGCCATCCAGGCCAGGTAATCCCGCACGACGCGGTCGTCCTTCCAGCGTGGGTCCGTTGGGCTTTTCCAATAGGCATCGGCGATCAATCCCACGGATTTGCTCAAACCTGCCGGCTTGAGCACCGTGGCGATGGACGCAACCGCGCTCGGAACGAAATGCTGCGGCCTCCAGCCCACATCATAAACCTTGCGTATCGCTTGAGAGGCAAACCTGGCGGTGGAGAAATTGAAGAACGTGTCCGCGCCCGAGGCCTGGAGCGAAATGATCTGCGAGTCCACCGTCGGATCGCTGGTCTCGTAGGAAGCGGCCGCGACGATCATCTTGTCGGCCCTCTCGCCGAGCAGATCCTTCAGGGCCATCAAGTACTCCGTCCCGTAGTCCGTGTTTTCGTAGAGGACGGCGATCTTGGCGTTGGGGCGATGTTTCAACAGGTACCCCACCTCGTCGGCGATGTTGGTCCTTTGGTTCGGGGCCAGCGCCATGGTCCAGGGGAAGTTCTGCGGGTCGTGCCATTTCATGCCGGTGCTGGCGATGAACAGCTGGGGCACCTTGTTGGCGTTGAGATACTTGTGCACGGCCGCGTTTGGACTGGTACCGAGCGAGCTGAATAGGAGCAGCACCTGCTCTTGCTCGACCAACCTACGCGTATGCTCCACCGTCTTCGGGGGGCTGTATCCGTCGTCGAGCGAGATCAGCTTGATCCGCCGCCCGTTGATCCCCCCTTCGGCATTTACTTTGGCGAAGTAGGCCGCTTCCGCCTTGCCGATCGTTCCGTAGGGTGAGGCCGGACCGCTGTAGGCCATCGTCTGGCCGATCTTGATTTCCGAATCGGTTACACCCGGACCGTAATTATTTGCCGCCAGCACCGGCGCAAAACAGATACCGACGCCGAGCACCGTCGCTCCCAGCACGGCCGGGAATCTCTCCCGGAATACTGTCCTCGTCGTCTCCGGTGTTCTCTCGGCGGCGGCTCGTCGGGCGGGATCCTGGCTGTCCGGGCTCGGCATGGGACACTCAGCGCGTTGGGGGTGACCGGATCTCATTCAGCCAGCCGATGCGTTGGCAGCCGCGGCCGGTTTGATGGCCGATCGCAATACTGTCGATCCTGGTTAGAAAACCTTACGCAGTGCGTGAGACTTGCGTGACACTTGGCTGGCAAAGTGTACGCGTGTGCGGTGGATAACCGCCAGCCAACATAGTCTCCTCCCCTTCTGGATGGGCCGCGGGTCGTGGGATCCCCCCATCCACCTTCTTTCATGGCGATGTACGGAACCGAGCCGCGGATGGACTCATGCTTCCAGCGGAGGTTTCACCCTCCTCATCCAATGTGACAATCGCGTTGAGGGCGGGGTTACGGCTGCGGATGCGTTCGAGATGTCCGTCCACCACTTCGCATGCTGAAAGATTGCGCTGCCGGATGGCCGCGGCAAGCTCGTATACGAACGGGTAGACGGGCTTCTGCATCACGAACCTCTGCTCGTGTCATCGCGCCACCGCCAGCCCAGCCGCTACGGTGAGCGGCAGCGCCCCTTTGCTGGGTCGCGACAGGGTGGGTCTGACCCTGCGGGAGTATACGCTCGCGTCCGGATGTGATGCCCTGACGCAGCGCCGCTCACCTACTTCTTTCTTTATCTCGTCGTGAAGGTTCCGTGATAACCGGCGCCGATACTGCGTCTCGTACGATCACTTCAACCCAACAGGGGACGAACATGACGACGGCGACCTTCGCTAGCAACGTGATACCCCACCCCGCTCGGGGCGGCAGCCGGTCCGGCGCGGCATTGCGCTCTTTGATGCAATCCTGGGAGCAGGAAATACCGGCAGACGAGGAGGAAAGCGAGACCGAATTGATGGTGCTTCTGTCCGGGATGGTGAGCCCGGAGATCAGCTTGCTAGGCGACGCATGACGGGGCAACCATGGGCGGCGTGCAGGTGCACGCCCCCGCCCCTCTCCCGCAAGGGGAGCGGGGTGCCTCTCCCGAGGGAGAAAGCAGGTGTAGGCCACGTGCGATGCGCCCAGCAAACCGTTAGCCCCGCGTGACCATTTTGTGATTTCTCCCGGCCAGACTCCACTTGTCATCAGAGACGCATCGCGTCCGCCAGATGAGAGGAGCCGAGGATGGAGAACGCCCCCCGTCGTCCCGCTAGAGCCGAGCTGCCGCCCCGTGCCGGCATCGGGCTGCGCGCGCCGCACTATCGCGAGATCCTCGAGACCCGGCCGGATATCGGTTGGGTCGAGGTCCACAGCGAAAACTACTTCGGCCGCGGCGGGCAGCCCCTTCACTATCTGGAGCGCGCACGCTGCCACTATCCGCTAAGCCTGCACGGCGTAGGGTTGTCGCTGGGTTCGGCCGACGGCTTGCGTCAAGCGCACTTGGTGCAGCTCAAGGCACTGGTCGAGCGCTTCGAACCAGCGCTCGTCTCCGACCATCTGTGCTGGGGCGCGATCGGCGAACGGCATCTGAACGACCTGCTGCCGCTGCCCTGTACGGAGGCAACGCTCGATCTGGTCTGCGTCAATGTGGTGCGAGCGCAGGAGTTTCTGGGTCGGCAAATCCTCGTCGAGAACGTCTCCAGCTACCTTCAATTTTCCGACTCTACTATCCCTGAGTGGGAGTTCGTGGGCGAGGTCGCCCGGCGTACCGGCTGCGGTCTGCTGCTCGATATCAATAATATTTATGTCAGCGCCATCAATCACGGCTTCGACGCGCTGCGTTATCTCGATGCGATTCCGGCGCACGCGGTGCGCGAGATTCATCTCGCAGGCTTCGACAGCAACGGCATGTGCCTCATCGACACGCATGGCAAACCGGTTGCCGGTCCGGTATGGAACCTCTACGGCGAGGCGCTGACCCGGCTCGGCCCGGTCCCTACTTTGATCGAATGGGATACGGACTTGCCTCCGCTCGCGGTCCTGCTGCAAGAGGCCGCCAAGGCTCAGGAGATCTTGAATCAGTGGACACTGGAGACGACCCATGCTCTCGCTGCGTGAGCAGCAGGCGGGCTTCGCGGCCGCTCTTTTCAATCCTGCCGCCGGCCGGTCGGCGCCAGGCATTCGCGCCGATGGCATCAGCCCCGCGGTGAGGCTCGGCTTTTACCGCACCAACGTATTCGAGAACTACCGCAAAGCCCTGGCAGCGACGTATCCCGCGGTGGAGAAACTGGTAGGGAGTGGGTTCTTCGCCGGCTTGGCTGAAGAGTACATCCGTCGCTATCCCTCGCACTCGGGCGATGTGGGCCGACACGGCGAGCAGTTTGGAGAATTCCTGCGCCGGCACGCTTGTGCACGCGAGTTGCCTTATCTCTCGGATGTCGCGCGCCTCGAATGGAACATCGACGAAAGTTTCAACGAAGCGGACCACGCGCCGCTTGCGCTCGAGCGGCTCGCCAACGTTCCAGAGGGGCAGCATGAGCGGCTGCGCTTCCTCCTCGCTCCGTCCTGCCGCCTGATGAGCTCGCTCTTCCCAGTGCATCGCATTTGGCAGATGTGTCAGCCGGATTCCGACGGTGACGGCAACGTCGATCTAGGCCAGGGTGGCGCTGACTTATTGGTTCGCCGCCACGGATTTCACGTGATGGTTGAGACCGTGCAGCCTAGCGAGTTCGCAATGCTGGTAGCGCTGTCTACCGGTCACGATTTCGCCGAAGCCTACGACATTGCGCACGGTGTGGACGGAGGCTTCGATCCGGACACGTTTCTCCAGAAGCACGTGCTGTCCGGAGTCTTGGTAGATTTCATTCTGCCGGCTGACGCGTGGGTGTAGTGGACGACCATTCTCGCGTTGCTCCGGTGTCGGAGCGCTCCATTTATGCTTCGACTCCGCGATGAAGCCGCTACGCTCAGCACGAACCGGGCGGGGTCGGCGGGTGATTTCACTGCTGTTTCTCCTCTCCTACCACCCGTGAGCAAAGCTTTAGCCTCCCGTGAGGTTTGCGTGATGTTTGATCTCGATACTGCACGCATCCGGAAAGCGACAAGCGCCCCGGTGATTCCCCAATCCAACCTTACGGAGACTGTCATGAGCAAGACCAATTCGATCATCAATACCGCCTTCGCCAGCTTGTTGGCTGTGGGCTTGGCCGCCGGCGCCTCGCAGGCACTCGCCGCCAAGGGCGACAACGAGAAATGCGCCGGCATCGTCAAGGCCGGCAAGAACGATTGCGGCACCAGCAAGAACGCGTGCGCGGGCCAGGTGAACATGGACAAAGATGCCGAAGCCTGGATCTACGTCCCCAAAGGCACGTGCGAGCGCATCGTCGGAGGCCACATCCAGACCTCGTCCGACGCCAAGCACGGCGGCAAGAGCTGATCAGGAAAACAATCGGGACGGTCCGTCGCTTTGCATCGGACTCGCCCGTCTTACCCGCCCGGACGTCCGGCAGGAAGCGCAGCCGCCGGCACACGCAGCGTAAGCCACCCGGCCCCTCGCTTCCGCAGACGCCCGAGCCTCGTTCAAGGGAAATCGAAATGGAAATGACCGTCAGTTCCACGCGCGCGCTGAATGCCGGGCAGCTGGTCCTTGCCGCAGCTCGTCGCCTCATCACGATCGCCGAGCAGTACGCGGCGCCCGTCCTCGACTTGATTATCCGGATCTGGGTGGCCAAGGCGTTCTTTTTGTCCGGGCTGACCAAGATCCAGAGCTGGGACAGCACGCTGGCGCTGTTCGGGAACGAATATGCAGTGCCGCTGCTGCCGCCCGAGCTCGCGGCATATATGGGCACGTTCACGGAGCTGTTCTTCCCGGTGCTGCTGGTGCTGGGGCTCGGCACGCGCTTCGCGGCCGGCGTGCTGTTCGTGTTCAACATCATCGCCGTGATCTCCTACCCTGACCTGGGTGAGGTCGGGCTGAGGGACCATCAGTACTGGGGGCTGTTGCTGCTGATCCCGCTGCTGCACGGGCCGGGAAAAATCTCCGTCGATCACTTCGTCCGCCGCCGCTTCTGGAATTGAGCCGCGCAAAACAAGGAAAGCCCATATGAACGCAGTCAACACAATGGATCGCACGGCCATGACTCTGCGAGTTCTCGAAGGTCAGCGGGCGGTGGTTACCGGCGCGAACTCTGGGATCGGAGAGGGCGTCGCGAAGGGTCTGGCCGACGCCGGTGCAAAGGTCATCGTCAACTACGTCAGCGCACCGGAGCAGGCCGAGCGGGTCGTCAACGAAATACGCCAGGCGGGCGGCGAGGCCATCGCCATCCGCGCCGACGTCAGCAAAGAGGAACAGGTCCAAGCCATGTTCCGGCAGGCGATCGAAGCCTGGGGCAGCATCGACATCCTGGTGAACAACGCCGGGCTGCAACGCGATGCGCCGCTGCACGAGATGAGCCTGAAGGACTGGCAATTCGTGCTGGACGTGAACCTCACCGGCCAGTTTCTGTGCGCCCGTGAGGCGGTGCGCGAGTTCCGCCGCCGCGGGGTCCAGCCCGAGCTGTCGGCCGCTGCCGGCAAGATCGTCTGCATGTCCTCGGTGCACGACATGATCCCCTGGTCAGGCCATGCGAACTACGCGGCGTCGAAGGGCGGTGTGTCGATGCTGATGAAGACCATGGCGCAGGAGCTGGCGATGCACAAGATTCGCGTCAACGCCGTGTCCCCGGGTGCGATCAAGACTCCGATCAACACCAGCGCGTGGGACACACCGGAAGCCGAACGGGAACTGCTCAAGCTCATCCCCTATTACCGGGTGGGCGAAACGCACGACATCGCACGCGCGACGGTGTGGCTGGCTTCGGACCTGTCGGACTACGTGAACGGCGCCACGCTGTATGTGGACGGCGGGATGACGCTGTTCCCGGAATTCCGCGGGAATGGCTAACGAAAGGCCGTGACTCGTGGTTCGTGACCGGTAACCCCCCCGACCCTCCCCTTGAAGGGAAGGGAGCGCCGAGAGCTCACGTCACGAATTGCGAATCACGAGTAACGAATCACGAATCACGCCGGAGGAACCATGTTCCGACTTCGCATCCGCCCCGACCAGTTCATGCTTCTGGTCGTCGCACTGTCCCTTTCGCTGCTGGCCAGCACCGTGTTTGCCGGAGCGCGCGAGATCCGCGGCTTCGCACTTACGGTCTCCAATCTGGACAGCGCCGTCGCCTTTTACCAGGAGGCGCTCGGTTTCAAGAAGGTCGGCGAACGCATCGTCGCCGACCGCAACTACGACTATCTAACCGGCGTGTTCGGCACGCGCGTTCGCAGTGCGACACTACAGCTCGGAGACGAGCGGATCGAACTCGACCAGTACCTCGCACCCGGCGGTCAGCCCATCCCCGTCGACAGCCGCTCGAACGATCTCTGGTTCCAGCACTTCGCTGTCGTCGTGAGCGACATGGAGCGGGCCTACGAGCATCTGCGCGCGTTTCCGATCCAGAGCATCTCCAGCGCGCCGCAGACCATTCCCGAATCGAACAAAGCCGCGGCCGGCATCAAAGCGTACAAGTTCAAGGATCCCGACGGTCATCCGCTCGAGCTGCTTTGGTTCCCGGCTGACAAGGGCAAGGCCAAGTGGCAAAGCGCCGATGGCCGGCTGTTCCTGGGTATCGACCACTCGGCGATCGGCATCTCCAGCACGGAGCGCAGCACCGCGTTCTACCGAGACCTGATCGGCCTCACCGTCGCCGGCGGCACCACTAATACCGGCATGACTCAAGAGCAGCTCGACAACGCGTTCGGCGCAGTGGTGCGCATCACCGGACTGCGACCCGACCGCTCCGAGAGTCCTGGACTCGAGTTCCTGCAGTACGTGAACCCGCCAGGCGGGCGGCCATCGCCAATCGCGTTGCGGCCCAACGACCTGGTTCTTACTCGAACCGTGATTCAAGTGGACGACCTCGATGGCTTGGTAACGAAGCTGCAAGGCGGCGGCGTGACCTTCATTTCGCCCCAGGTCGTCTCAGTAAGCGGTGAGCCGTGGACCAAGGCGCTGATGGTGAAAGACCCGGACGGCCACGCGGTGCTGCTGGTTGAATGACAGCGCGCGAACGGCATTTTAGAAGCCTGCTAAACCAATCAGGAGCGGCAGATGAAATACGACGTGATCATCGTCGGCTCGGGCGCCGGCGGATCGGCAGCGGCCTATCACTTGACCCAGACCGGGAAGAAGGTGCTGCTGCTCGAGAAGGGATTGCCGTTGCCGCGAGACGGGAGCACCCTCGATGTAGACACCGTCATGCGGCGTGGTGCCTATCTCAGCAAGGAGCCTTGGGTGGACCGCGCCGGCAAGCAGGTCGTTCCCGAAGAGCATTTCAACCTGGGCGGCAAGACGAAATGGTACGGTGCTGCCCTGCTGCGCTTCGCGCGGCACGAGTTCGAGGCCGATCCCGCCCATCAGTGCCGATCCTGGCCTATCGGTTACGACGAGCTCGCGCCGTTCTACGATGAGGCCGAGGAGCTGCTCGGCGTACGTCCTTTCGCCGTCGAGCCAAACCTGCAAGAGTTGGTCTCCGGCTTGCGCGGGATCGATGCCAGTTGGGAGAAGCACATCCTCAATGTGGGCCTGTCGCCGGACATCCTGAGCTATCCGGAGGAGGCCAGCCGCTTCGACGGCTTCGCCTCCGTACGTGGATTGAAGAGCGACGCCGAGAAGTGCCTGCTGGATCGCGTGCGCGGCAAGCCCAACCTCACCATCGCGACCGGCAAGGCAGTCCGTGCACTGAAGGCAGGTGCGGGTAGCCCGACCCGTCTCGCGGGCGTAGAGTGCGAGGACGGTTCGCGCTATGAGGCCGACACGGTGATGCTCGCGGCCGGAGCCCTCCACAGTCCGCGGCTACTTCAGAGATATCTGGAGCAGACTGGACTGGCAGATGCGCTGCCTGCCTATCGAAACGTAGGACGCAACTACAAGTTTCATGTGCTTACCGCGCTGCTCGCGTTTTCGCATCGCAAGATCACCGACGTGCTGAGCAAGACCCTGCTGCTCACGCACGAAGCATTTCCACACAGCACCGTGCAGACGCTGGGCGGAAATCTGACGCGTCAGATCGTGCTCACGCAGGCGCCGGCTTTTGTGCCCAGTGTGCTGATCGAGCCGTTCGCACAGCGCGCGGTCGGGCTGTTCCTGCAGACCGAGGATGGTTCGCACCCCGACCAGCGCGTGGTCGCAACGGCAGGCTCGCCGCCGCGCATCGATAACGATCCGGCGCGGCTGCCGACCGCGCACGCAGAGCATCGGCAGCTCACGCGCACGCTGCGTGGTCAGTTGGCGCGTCTCGGCTACCTGCCTGTGACGAAAGCCATCCCGCTGTCCGGGACTGCGCATGCCTGCGGCACCCTGATCGCGGGCAACGATTCCTCCAGCTCTGTCGTCGATGCGGAAGGGCGGGTGCATGGGCTTGAGAACGTCTACGTGGTGGACGGCAGCGTGCTGCCGCGCTCCAGCCGCGTGAACCCCGCCCTCACCATCTACGCTTGGGCGCTGCGAGTTGCGAGCCGGATCGAGTCGCCGCGCGCGCCCGCACGCGTCGCTGAAGCGGCAACGATCTGAAGCAGTGAACCTACGGCGCAGCCGCAAAACTGGAGGCCAAGGTATGGAGACCAAACTGCCGGATCTGATCCGTTTCGGACGCGAGATATGCGGCGACCTGGCTCAGGCCGAACGCCGTGAATGGTGGTTGGCCAACGGTTTGGGCGGCTATGCCTCGGGCACCATCGCCGGGACGCTTACGCGGCGCTATCACGGCTTGCTGGTTGCGCCGGTGAAGCCGCCGCTCGACCGCCACGTTGTGATGGCGAAAGCAGATGCGACGTTGGTCTCAGGCGAACGCTCCTGGCCCCTGTTCTCCAACCGTTGGAGTGGCGGTGCGGTCGATCCGACCGGCTATCTCGCGATCGAAACGTTTCAGCTCGACGGCCGCATTCCGGTGTGGCGCCATGCCTGCGGCGAGCTGCGGGTCGAAAGCCGCATCTGGATGGAGCACGGCGAGAACACGACGTATGTCGGCTGGCGTGTTGCCGCCGGCTCACCGGTCCCCGACGAGCCGCCACGGCTCCGCGTCAAGCTGCTGGTCAACGCTCGCGACTTCCACGGCACCGCCCGGCCCTGGGAGTTCAACCCCGTCATCGAAGGCTCGGGGCCGGACCTGCGCGTGATCCATCCGAACTGGTTCACGCTCTACATCAAAGCGCGAGGTGGCGCCATCGCCACTCGCCACGACTGGTTCGAGAACTTCGATCTATCGGTGGAGCGCGAGCGCGGCCTGTCCGACCGCGACAGTCATCTTTGCGTAGGCGAAGCCGAGCTCACGCTGCATCCGGGTGAGTGGGTGGGGGTCGTGGCGAGCCTCAATCCGCAGCCTTCGGTGTATTTCGACGAAGCCCTGCGTCGCGCGCAGGCCCGCGACCTAGGGCAGCTGCGCCGCACGCAGGTTCAGGTGCCCGAGTTGATCGGCGCGCCCGCCTGGGTCGACCAGCTGATTCTCGCTGCCGACAGCTTCGTTTTCTCACGTCCGCTCCCCGACGTCCCCGACGGCGAGTCGATCATCGCCGGCTATCCGTGGTTCGGCGACTGGGGCCGCGACACCATGATCGCGTTGCCCGGCCTTACGCTGGCTACCGGCCGCTACGACACGGCGCGCCGAATCCTGCAGACGTTCGCCCGCTTCGTCGATCAGGGCATGCTGCCCAACGTCTTCCCCGGCGTTGGCGACAAGCCCGAGTACAACACGGTGGACGCAGCGCTGTGGTTCATCGAAGCCTGGCGCGCTTACGTCGCAGGCATCGATGACCGCGAGTGCCTGAGTCAGGCGTTCCCCGTGCTCCAGTCCATCATCGACTGGCACGTCAAGGGCACGCGCTACAGCATCGGCATGGATCCCGCGGACGGGTTGCTCCGCGCCGGTGCACCCGGTGTGCAACTCACCTGGATGGATGCGAAGGTCGGCGAGTGGGTGGTGACGCCGCGGATAGGTAAGCCGGTGGAGATCAACGCGCTGTGGTTCAACGCGCTGTCCGTGATGGCGCAGTTCGCTGAGATGCTGAAGCGGCCGTCGAAGCCTTACGTGGATCTGGCAGCACGAGCGCGCGCTGGCTTTCAGCGCTTCCTCAACCCCGCCGGCGGATTGTTCGACGTGCTGGATACCCCGGAAGGGGCCGACGCGACCGTGCGCCCCAACCAGATCTTCGCCGTCAGCCTCCCGTTCAGTCCGCTCGATCGCGAGTGCCAGACGAAGGTCGTACGCGCCTGCGGGCGCGAACTGCTCACCTCGTATGGGTTGCGCAGCCTGAGCCCATCCGACCGCAACTTCCATCCGTATTACACGGGTGGCGTCTGGGAGCGCGACGGCGGCTACCACCAGGGGCCCGTATGGGCGTTCCTGCTCGGGCACTACGCGCTGGCCGAGTATCGGATCACGGGCGATGCAGCAATGGCCCAAGCGCGCCTCGATCCGCTGCGCGACCACCTGTTGGATGCGGCTTTGGGCAGCGTGAGCGAGATCTTCGACGGCGCTCCGCCGCACTCCCCGCGGGGCGCGCCGTCTCAGGCGTGGTCGGTCGCGTGCACGCTCGAAGCGTGGTGGCGGCTGGAGAAGGCGAAACGGGATACCAAACCAGTAGACAGCGATGCTGCACACACTAGCCGCAAGAAGTCAGAGACAAGAAAACGCGCCACGGCCTGAGCGGTTACACGATCCGGAGTGAACCATGAAAACGAATCTGAACGAGGAAAGACAGCGGCTCGAAGCGCAGCACGAGGGCAAGGAGGACTGGCGCCTCTGGGGCCCCTACCTCTCCGAACGCGCGTGGGGCACGGTGCGCGAAGACTACAGCCCGGGAGGGACGGCGTGGGAATACTTCGATCACGACCAGTCCCGTTCCCGCGCGTACCGCTGGAACGAAGACGGGATGGGCGGGATCTGCGATGAGCATCAGCGCTTGTGCTTCGCGCTGTCGCTGTGGAACGGGCGCGATCCCATCCTGAAGGAGCGCGCCTTCGGCCTTACCGGGAACCAGGGCAATCACGGTGAGGACGTGAAGGAATATTACTTCTACCTCGACGCCACGCCCTCGCACAGCTGGATGCGCTATCTCTACAAGTATCCGCAAGCCGAATACCCGTACGACTGGCTGGTAGAGGAAACCCGCCGCCGCTCCCGTCACGACCCCGCCTTCAC
The DNA here is from genome assembly GCA_041488355.1 of Gammaproteobacteria bacterium. Taxonomy (GTDB): domain Bacteria; phylum Pseudomonadota; class Gammaproteobacteria; order Burkholderiales; family SHXO01; genus SHXO01. The sequence goes on from JBGPPC010000001.1 coordinate 55,079, forward strand.
GCTGCTGGACACCGGGGTGTTCAACGGTGGGCGCTACTTCGACGTCGAAGTCCGCTACGCCAAGGCCTCGCCCGAGGAGATGCACATCCGGGTGATCGCTACCAACCATGGGCCGGAGGCGGCGCCGCTCCATTTGATCCCAAACCTGTGGTTCCGCAACACCTGGTCGTGGGGCGACGCTGATTCGTCTTCTGCGCGGTCCCCGCGCGGAGACAAGCCTGCGCTCAGGGAGATACCCGCGCCCAAGGGCGCCAACTGGGCGGTACAGGCCGACCACCCCACGCTCGGCACCTATTATTTCTACGGCCGCCACGCCGCCAAGGTCCTGTACACCGAGAACGAGAGCAACGCGGAACGCTTGTGGAACGCGCCTAGCGCTTCACCCTACGTGAAGGACGCGTTCCATCGCCTCATCGTCAACGGAGAGCACGACGCGGTTAACCCGGCCAAGACCGGAACGAAATTCGGAGCGTGGCACGCTCTCAACGTCGAGCCGGGCCACGCGGTCACCATCGGCATGACGTTGTCGCGCCAGCCGCTGGCCGCGCCTTTCGACAAGCGGGAGGTGATATTCGCCAAGCGCGAGGCGGAAGCCACCGTGTTCTACGAGGACCTTCTGCCCGAAGCGGATCCGCAGGACATGAAGATCCTGCGCCAGTCGCTGGCCGGCATGATCTGGTGCAAGCAGTACTTCCACTTCGACGTGGCTCGCTGGCAAGACGGTGACCAGCTTCCGCCGCCGGACGGCCGCAAGTACGGCCGCAATCGCCGCTGGCGCCACATGAAGGCGGCCGATGTGATTTCCATGCCCGACACCTGGGAGTACCCATGGTTCGCGCAATGGGACCTCGCTTTCCACTGCGGCGCGTTGGCACTGGTGGACGTGGACTTCGCCAAGGACCAGATCGAGCTGCTGCTCACCGAACGCTACATCAGCCCCAACGGCCAAGTGCCCGCGTACGAGTGGTCCTTCGACGACGTCAACCCGCCGGTGCTGGCGATGGCGGCACTGAAGGCTTTCCGTGCCGAACGCGTGCAACGGGGCAAGCCCGACGTCGGTTTTCTGCAGCGAGTCACGCACAAGCTGCTGATGAACTACACGTGGTGGCTCAACCGCAAGGACGCGGACGGCAACAATGTGTTCGAAGGCGGGTTCCTAGGCCTGGACAACATCTCGGTGTACGACCGTTCGCAGCCGCTGCCGGCCGGGTACAGCCTCAAGCAAGCGGACGCGACCGGATGGGTGGCCATGTTCGCGCTCAACATGACGCTCATGTGCCTCGAGCTCGCGGCTTCCGACTCCGACTATGAGGACGTGGCCATCCAATGCTATATGCAGTTCCTCGGCATCGCGCGCACCATCGCCGGCGGCAGCGGCATGGGGATTTCGTTGTGGGATGAAAACGACGGATTCTTCAAGGACGTCGTGGTCGGGCCGGACGGCAGCGCGCAGCGCATCGATGTTTTCTCCTGGGTGGGACTGATTCCGTTGTTCGCTTGCGAGATCGTGGACCAAAGACTGTTGAAGGCCGCGCCGCGCTTCCACGCGGTGATGAACGCGCACCGCTATGGCCTGTTCGATGGCATGTATGTCAGCGAATGCCCGACCAAGACCAATGCCCGCGGTGAGCATCTGCTGGCGCTCGTGGACGGCGAGAAGCTCAAACGCGTGCTGCAGCACTTATTGTCGGAGAGCGAGTTCCTGTCCGAGTACGGCGTTCGCGCGGTGTCGCGCATCCATGCCGAGAGACAGGATCTCGGCCACGTGCACGGCATCGGCCGCGCACTGATCGAGTACGTGCCGGGCGAATCCACGTCGGGCCTGTTCGGGGGCAATTCCAACTGGCGAGGCCCGATCTGGATGCCGACCAACTACGTCCTGGTGCAGGCGATCGAGCGCTACCACCGCTTTCTCGGCGACGACTTCAAAGTGCCGGTGCCCTGCCTGGGCAATCAGGAGCTCACGCTCAACCAGGTGTCTAAGCTCGTCTCGGACCGGCTGGTGAACATGTTCCGCCGCGGGCTCGACGGCCGCATCCCCGCGCTGCCAGCGAACAGCCCGTTCCAACGCGACCCGGCGTGGAAAGACTTGCTGCTGTTCCACGAGTACTTTCACGGCGAGACCGGCCTCGGACTGGGCGCGATGCACCAGACCGGCTGGACCGGGCTGGTGGCCAACCTGGTGCAGCGACGGTACCGCACGGAGATTCCTGCGTTCTGGCGGGGTCAGCAGGCGGAGGCCAAACCGGCCGCGCGTGACAAGGCGGCGGCGGTGGTCGGGTGAAGAGCGCAACCGCGACCACGGGCCCAGCCGCGCCGGTCGAGAGCCGCGTTGCTGCGCGCTCGGCGGTGCGTGCGCTTGCAAGCCACTGGCCCGAGTACCTCATGGAAGCGGCCGGCCTCGGATTGTTCATGATCTCCGCGTGCGCGTTCACCGTGCTACTCGAGCATCCCGGCTCGCCGTTCCATCAGGCATTGCCCGATCCCTGGCTGCGGCGCCTGGTGATCGGCGTCGCCATGGGGCTCACGGCGATCTCGATTATCTATTCGCCGATGGGCAAACGTTCGGGCGCGCACCTCAATCCCGCAGTGACGCTCACCTTCCTGTGCCTGCGCAAGATCGAAACGTGGGACGCCGTTTTCTACGTGCTGGCGCAGTTCGTCGGCGGAGCGCTCGGCGTGATGCTGGCCGCCCATGTCCTCGGTGCAATGCTGGTCGGCGACGCCGCGGTCAACTACGCGGTGACGCTTCCGGGCGAACCGGGGCGCTGGATTGCTTTTGCTGCCGAGATGGCTCTCTCCTTCGGCCTGATGTTGCTCGTGCTCAATATCTCGAACCGCCCATCGCTCAACCGCTATACGGGTCTGTTCGCGGGCGCCCTGATTGCGGTGTACATCACGGTCGAGGCGCCCCTGTCCGGAATGAGCATGAACCCGGCGCGCACCGTGGCTTCGGCGCTGCCGGCGCAGGTATGGACCGACGTGTGGATCTATGTCCTCGCGCCACCGCTGGGGATGTTGCTGGCGGCGCAGACCTATTTGTTGACGCGTGGGCCGGGCACCGTCCTATGCTGCAAGCTGCATCACGAGAACAACAGCCGTTGCATCTTCCGCTGCCGCTATCACGAGTGCGCGGACCACTCGGCCACGCGGGTGTAAGGCGCTCGACATTCGACCGACCTAGGGAGCAAGCATGGACACCGTCCGTCTCGATCTGAAGCGCGAAGCGCTCAAGCAGTTGCTCGCGCGGCCCCTGGGCTGGGCTGCGGCAGTCATCCGCGGCGCGGAGCGCGGTGCCTGGCCCGTGCTCGATTTGGTCGTCCGGTTGTGGTTGGCGCAAGTGTTCTTCGTATCCGGTGTGCTCAAGGCAGCGAACTGGGAGAACGCGCTCAATCTCGCCGCCAACGAATATCCGGTGAGCTGGCTCGACCCAGTGGCCGCGGCTTGGCTGGGTGTGAGCATCGAGATCGGCGGCGCCGTCCTGTTGGCGTTGGGGTTGGCGACGCGTGCGGCGGCGATGGCGATGCTGATCCTGTCGCTGGTGATTCAGTTCAACTACCTCGCATTCGATGCCCACCTGTTCTGGGCCGCGCTCTTCGGGTGGTATGTGGTGTTCGGTGCCGGTCCCATCTCGCTGGATCGATCTCTGGCGCGCGGACTGGCCGATAGCGCGCTCCCGCTTGCGGCTAACGTCTTGCGCTTCACGCGGCTCGTCAGCGATTGGGTGGGCCCTGTCTACCAGCTGTTGCTGCGGCTGTGGCTCGCGATCGCGCTGCTCGCCGCGACAGGGGCAACCGTTTCGGGGATGATGTCGCCGGACCTGCTGGCGACGCTGCTGCCGGTGCGAACCGCGTCACATATTCCTGGTGTGTTGCTGGTTCCTGGCGCGTGCTTGGTGGCGCTAGGCCTCGGCACGCGTGCAACCGCTGTGGTGTTGTTGCTCGGCCTGGTGGGCGGCGAAATGACCGATCCGCGCCTGTCCGACGATTGGTACTGGATGCTGGTGCTCGCCCTCCTGGCAGCCGTAGGCCCGGGCCGCTATAGCCTGGACGCGCTGATCACGCGCGCGCTCAAGCGCGTGTTCCCGCAACTGGACGGAAAGCCCGCCTTCTCTTTGGAAGGGTTGCCGCGCGTAGTAATCGTGGGCGCCGGCTTCGGTGGGCTGACCTGTGCGGCCCGGCTGGCCAACGCGCCGGTCAAAGTCACGCTGATCGACCGGCACAACTATCACCTGTTCCAGCCGTTGCTGTACCAAGTCGCCACCGCTGGGCTGTCGCCGGGCGACATCGCAACGCCGATCCGAGGCCTGTTCCGCGAGCGCTTCAATGCAGAGGTGTTGTTGGGCGAAGTGACAGGCGTGGACGCCGCGCGCCAGGAGGTCCTGGTCGGACAGCGCCGCGTCCCGTACGATCATCTTGTGCTTGCCACCGGCGCTTCTCACAGCTACTTCGGCCGCGACGAGTGGGGGCCCTACGCGCCCGGACTCAAGCGCATCGAAGACGCCACCGAGGTGCGCCGGCGCTTGCTGACCGCGTTCGAGCGAGCCGAGGCCACAGATGATGAACCCGAGCGCCGCAGCCTGCTCACTTTCCTGATCGTGGGCGGCGGTCCAACCGGGGTAGAGCTGGCGGGCGCGATCATCGAGCTCGCACGCCACGGCATGGAGAAGGAGTTCCGCCGCTTCGATCCCGCGTCCGCGCGAGTGCTGCTGGTGCAGGCCGCGCCCCGCATCCTGCCCACCTTCCCGGAAGCGCTGTCCGAGAAGGCCCGACGTTCGCTGGAGCGTCTCGGGGTGGAAGTGCTGCTCAACAGCCGCGTGGAGCGCATCGATGACGCAGGCGTCACGGTGAGCGGCCAGCGGATTCCGTCGCGCACCGTGATGTGGGCCGCAGGGGTGGTCGCTTCACCCGCTGCCAAGTGGCTCAAAGCCGAGGCCGACAATGCCGGCCGACTGAAGGTCGGAGCGGATCTGTCGGTCCCGGGGCTGCCCAACGTGTTCTGCATCGGCGATACGGCGGCTTCTCTCGCGTGGAGCGGACAGCCGGTGCCGGGCCTTGCGCCAGCCGCGAAGCAGGGCGGCGCGTACGTGGCAAAGGTGATCCGAGCACGGGTCGAAGCGAGGCGCGCCCCAGGGCCTTTCGCCTATACTCATCTCGGCAGCCTCGCTACGATCGGGCGCAAGGCCGCGGTAGCCGACTTCGGCTGGTTCAAGGTATGGGGTGCGCCGGCATGGTGGCTGTGGGGCGCGCTGCACCTGGGATTTCTAGTCGGCGTACGCAACCGCATGTCGGTGATGTTCGACTGGTTCTGGGCTTATCTGACTTACCGCAGCGGGACTCGCCTCATCACCGGCGGCCCGGCCGCGCAGCTTGGGCAGGGCATGGCCGCCGTGGTGGACGTGAAAGCAGCCGCGTGAGGGTAGAGTGAACGAGGTGCAGGAGGTGAGCAGAGCGCCATTCTTGCAACCGATCGTTGGTCTGGGGAGCGCAGTGAAGCATCGCGTACTGGTCATCGAAGACGAGCTGGACATCGCCAAGCTGGTGCAGCTGCATCTGCAGGATCTGCCGTGCGAGGTCAACCTCGCGTTCGACGGAATCGTCGGATTGACCGAGGCGGAGGCGAAGCCCTACGACCTCATCATTCTCGACCTCAAGCTGCCGGGCATCGACGGGCTGGAGGTGTGTCGGCGCCTGCGGGCGCGCGGACGCTACACGCCCATTCTCATGCTGACATCGAAGTCCAGCGAGCTGGACCGAGTGCTGGGCTTAGAGATGGGCGCGGACGACTACCTGACCAAGCCGTTCAGCGTCATGGAGTTGACCGCCCGGGTGAAAGCGCTCTTCCGCCGCGTCGAAATGCTCGGCAAGAGCGACGCGCCAGGGGAATCGAAGGTCATCCAGCTGCGCGATCTCACCATCGACATCGAGCGCCATACCGTTGCGGTGCGGGGCAACAGCGTCGAGCTGACTGCTAAAGAGTTCGACCTGCTGGTGCATTTTGCCCGCCACCCCGGCCGCGTCTACAGCCGCGACCAGCTGCTCGACCAGGTGTGGGGCTATCAGCACAGCGGCTACGACCATACTGTCAACTCCCACATCAACCGCCTGCGTGCGAAGATCGAGCTGGATCCCCAGAGCCCCGAATACATTCACACGGTGTGGGGCGTAGGGTACAAGTTCGCGGAAGGAATCTCGTGATTCGTGGCTCGTGGCTAGCTGTTAGCAGAACCTAATAGCGTTCCAGCTCTTACGAAGCACGAATCACGAGTCACGAATCACGCCTCTTCGGATGTTTCGCACCCTCTACAGCCGGCTCGCCGCCGTACTCCTGGCGTTGTTCGCCCTCGTCGGCGTGATCTCTGTCGTCGTGACGCTGCACTTCTTCGAGCTGTATAACGAGGAGTCCAACCAGCGGCTGAACCAACCTCTGGCGCGCCACCTGGCCGACCAGACGCTGCTGTTCAGCCTCGCCGACGCCAATCCGGAGCGGCTGCGCGGCATGTTCGACATGCAGATGATCGTCAACCCCTCGATCCAGATTTACCTGCTGGACGCAGGCGGGCGCATCGTGGCCTATTCGGCTTCCCCCGGCGAGGTGAAGCAAGAGCGCGTCGATCTCGCGCCTGTGATCGCATTCCTAGACCACAGCGCGAACTTTCCGGTCCGCGGCGACGATCCGCGCCATCCCGGGCAGCGCCGCATCTTCTCGGCCGCGCGCATAGGCTCAGGCGACGCTGCGCAAGGCTACTTGTACGTGCTCTTGGGCGCTGGGCGTCCGGCCGGGCTCGCGGCGCTCGTACGCCAGAGCGACATCATCCCGGTGGCAGCGGGGGTTGCAGGCGTGAGCGTGATCCTGGCGCTGCTGGCGGGGTTGGGGATCTTCGCGCTGATGACACGCAAGCTCGAGAGGTTGGCAGCGTCGATGGCGGATTTCCAGCACGGGGACTTCAGCCGGCGGCCGGAAGCGCTACCGGCAGCTAACGACCCCGGCGGGGACGAGATCGACAGGCTGGCGTTCACTTTCCGCGAAATGGCCTCTCGCATGAGCGCACAGCTCGAGAGGCTGCGCCAGAACGATGAACTGCGGCGCGAGTTGGTGGCCAACGTCTCCCACGACCTCAAGACCCCGATCGCCACCTTGCAGGGCTACGTGGACACGTTGCTGCTGAAGGACGGCGCGCTCACCGCCGAGGAGCGGCGCGGCTATCTCGGGATCGCCTCGCGCAGCTGCGAGCGCCTGGGGAGACTGGTGGGCGATCTGATCGAGCTGGCCAAGCTGGATGCCAACGAGATCACGCTGCAGCCCGAGCCGTTTTCCGCGGGCGAACTGCTGCAGGACGTCGCGCAAAAGTTCCAGCTCCAGGCCGAGCAGAAGCAGGTACGGCTCAACTTCGACTTCCCCGAGCGGCTACCCTATGTGTCGGGCGACATCGGCTTAATCGAGCGCGTCCTGGAAAATCTAATCGGCAACGCCCTGACCCATACGCCTGCGCACGGCGAAGTGCGCCTGGGCGTGACTGTGGACGGGGAGGAGGCGAGCCTCCACGTTGCGGATACCGGCCGCGGCATCGCCCAGGAGGACCTGAGCCGCGTGTTCGAACGGTTCTTCCGCGTGAGCAACGCCGACTGGGACAAGGGCGCGCACGCCGGGCTCGGCCTGGCCATCACGAAGAGCATTCTGGATCTGCACGGCAGCCGTCTGACGGTGGAAAGCCAGCTCGGCTCTGGCACGGTGTTCCGCTTCACGCTGCCGCTCGCGCGGCTCCAGCCCGCCAATCCGCGTGTGGTAGCTGCCGGATGATCGCAGGCGCCTGGCTACCCGTCGGTCTGTTGGTGCTGCTCGGGGTGGGTGCAGTCTGGCTCGGGCTGTCCGAGCTGCGGTCGAGGCGGCGTCTGAGGCGTCTGGTTGAGCAGGCTTCACAGCTCGCCGGTGAGGCGCACATGCTGCCTGACGCCATTAGCAACCCCCTGGCTGCCTTGCGCACGCTGCCGCCTCGACTGCTGGATCAACTCGAGCAGGAGAAAGCATGGCTGCGCGACGCGGTCCGCGACCGGGCGCGCGCCGAGGAGAGTCTGCGGGAAAGCGAGGAACGGTACAGCCTGGCGGTCAGCGGCGCCAACGACGGGATGTGGGAGTGGAACCTGAACACCGGTGCCGCTCAGTTCTCGCCGCGCTGGAAGAGCATGCTCGGATACGACGACGCCGAGATCGGAGCGCGCATCGACGAATGGCACAGTCGCATCCACCCTGACGACCGCGAGCGGGCGCTGTCCGAGCTGCAGCTGCACGTGGATGGCCGCACGCCGCGTTTCGAGTACGAGCATCGGTTGCGTCACAAGGACGGGAGTTGGCGTTGGGTACTGGCGCGTGCGGCGGCGGTGCGCCATGCAAGCGGCCGGGCCTATCGGCTGGTGGGGCTGAACTCCGACATCTCGGCGCGCAAGCAAGCGCAGCAGGTGCTGCTCGAGCTGGCCGACGGCATGGATGGCCTGCGCAGCGACGATGCGTTCGGGTTGCTGGTGCAGAAGTTCGCGACTGTCCTCAACACGCGCGAAGCGTTCCTGTGTGAGTGCTGCAACTATCCCGCCACGCGCGTGCGCATGCTGGCCTACTGGTATGCGGGCCAGTTCGCACCGTGCGAGGAGTTCGACCTGGCGGGTACGCCGTGCCAGGAAGTGATCGAGCACGCCCGACCGCTGTTCGTCCCGCGGGGTGTGAGCGAGCGTTGGCCGCGAGAACGAGAGTGGGGCACGGAAAGCTATCTCGGTCTGCCCTGCATCGATACCAAGGGCGCTGTAATCGGCCACATCGCCTGTATGGATGGAGGCGAGTTGCGACGCGAACTGCCTCACGACGCCATCCTCAAGCTGTTCGCCGTGCGCGCCAGCGTCGAAATGGAGCGGCGGCTGCTGGAGCGGCTGGATCCCGGTGCAGGGCTCGGGGCTCCTGCGTCCACGCTGCATTGACATGGAGCCGTAAGTTCTAGCGCCGTCACGCGACCAAATCGCGCGAGCGGTACGCACGCGCCGTGTTCCCGCATCCGGACAACAGGACGACAAGAGGAGTCAGCCCATGGGCCGCAGTACGCCGGTGAGGATCAGCCTGGGCTTGGCGTTGGCAATAGGGCCGGCGCTGGCTTTCGCCTGGACGGCTCCCGAAATGCCGGGTGGGGCGGTCGCTTGGATCGTGGTGACGTTGTTTGCTTTGCTCTGTTTGCTGCTTCTGGCGCGGCGGCGGAGGCTGAACTGCGAGGCCAGCGGCATCGCCCGCCGCTTCAGCGACCAGACCGACGGGAGCCGAGGGTCGGAGCGTGCCGCGCTTTCTCCGATAGACGCCATTCACACCGAGATAGATCGGCTGAGTTGTTCGCTGGAGGCGTTGCGCAGGACGCGCCAGGATGAGCTCGACCAGCGGCGCGCGGCCGAGATTAGCCTGCGCCAGCTCGAAGAGCGTTACGGCCTCGCGCTTCGGGGTGCGGACGACGCGCTCTGGGAATGGGACCTGCGCAGCGACCAGGCCCGCTTCTCGCCGCGCTGGAAGTCGCTGCTGGGTTACGCCCAAGAGGAGCTGGCCGAGGGCATCGACGCGTGGTGGGACCGGGTCCACCCCGACGACCACGAAGGCGTGATGGTGGCAGTACGGGAGCATCTTGAGGGGCGCACTGCGCGCCTGGAAACCGAGCACCGATTGCGGCATCGGGATGGCGGCTGGCGCTGGGTGAAAGCGCGCGGAAGGCTGGTCGCAGACCGCGCGGGTATTCCGGTGAAGATCGTAGGATTGGTGTCCGATATCACGCCCCGCAAGCGCATGCAGGAGGCGGTGGTAGAGTTGGCCGAAGGCCTCTCTGCTCTGAGCGGGGATGAGTGCCTGCGCAAGCTCGTGCGCAGCTTCGCTTCGGTTCTGGGCGTGCGCGAGGCCTTCGTGTGCGAGTGCACCGATCAGCCGACCACGCGTGTGCGCATGCTGGCGCGTTGGAACGCGGGAGAATATGCGCGCTGCGTAGAGTTCGACCTCGCGGGCACTGCTTGTGAAGACGTGATCCGTGACGGGCGCACTGTGTTTGCGCCGCATGACGCAGGCGAGCGCTGGGCGTTGGAAAAGCAGTACCAGCGCTTAAGCTATCTCGGCATTCCATGCCTCGACTCCGCCGGTCGCGTGATCGGACACATCGCCTGTGCCGACGACAAGCCGATGCGGGAGGAACTGCCGCACCAGGCCATTCTCAAAATCTTTGCCATGCGCGCCGCCATCGAGTTGGAGCGCTCGGCTCTTGAGCGCATGCGGCCTGCTGGCGCGCTGCCCCTGATTGCTGCTCTCGCCGGGCGGCGCGACTCGGCCTAGCGGGCATCCCTTTCGCTGGAAGCTTCGCGACGCGCACTCAACGTTGTGGTGGGTCGCGGTCCTCGTCCCGCAACAGCGGATGGCGGCGGATGGCGCGCCGCATGAAGCCGATCTGACTCTCGAAGTTGCGGCAGCCCTCGCAGACGCGCAGGTGCACGTGCATCCGCCAGCGCTCGAACCAACCGAGTCGGCGGTCCTGGGCGTGTGAGACGAGCTCGGATACTTGTTTGCAAGTCAGCAACGCCAGGTGCTCCTCATCGTTCTTGCTCGAGGTCAGTCGCGAACATGGCAGCAGGTCAGCGGGCGCTGAACCAGCGCAATTCCAAGCACTGCCGCAGGCTCATGCGCGCTCGATACAGCATGACCCAACAGTTCGTCGCAGTAATGCTCAACTCCTTACAGATCTCGTCGGTTTCCAGCCCCATGATCTCGCGCATGTAGAAGGCGCGTGCGATCTGCGGCGGCATCTGCTTGCTGCACTGGTCGAATACTTCCCAGAAGCGCTTGTCCTCCAGGGAACGCTCCGGATCGCCCCAGGTTTGGGGGAACGTGTGCCAGTGGTCGGTGCGCTGCTTGTCGAAGTGCAGGCCGGCGAACTCCTCGTCCGACTCGGAAGCTCCGCCGCTCTCCAGGGGGACCTCCCGAGCCTGCTTGCGGAATACGTCGATGATCTTGTGCTTGAGGATGCCGGTCAGCCAGGTCCGCAGCGAAGACTTGCCGGCGAATCGATCCTGGCTTTCCATAGCCGCTAGCAGCGTCTCCTGCACGACGTCTTCGGCGCGGCTCGCATCGCGGAGCTGCAGCAGGGCGTAGCGATAGAGGTATTCGCGGTGCAGGGCCGCGCCTTGGGCACCCGACCTGGCGGCTCCGGCGTCCGGTATGCTGGATTCGCTCATCAATCGGCAATCTAGAGCCTTCGGCTCGGCAAGACAAGGCTTTGATCTGAATCAAGCCGAGAGGACCGCGGGTGTCATGTCTCCGTCTCCGGCCCTCTCTTGGGGCGCTCTGCGCGGCGCCCGCCTCGCCAACGTGCCACAAGAGGCAACCAAAATCACACCGGCGTTATGCTCGGATCCCCGTGGAGCCTCCGTGCCCCTGTAACGTGCTGTGAACCGCATCGTTCGAAGATCACAACCCGACGTCTGCCCACACCAGCGGGTGATCCGATGCCGCGTCGACTTCAGATTTCAGCTCGTGGCGCGACTGGCCGGTTAGGGTCAAGGACTGCCCTCGGCCAACTCCGGACGTTCAGCTCCGAGTCGGAATTTTCCCGTAAGCAGACGGTCGCGATCCCGGATCGCCAAGTCCCGGCTCCGGCTGAGCGAAAATCGCCGACTCTCGCGCGGCAAAGCGCATGTCGCACGCCAGCACGAACTCGCTGCCGGCGCCGCGTACGCGACCCTCGATCTGCGCGATGGTGACGAGGCGGCTTGCGCTCAGGTGGCGAAAGAGGATGCCGATCGACGCTTCGCCGGTCAGCTTCGTCGCCTCCGCCCGGTACTCTTTGATGCGGGTCACGTCGACGTGGGAAATGAAATAGTCGGGGTCGGCGCTCATGAACACGAGCACCTGGATGGCGTTGTCGGCTTCGGCTCGCTGAATGAGGGAAACCAGATCGCGGACCAGCTCGGGCCCCAGGAGATTCATGGGTGGGGCGGCAATTTCCGCGAACAGAACAGCCCCTTCCCTCCGCACCTTGAGCGTCTCGAATACCATCGAGCGATCGTCGACCGCCAGGCTGCGCGTGGAGGATACCTGCTCGACCGTATGGCCGTAATCAGAGGCAGCGACAAGTCTGCTCGCTGGGTCTGTTGCCGCGAATTTCCGGTTCTCCAGGGTCATGTTCCTTCCTTGTCAGTGGGAGAAGCGGTCCTTGCGCTGCTCACGATTCCTCCGGATCAGTCCTGGCTAGCGAGAATGGCGCGTTCCTCAGAGCCATGGACTTCCTCTACCTGGTCGAGGTAGGCCGCATAACCTTCGGCCTCCATGTCGTCGCGATGAACGAACCGCAACGCGGCCGAGTTGATGCAATAGCGCAATCCGCCGCGGTCCGCCGGGCCGTCCGGAAATACGTGGCCGAGGTGGCTGTCGCCATCCGCCGCATGCTGTCTCTTACGTGCGCAGCGACCTCAACCTCGCGCGCAGCTCCTCCACGAAGAGCTTCGGCTGTTCCCATGCCGGGAAGTGGCCGCCCTTGTCGAGTTTGTTGTAGTGGATGAGCTTGGGATACGCCCGCTCTGCCCAGCTCCGCGGGGCTTGGTAGAACTCGCGGGGAAAGACGCTCACCGCGACAGGGATAGTGACGTTCTTGAAAT
>JBGPPC010000002.1:0-55536 GCA_041488355.1 Gammaproteobacteria bacterium
CAATCGCCCCAACAGTGACACTCTCGCCACGAACTGCAGACCTGATCATCACCGCCCGCTGGATCGTCCCGGTCGATCCTGTGGGGAGCGTGCTGGATCGCCACGCGGTTGTCGTCAGCAAGGGCCGCGTTGTCGCGCTGTTGCCGTCGGACCAGGCAAGCGAGGCCTACGCCGCCGCAACCACGGTGGATCTGCCCTTTCACGTCCTCATTCCCGGCCTCATCAACCTGCACACGCATGCGGCCATGACCCTCATGCGTGGCTTAGCCGACGATCTGCCTTTGATGGAGTGGCTCAACCAACATATCTGGCCTGCGGAAGGCAAGCATGTCTCGCCGCAGTTCGTCTATGACGGCACACTGCTGGCGTGCGCCGAGATGCTGCGCGGCGGAGTGACCTGCTTCAACGACATGTACTTCTATCCCGAGCAGGCCGCGCGCGCGGCGTTGGACGCGGGCATGAGGGCCGCGATCGGCATGATCTGCATCGAGTTCCCTACGAGCTATGCAACCGATGCCCAGGACTACCTCCGCAAGGGACTGGCGGCGCGCGATCGCTTTCGCGCCGAGCCGCTGCTGTCTTTTTGCTTGGCGCCGCACGCTCCGTATACTGTAAGCGACCGCAGCTTCGAGCAGATCGTCACCTATTCCGACGAGTTGGAGGTGCCCATCCACATGCATCTGCATGAGACACAGGATGAGATCCGCGAGAGCTTGACGCGCTTTGGCGTCCGGCCGGTGGAGCGGCTCCGAAAGCTCGGCCTTCTCGGGCCGTCCCTCATCGCCGTGCATGCCGTCCATCTCTCGGAGGAAGAGATCGACCTGCTGGCCGCACAGGGCGCAAGTGTGGCGCACTGCCCTTCCTCCAACCTCAAGCTTGCGAGCGGCATGGCACCGGTGGCCCGGTTCGTCGAGCGCGGGCTCAACACCGGGTTGGGAACCGATGGGGCTGCCAGCAACAACCGGCTAGATCTGTTCGAGGAGATGCGCATCGCCGCGCTCCTCGCCAAGGCAACCTCGGGGCGCGCCAACAGCGTGCCGGCGGCGACCGCCTTACACATGGCTACGTTAGGCGCGGCACAGGCACTCGGACTCGATCAACACCTTGGCAGCATCGCACCCGGCAAGATGGCCGATTTGTGCGCGGTCAACCTCGACGCAATCGGCCTATCGCCCGTGTACCACCCGCTGTCGCACTTGGTCTATGCGGCCGGCCGTGAAGATGTGTCCCACGTATGGGTCGCCGGCCGCCTCGTTGTCGACCAAGGGCGCCTGACAGGGCTGGACGCTGGCGAGCTGCGGGCCAAAGCGCGAGCGTGGCAGACGCGCATCGCAGAGCAGTCATGAGTGTCAACGTCGATCCGAAAGAGCTGGAGAAGTTCGGCCAGCTCGCTCACCGCTGGTGGGATCCCAACAGCGAGTTCAAGCCGCTGCACGAGATCAACCCGCTGCGGCTGAGTTGGATCGATGAGAAAGCCGGCCTGCTCGGCAAGCGAGTGCTCGACGTAGGCTGCGGCGGCGGTATCTTGTCCGAGGCCATGGCCGCGCGCGGCGCCGAGGTGACCGGGATCGATCTCTCCGACCCGGCGCTCAAAGTGGCCGAGCTGCATCTGCTGGAAAGCGGCGCGCGCGTCAAGTACATGCAGGCGGACGCCGAGGAGCTGGCGCAGCAGCAGCCCAGCAGCTTCGACGTGGTGGCATGCATGGAAGTGCTCGAGCACGTGCCCGACCCAGCGCGACAGGTGATCGCGTGCGCACGCCTGCTCAAGCCCGGCGGACACGCTTTCTTCGCCACCATCAACCGCAATCCCAAATCCTTCCTCCTGGCTATAGTCGGCGCGGAGTACGTGCTGGGGCTCCTGCCCCGCGGGACGCACGAGTATGCAAGGCTGATCCGACCCTCAGAGCTATCCGGCTGGTGCCGGCGCGCGGGCTTGAGCGTGGAAGCGATCATCGGCATGCGCTACAACCCGCTCACGCGCATCTATTCATTGGGTCCTGACACCAGCGTGAACTACATATTCCACGCCCGCGCCGCATGAACAGCGTGCCCCCCTCTATCGCGTCGGGCGCGGTCTTGTTCGACCTCGATGGCACACTCGCCGATACCGCCCCCGACTTGGCCTATGTCTTGAACCTTCAGCTGCGCGCCCACGGCCGCCCGGAGCTGCCGGTTGGCGCGTTGCGCCCGTATGTTTCGCATGGCGCGCGCGGCATGCTGCGCGCCGGCTTCGGGCTGGAGGCGGGCGACGCAGCCTATCTCGCCTTGCGTGACGAGTTCCTGGACTTGTATGAGCGCAATCTGTTTCGAGAGACGAAACTGTTTCCCGGCATGGCCGAACTGTTGACCAGCCTCGAGCAAAGAGCCATTGCCTGGGGCATCGTCACCAACAAGCTCGAGCGCTTCACTTTGCCTCTGATCGCGGCGCTCGGCCTGGCTGGGCGAGCCGGGTGCGTAGTCGGCGGAGACACGACCGCGCGCGCCAAACCCTTTCCTGATCCGCTGCTCGAGGCGAGCCGCCGGCTCGGCGTCGAGCCGGGACAATGCACGTATGTCGGCGACGACGAGCGCGATGTCCAAGCCAGTCACGCCGCGGGTATGACCCCGGTCGTGGCTCTGTACGGCTACCTGGGGGACGGCAGGCCGCCGCAGGAATGGGGCGCAGACGCCTACATTGAGCATCCCCTCAAGCTCTTGAAACTGCTAGAGACATCTCCATCTGTGGGATAATTGTCCGGGTCGAGAGTCGATCGTCGAGTCGGTGCCATTGCTGTTTCTTAAACCGATTCCCTGACTCCTGACATGGGGGCGACCTGGTTTCGACGTGGGTCGCGAAGCAGCGCAGCGCATGCCAAGGTCCAGTCACCTTGTAAATCAGCTGGAAATCTATAGTCGCCAACGACGACAGCTACGCTCTAGCCGCCTAATACCGGCTAGACTCTGCTCCCGGTGTGCTCATGGGCCGGATCTGATCCCGCAAGGGTGATGAATGCAGAGTCATTCGCATGAGATCGTGCCACGCAGGGTTACTTTGCTCGGCACTAAATCGCTAGGTAACTCGCCAATCATCAGCCCGCCGGCCGGCGGTTGAGCGGTTAAATCAAATGGCCAGGCTAAGCATGTAGAGCTGACTGTAGAGGACTTGCGGACGCGGGTTCGATCAGTTCGGGTCGCCTCTGCCCGTAAGGGCAGAGTGAACACGGGGCTCACATCGGTGAAACCTGACGCCGCCGAAAGGCGGCATGGCAACGCCGAGGGGTAGGGAGAGGGCCAACCTCAGACCTGCCCTGTAGAGACTCATAGACTGGCTGACACCGGGCAACCGGTGAGAGCGAGCACTAGGATTCGTCGATTGAGATGACGGATAACACGCCCCGCATCCTGGACCTGCCACGGTGTATGGCCGTGACAAGACAGGATGAAGGCATAGTCCAGCCTGTCTCGAAAGAGACGGATATGCTGTCCCGCCGCCTCCACCAATGCCCCGACGCCGAGCGGAGTTTCCGCTCGGCGTTTTCTTTTTCAGGCGACCTATGGACTACTATCGCGCCGTTAGACAACTTACCGCAGCAGATGCAGCGTACATCGCAGGCCTCGTGGATGGAGAAGGCACCGTTACACTCACCACGATGCACCGCGGTGACAACCGGCCGTTGGTGGTAAGCATCTCCAACACCGAGCGTGGGCTGTTGGAGTTCGCTCAAGCGGCCCTGGGCGCGGGGCAGATCACCGGCAAGCGAACCTACAACGTTAAGCACACCCCCAGTTTCGCCTTCCGCGTCACCAGCCGCCAAGCCGTCGAACTCTTGCGTCAGGTCGCTCCCTATCTGCGATCCTACGAGGCCGTGCGTTCCTGCGCCCCACCAGCACCCAAACGCCGAGCGGAGTCCCCCCCGGCGTTCTGTTTTCTTCCTCTCGGAGGTCGGCGTCCAGAGGATCAGGCTTGGCTCATGCGGAACCAAACAAGCCCCACCCGCTCGAAGTTAGAGCAGCGCTCCAGCGCCTGTGCGGAGTTTTTGTAACGCCCGGAGCAGGGACATTCACGGTTACAGGCGTAACAAACGCGGCGACCAATGGAATCCTGTCGTAAGGCCCGAGCACTACTCTGCGTTATAACGACGTGTTGGGAGTTGGAGAACGAACATGAACATAGCATCCGACCGGCCCAGACCCTGGCATCTGACGATGGCTTTGGCTGCAATCAGCGCTTTTATCCTGGTCCACCCAGCCGCAAGTCGGGCCGATGACGCCGGCGTTTACGCCGGGCGCTCCCTGCCCTCGGGCCTACCGGCCACCGCGCAGAAGGATCAGGGGCAGCTCGCGCTCGAACCGGGCAGTGCAGCACTGGGCGGAGATGCGACGCGCCTGGAGGGACAGCGCATTTTCGCTGGTTACCGATTGGCACCTGGGTTTGCGTTGGAGGGGGCCCAGATCCGAAGCGGCGCTTCCAACTTCGGGACGGGCAACGAGACGATCGTGGTGGCCGGAGTCGGCTCGGTGCCGCTGAGCGATTCTGTCAGCCTACTGAGCAAGTTAGGGGTGAGCTATCAGACGTCGGCGTTCGCTGGGGGCGGTGCGTCCCTATCGGAGGTCACGAGCGGCGCGCCGGTTTACGGGCTCGGAGTGTCCGTGCAAGTCCGCGACAACGTCGAAGTGCGTGCGCAGACTGAGCATCTCGGGCGGCCTGCCAGCGCCGTGCAAGGGCCTGCAGCGTCTGATTCGGTGTTGCTAGGCGCCAATGTCCGCTTCTGACGGACGTGTGCGGCATCCGTAGTCTCTTGGCAGGAATTGTGGCGTCGTTAGCACGGCACGCGTTGTCGGCTCCAGAAGCCTGTCGCATCCGGCGGACCGCAGCCCAATCACTGTAGCCGCGCGCTGCCGGTTCGGCGCGAGCGCGCCCTTTCGCAGTCGCTAATCGATCAATGCCTTGAAGCGGGGCGCCGATATCGGCGCCCCCCAGGGCGAGCCATCGCCCATGAAAAGCAGCGTGCCTCGAGGCACTGACCTAATAGATCCGATGCAGCCCGAGGGGGCGGGTAAGGGGAACAAGCCCGAACAACTCGGCCTTCTGGAGGAGATCCTCGACAATCAACTGCTCGAGGCTCACTTCCAACCTATCCTGGATCTGGGCAGCGGTGAGGTGATCGGATTCGAGGGCTTGATCCGCGGACCGGCCAACACGCCGCTGCGGCCTCCGATCGAGCTGTTCCGCTGCGCCACGAAGTACGGCCATACTCTGCGCCTGGAGCGGCTGTGCCGGCAAACCGTGCTGCAGACGTTTGCCGGACTCGGCCTGCCGCACAAGTTGTTCCTCAACGTACGGCCGCAGTGCCTGGCGCTCCCCGGGTTAGGCATTGCAGCCACCGGCGAGCTGCTCACGCGCCTCGGCTTGTCGCCCGAGCGCATCGTGATCGAGCTCACAGAGAACTTGCCCATTTTCGACTTCGCGTCGGTGCGCGCGGCGCTCACCAGCTACCGCAATATGG
This sequence comes from Gammaproteobacteria bacterium, assembly GCA_041488355.1. Taxonomy (GTDB): domain Bacteria; phylum Pseudomonadota; class Gammaproteobacteria; order Burkholderiales; family SHXO01; genus SHXO01. The sequence goes on from JBGPPC010000002.1 coordinate 5,487, forward strand.
GGTTCAGTGTCGCGATCGACGACTTGGGCGAGGGCTTCGCGAGTTTTCGAACCTGGTCCGAACTTCGGCCCGAGTACGTCAAAGCGGACATGCATTTCGTCCAAGGCATCGACAGCGACCCGCTCAAACTGCAATTCCTCAAGTCCATTCAGCAGATCGCCGACACCTGCCGCTCGCACATCATCGCCGAGGGCGTCCAGACCGAGGCCGAGCTCGCCGTGATCCGCGATCTAGGCGTTCCCTACGGTCAGGGAAATCTGATCGGGCCACCGCTCGCTTCGCCCGCGCTTCATTCCCCGAAAAATGTGCTGCAGATCCTGCGTCAGAGGGAGATTGCGGTTTATCCCGAGAACCTGGTCCTGCACAGCAACACGGTCACGGCCGCGAAGCTCTTGATCCACGTCGACCCAGTCGCCTCGGCGACGCCCAACGCAGACGTATATGCTCGCTTCGCGCGCAACCCGTCGCTGCACGCGATCCCGGTTGTAGAAAATGGGGTCGTGTTAGGACTGCTCAATCGCCACGCGTTCATCGACGCATATGCTCGCCCTTTCCGCCGGGAGCTGTTCGGGCGCAAACCCTGCCATCCGTTCATGGATGCAGAGCCTCTGGTGGTGGAGAAGGACATCACCATCCAGGAACTTTCGGCACGGCTGGTGGACGCCGAAAGCCGATATCTCGCGGAGGGCTTCGTGCTCACTGAGCATGGGCGCTACGCCGGGCTGGGCACCGGCCGCGACCTGGTGCGCGAGATCACCAACCTGCAGATCACAGCGGCGCGCTATGCCAACCCTCTAACCCTTCTGCCTGGCAACGTTCCCGTCAACGAGCACATCGAGCGCCTCCTGCGTGCGGGTGGCACGTTCGTAGCCTGCTATTGCGATCTGGACCACTTCAAGTCCTTCAACGACGCCTATGGCTACCGGCGCGGCGACGACATGATTCAGCTCACCAGTCGCATCTTGTCGGAGGCCTGCGATCCGCGCCGCGATTTCATCGGACACATCGGTGGCGACGATTTCATCGTCCTGCTGCAGAGCGCCGACTGGGTAGCGCGCACGCGCGAAGCGCTGGAGCGTTTCGATCAGCAGAGCTCGAGCCTCTATACCAAACAGGACCTCGCGCGCGGCGGGTTGCTGGCCGAGGATCGAAGTGGAAATGCGGTGATTCACCCACTCGGCGCGCTATCCATCGGCGCCGTGCTGGTTGAACCCGGCGACTACGCCTCGCACTACGAGGTGTCTGCCGCAGCGGCCGAGGCCAAACGACAGGCGAAGCGCGCTGCTGGCAGCAGCATCTTCGTTGAGCGTCGCAAGCCCGGCCTGGAACACAGATCAGCGAAACCGCCATCCGACCAAGATGGCCTCGCGAAGACTTAGGCGCCACAAATAGCACACCAAAGCCGGCCCGGCGAGGGAAGGGAGGCAGCGTGCGGCTCCGCCGTAACTCAGCGTGGCGCCGTGGTCGCGGATTGGCCCGGGGCCGCAGCCGGGATCTGCTGAGTCAAGGCAGCACGCAACCGCGCTTCGCGCTCGGCCAGTTTTTGACGGAACTGCGCGATGGCTGCCTGTCCGGCCTGCTCACCCTCGAGAATGGCGAGATGGCGGTTCTGAAAATCGGTCGAGCTGAGCTTGCTGATGTCTGGTTTGATAATTACGTCCGCTCCGCTCAGCTCCTCGCTGGCGATCGTGTTGCCCATGATCGTGAAGGTCTGCAAGAGAATGTCGAGCGTACCCTCGATGGGCTTGAGCGACGGCTTGGCGGAGATGTCGGACGCTATCACGATGTCCGCTCCAAGACGTCGCGCGATCTTGACCGGGACGGGACTTACCAGTCCGCCGTCCACATAGTCGCGGCCGTTGATGCGCACCGGTTGGAACACACCTGGTACCGCGCTGGACGCGCGTACCGCCATGCCCGTGTCCCCGCGCTGGAACACTATCGCTTCGCCACTTTGGAGGTCGGTGGCCACCACCGCCACTGTGCGGTTCAGCTTCTCCAGCGGGCGGTTTTGCACGGCCTTGTTCACGAACTGCTGCAACGCCTCGCCCTTGAGAAAGCCGCGGTCAGGCAGCGAGTAGTCGCTGAACATGGACTCGTTGAGATCCAACGCGATGCGCTGCAGCGCGAAGCCGTCGTTGCCCGCGGCATACAACACACCAACCAAACTGCCCGCGCTGGTGCCGACGATGATTTCGGGTTGAATGCCCTGCGCTTCGAGGGCTTTGATCACTCCGATATGCGCGAAGCACTTGGCCGCACCACCGCCCAGCACCAACGCAATGCGCGGCGCCGGAAGTTTAACCTCGGGGACAGCGACCGGCACAGTTGGGCTCGCCGCGGGTTGCCCCTCGTCGGACTTCTGCGACTCGACTTTGGGCGCGCTCTTCGCCGCGCAGCCGGCGAGCAGCGCGAGACATACCAGCGCAGCGGCGGCCGCACGGCGGATCATCGCAGTAGAGAGTTCAGAGGCAAAGGCTTCGCGGTACCGGGATCAGCGCCCGACTGGGTCACATCTGAGATTGCATGTAGTTCTGCAGGCCGACCTTGGCGATCAGTTCGATCTGCGTTTCCAACCAGTCGACATGCTCCTCTTCGCCGTCCAGGATGTCCTCGAGCAATTCCCGGCTGATGTAGTCGTCGCATGACTCACAATGGGCGATCGCCTCGCGTAGCAGCGGGATCGCTTCCATCTCCATGCGCAAATCGCACTTGAGCGCGTCTGGCGTATCTTCGCCCACGTACAGCTTGTTGAGCTGCTGCAGATTGGGCAACCCATCAAGAAACAGGATGCGGTTGACGAGCTTGTCCGCGTGCTTCATCTCATCTACGGACTCGTGGTACTCGTAGTCATCGAGCTTCTTAAGCCCCCAGTGGCGGAACATGCGCGCATGCAGGAAATACTGGTTAATCGCAGTGAGTTCGTTGGTCAGTACCCGGTTCAGATAGTCGAGGACCTTGGTATCGCCCTTCATGTCGGCTCCAGTGGGATCGGGGCGCGGCCATTATAACCAGGCGGGGCGCTGTACCAACGTATACCACGCAGGAAGGCGGCTACGGCAAGCGGAACTTAGGGACAGAACGCCGGGGTCAAACCACGAGTACCGGGCTCGCTTGGGCAGCAGCCCGTCTACGCGGCTTGGGGCTCAGGCCGCGGCGCGGTTCTCAGGGAGACCGAGAACCTGCAGTGTTTCGTCCAGGACTTGGCTAGCAAACGGACGGCAGCAACCGCAAGCGGCCGCGACACCGAGCTTGGCGCTGAGCTCACACACGGACGACGCACCATCGCAGATCGCTTCGCGGATCTGCTGCTCGGTCACTCCGTTGCAAACGCAAATATACACAGTTGCGGCTCCTAAGCTTCTGAGAGCATAAATCACAATGAGAATGATAGTCAATAGCGATGTAGCAATGACTTCGATCGCGGATCCAGGACCCAGCCGCTGAGTGAGACTGCCGCGGCCAACCGTCAGTACCAGATGTTTCGAAAACCAAACCAACCATGCGGACAAACGGAGATCCAATGCTTATAATTCGCATTTACGGGACCCTATTTCACAACGGCAACTAACGTTTCGCCCAGACTGCTTTCACCCCAATGCTGTCCAGGTACTGGCGACCGCTCACACTGCTTCTATTCCTGGCCTTCCCAGCGAATGCCGCGTTGGCACAGAACATCGCGGCACCCGACCGCGGGCCGCAAACCATCCTTCACCTGCTCGACTACGTGTCGGTTGAGTATCCGCAGTTTGTGCAGGCTGGTAAGGTGGTGAACCCGGGAGAATATGCCGAGCAGGTAGAGTTCGCTGGCCAGATCAGGGAGATGGTCGCTGCCTTGCCGGCTGACCCCAGGCGCGAAATGTTTGTGCACCAGGCAGAACAGCTGCTTACGCTGATCAACACCAAGGGAGACGGTGCCCAGGTAGCTGTTCTTTCACGCGGGCTTCAGCACGACCTGATCACCGCATACCGCATCCCCGTGGCGCCCAAGCAAGCGCCTGATCTCGCTCCCGCCGCAGCGCTTTACACCGCGCGTTGCGCAGCCTGTCACGGGTCCAGCGGAGACGGCGTAGGTCCGCTGGCAGCGAAACTCGAGCCTCGGCCAAGTAACTTTCGCGACGCCAAGCGTCAGTCCGCTCGCAGCGTATTCGGTTTGTTCAATACGATTACGCTCGGTGTCGACGGCACGGCGATGACCGCATTCAGCGACCTGAGCGCCGAAGAGCGGTGGAGGCTCGCGTTCTATGTAAGTCAGTTTGTGGCCAGCGATGCGCAGCGCGCGCAGGGAGCGCAGGCCTGGGAGCGCGGCGAAGGCCGCGTCATATTCAGTTCCCTCCCCGCGGTCGTAACCATGACCCCGGCCGAGGCCCAGCAGCTAGGAAGCAACGCAGAATCCATCCTCGCTTATCTGCGGGCGGAACCGGCCCAGGTGGAGCCATCGGCACGCACGCCCATCGCCTTCAGCATCGCGACCCTTGGGCGCAGTCTGGAGGCCTACCGTTCTGGTAACCCTGAGGCGGCGTATCAGCTCGCGGTCACCGCTTATCTGGAGGGCTTTGAACTGGTCGAAGCCAGCCTGGACAACCGCGACCGGGAACTGCGCACACGCACGGAAGCGGCAATGATGGGCTATCGCAACGCTATCAAAGCCGGCAGGCCGTTGGTCGAGGTCGAAACAGACCACGAGGCGGCCGTAAAGCTGCTCGAGGAGTCGCAGCACCGGCTGACCGGCCCTGCGGCATCCCCGACGGCGGACTTCGTAAGTTCGCTCATCATTATCCTGCGCGAGGGTCTCGAGGCAATTCTGGTCCTCGCCGCCATGGCCGCGTTTCTAGTGCGCACCGGCAGGCGCGAGAGTCTTCCATGGCTGCACGTTGGCTGGATCGCTGCGTTGTTGCTGGGCGGACTTACGTGGGTGATCGCGAGCAAGCTCATTGCCATCAGCGGCGCAAACCGTGAGGTGACCGAAGGCATTACCGCCCTGGTCGCCGCCGGTCTTCTCTTGTACGTCGGCTTCTGGCTGCACAGCAAGGCGAACGCCGCCCGCTGGAACCAGTTTATCAAGAGCCAGATGACCACCGCTCTAAGCAGCGGGGTGCTGTTCAGCATTGCGCTCGTGTCTTTTCTCGCCGTCTATCGCGAGGTGTTCGAGACAGTTCTGTTCTATCAGGCTTTGTGGGCGCAATCGGAAGGCGGCGGCCAGACCGCAGTCGTCGCGGGATTCGCGATCGGCGTGGCCGCGCTCATCGTCCTGGCCTGGCTGATTGCGCGCTTTAGCGTGCGCCTACCGCTGGGGACGTTCTTCGCTGCGAGCTCCGTCTTGCTAGCGGTAATGGCCGTCGTATTCGCCGGCCAGGGCATCGCGGCCCTGCAAGAGGCGGGCAAGCTTGCGTCTAACCGGATCGACTTCCCCTCGATTCCACTGCTCGGCATCTACCCGAACCTGCAGGGCCTCACCCTGCAGCTTGCGCTGGTGACGCTCATCGTCATCGGCTTCGTCTACCTGCGCGGCAACCGGCGCGCCTGACCCTTCCTCCGCACGTCTAGGACGCGGCTACCGCTTCGCACTCTCTCGTCGATCAAGACGAGCGGCGTGGCAGCATGCGGAAGAACACACCATCTTTGTCGAGCAGCAGGTGCTTTAACGCACCGGCAATGTGGATGCAAATCACGATCACCAGGACCTCGGAGGCGGCGTGGTGGATACCCTGGAATACCTCGTACAAGGCCTTGTTCTCAGGGAACAGTGGTCCGATCTTGAACAGCCCGAAGTAGGTGACTCCATACTTGTTGAAGTTGGAGGCGGTAAAGCCCACAACCGGCATCAGGACCAGCAGGGCATAAAGCAAACCGTGGCTCAGCTTCGACGCATTCACGACCCAGCCCGCCGTGCCCGAGGGCAACGGTGGCGGCTGATGGTTCCACCGCCACACCACACGCATCAGCACGATGAGCCCCAGCGTTACGCCGATCGACTTGTGCAGGTTGAAAAAGAACGCGCGCTGTGGCGTGCCCTTCGGAATGTCGGTCATGTACCAGCCAAGGCCGATCATTACGAACACACCGACCGCCACGAGCCAGTGCAGCGCAATGGCGACCCTGTCGTAGCGACGGACGCTGATAGAGCTTGCCATGTACCCCCCCGTACGCGAAAGCGAAGTATGTTACACCCGGATGCCACGACCAAAACCTTGCCGCGGATGTGCTGCGTGCCAGCGCGTCGCGTTACGTTGTCAGTCTCCGCCGCCGCTGCCATGAGAGTACCTGGCCATCCTCGCCGCGAATCGCGATCGCGCTAAACGAAAAGGGCTGCCCGCAGGCAGCCCTTTTCGTGAGATTAGTTCAGTTACCGATTGTAGATGTACATCGTGACTTCGAAGCCGAAGCGCATTTCGGTGAATTCAGGTTTTGTCCACATAATGTTTCTCCTTAGTTTTTGGGTCTGGTTCAGCTAACTTCAACGGGGGAGGAGTACATCTTATTCCCGGTCCCATTGTGTCCACCCTCGGTCCTGGCAGCCAGCGGAAATCGCTTAAATCGCCCTCATGATTTTCATTAGATTTAAAAGCCCCGCTCCGGCTCAAGGCTCAACCAAGCCGGCCCGGATCGCCATGATGGCCAGCTCAGCGGAGTTGGATGCTCCCAATTTCTGTTTAATATTATAAAGATGCGTTCCCACGGTGCGCGGACTGAGCGACATCACCTCGGCGATCTCTGCGACCGACTTGCCTTTGGCGAGCGCTAGAAACACCTTGAACTCCTTTTCGCTGAGCATGTCGACCGGGCTCTTATCGCCGCTCAGCTGCTGGAGGGCGAGCTGCTGCGCGATGGATGGCTCGAGATAGGTCTTGCCCTGTGCAACTTGGCGGATGGCGTCGATCAGCGCCTCGGCGGCACTGCGCTTGGTGAGGTAGCCCACCGCACCGGCCTTGAGCACCCGCCTGGCGTGCATACTGTCCTCATGCGCCGAGAGCACTAGGATCCGCGCCTGAGGTTCGCGGGCAAGGATACGGTCGATTGCCTCCAAGCCACCGATTCCCGGCATCGAGATGTCCATGACCACAACGTCCGGCTTCACCTCCGGGAAAGTGCGCACCGCTTCCTCGCCACTGTTCGCTTCCGCGGCAACTTTCAGGTCAGTTGCTCCCTCAAGTAAAAGCCGGAAGCCCATGCGCACTACCGCGTGGTCGTCAACCAGCATGACGCGAATCGGAGCCTGCGTCATTTCGCGACCGCCTTCACTTGCAGCTCCGGGCTGTCGGTCCCCTCAGGAGCAGTCGACCGGATGGGGATGGCTGCGCTCACTCTGAGCCCCTCTCCTGCCAGAGACTCGAGCCGGAACTCCCCGTGCAGCGCTTGTACGCGCTCGCGAAGTCCCATGAGGCCGAAGCGCGCTGTCTCGCTTTCGTTCCCTTCGCCCAGCCCCTTGCCATTGTCCACCACACTCAAATGAATCACACCACCGTCGCGCCTGATCTCGATCTCGGCGCGGGTAGCATCGGCATGGCGCAAGACGTTGGTCAAACACTCTTGAACCAGACGGTACGCGGTGATGTTGATCGCCTCACCCAGGTCGGCGAGATCCCCAGTCAGGTTCAGCACGCAGACGATCTCCGGGTGACGCTCGCGCCACGTATTGACCATGTCCTCGACGGCTTCTTGCAGGCCCAGGTTGTCCAGTGCACTTGGGCGAAGCTGGCGGATGATCCCGTGCACCACGTCGTAGATGTGGCTCGCCACGTCGACGATGGTCTGCGCGCTGCGGTGAATCTCGGGTGCCACGGTCTGGGTGCGGTTGGCAATGGCAGCGCCGATGGTCTTGATCGCCGTGACGCACTGCCCGAGCTCATCGTGCAGCTCGCGAGCGATAGATCGGCGCTCCTCCTCCAGGCGCGTTTGGATCAGTTGCGTCAGCCGCCGGTTCTGTTCCAGCTCCTTCTCGGTCTCTTGCGCACGCTTGCGCTCCGTGATGTCGCGCATCCTGCAGATCCCCCCGATCACCTCGCCGCTGTCGGGGTCGACCAAAGAGGTAGCCGACAGCGCCACATCCACTAGGCGCCCGTCTCGCGTCAGCCGGTGCGTCGCGACGTTGTCTACTACCCGCCGCCGCCGAATGGTCTCGAGATGTTCGGCCACTTCGGCCTCAAATCCAGGCGGAGTAAGCAACGTGGCTGAATGTCCCACAATCTGTTCGGGCATATAGCCGAACAGCCGTTCTGCTGCCGGGTTCCAGAACGAGATTCTGCCCTCCAGATCGTGGATCAGGATCGCGTCGGTGGACTGTTTGGCGACCAGTGCCAATCGCATGTTTTCGGCATGGGTTTCTTCCAGCGCCTGCGCCATGCGGTTGAAGGTATGGCTGATCGAATCGAACTCGCGCAGTGAGAATTCAGGCAGTCGCGTATTCAGCCGCCCGCGCTCCATCTCCGATAGGCCACGCAGGATCGGGGTGACCGGCCTTAACGCGCGGCCTAGCAGCCAGAACACGACAGCATTGACGAGCAGCAAGAACCCCAGAGCCAGCCCGATCAGATTCTCCATGTCGTCCCACGCGTCGAGGACGGCACGCGAGGCATCTGGCGTCACCCTGATCTTGCCGCCATTGACGCTCAGCTCCGCGTCGGGCAGGCGAGGCGACACCAGGCGCGAGAACCATTCCGGCGCGGCGCGGCCGGCTTTGTATAGAGGCGGAGGCGAGGTGTAGACCAACGTGCCGTCGTCCGCATACAGCCGGATCTCGTGCGCGCGCACGCGCCCGAGACTGTGCAGGAATGGGAGCAGGACCCCGAGGGGCTCGTGTGATCGAGGAGCGAACTGACTGCTGTAGAGCACCGTGCTCAGCAACTGCTGGGTGACTTTGGTTCCGGCCTCCATCTCCTCGCGGATGGAGCTGCGCATGTCGTCCAACACGATCTTGGCGGTAACCAAGGAGAACAGCAAGATCACCACCGTGATGATGAGGTTGATGCGAAAGCGCAGGCTCATATCGGCGCGATCAGCCGTTTCATATCTTGCGTGGCCTGAACCAGGGCGCGCACCATGGCAGGATGCATGGACGAGTGGCCGCCCTCCTCCACTATCCGCAATTGCGCCCCAGGCCACTGGCGCGCGACAGTGTACGCGGTGCTCGGAGGGCAGACCAGATCGCGGCGGCCTTGCACCAAGAGCGCGGGCAGCCCGACGAGGTGCTCAAGCCCGCGCAACAACTGGCCGGGCGCGAGAAAGCAGCCGTTGACGAGGTAGTGAAGCTGGATACGAACGCGTGCCAGCGTACCCATGTCGGCTGCGGGTAAAGCAGGCGGCGCCTCGCCGACAGCCATGACCGCCGACTCCCACGCGTTCCAACGCCCGGCGGCGGCTACGTCGTCCAGCGCGACGCGCTCGTGATAGCGCCGCAATAGCCCTGCGCACGACTGGTCGTCGCCGCCGGACGCGAACGCACTCCACGCTTCGGGCAAGAAGCGGCTCAGCCCGGTGACGAACCACGCTACCTCATCGTCGGAGGCCAAGAACAATCCGCGCAGCACCAACCCGCTCACTTCCCCTGGATGGGCCTGAGCGTACGCCAACGCCAGAGTGCTGCCCCAGCTGCCACCGAACAGCAGCCAGCGCTGGATATCCAGCGCGACGCGCAGTCGTTCGAGGTCGCTGAGCAGCAGCGGCGTCGTGTTTGCGCGGACCTCACCGCGCGGCGTGGAGCGCCCGCAGCCACGCTGATCCAGCAAGACAATGCGATAGAACGCGGGGTCGAAGAAACGGCGATGATCGGAATTGGTACTGCTGCCGGGCCCGCCATGAAGGAAGACCACTGGTACGCCTTGCGGGTTGCCGGACTGCTCGTGCCAGATCCGGTGCCCGTCGGTGCTGTCGAGCCACCCGGATGCATAGGGTTCCAGCGGTGGGAACAGTGCGTCGGACATTTCCAGAGCCGTCCGGCAACTACTACTCGCGGTCGCGCAGTTTAAATAGGAACAGGATATCGACGCTGAACTCGCGCTCGCGCAACTCGTCGGGTATGTTCGGAAGCTTGATCTCCCGGAGCTTCGAGACTGCGCGGTCGTCCAACACCGAGAAATTGCTGCTCTGAGTCACCGTGACCACCTTGAGGCGACCATCGTGCCCGATCGTCATACGGGCCATCGTCGAACCCTGCCAGCCCCGATCCCGCGCAAGGCGAGGATAGTCTCGCTCCGAGACCACCTTGCCCACGATGCGCTGGACCTCCAGGGCGTAGCGGGTCAACGCCGCATTCTCGTCTCCCCGTTTCAGCTTGGGCGGCGTGGGGAGAGGGGTTTGGGCAACAGGTTTGGATGGGGCGGCCCCCCCGGAGGGTCTGGTCGGCCCCGGCGGCAGGGGCGCAGCCAACGGCGTGGGTGCGCTCGGCTCCGAGCGCGCTTCGTATTGAGGCTGTGGCTTCGGTTCGGAGCGAACTTGCGGCTCCGCTCGCGGGAGGGGCAACGGTTCTGCGCGTGGCTGCGGACGCGCTGAAGTAACCGGCTCGGGCGTCGGTGCAACAGGCTGCGGCGTTGCGCTAGGTGCTTGGACCTGGGGCTGCTGGCGCGGGGCGAGCGTTGGCTCCGCCCGAGGCTCCGCTTTTGCGGCGAGCTGCGGCTGCGCTCGCGGCTCCGCGCGTGGTGCATCTAACCGCGGCGCGGTGACCGGTTCGGCGCCCGGCTCGGGACGCAAGACCGGGACGGATTCGCGCTGCGGCTCCGGCCGCGGCTCGCTGCGCCGTACCGGAGCCGGCTCGGGTCTCGGCTCGACGCGCGGCAGCGGCGTTTCCATTTTCGGCGCTGCCGCGGTCTCGGGTCGCACGTCGGGGCGTGTCAGGGGCACCGGCTCCCGCTTAGGCTCCAGCCTTGGCTCCGCGCGCGGGACGGTTATCGGCTCCGGCCTTGGTTCCACGCGCTGCAGAGGCCGCGCCTCGGGGGTCATCTGGGGACGGGGGTCTGCACGCGGCTCGACCCGCGCCTCCGGTTTCGGTTCCTGCCGCGGCTCCAGCCTGGGCTCGGCGCGCGGTTCGGGCCTGAGGTCGGAACGGGGCTCAGCTCGCACCTGGGGCAAGGGCTGGACCCGCGGCTCGGGGCGCGGCTCTACGCGCGCCAGCGTCTGAGGGGATGGTGCGACTTCGGGTCTGGCCTCGACGCGTGGCTCCGCGCTGGGCTGGGGCCGGACTTCGGCGCGCGCTTGCGGCTTGGGAGTAGGCACCGGGATTGGCGCCGCCTGAACATCCTGGCGCTGGAACGGTTTCTGAACCTTTTTCGCGGGCGCTGACTTGGGCTGCGCTTTGGGTTGTTCCTCGCGCGCCGCGGGCGGTTCTGGCGCTGGCGCCAGCTTCACGGTCAATACGTTCTGCTTCGGGACAGGCGTGCGTAGGCCAGGAAGAAGAGCTATCGCCACAGCGTGTAGCAGCAGCGACACCGCGAAGGCCACCGCCACGGGGCGATCGTGGTACCACGGCCGGCCCAGCCAGGGCGAGAACAGCTCGCCGTCGAGGGTGGCGCTAGTCATCGCATCGGGGTCAGGGCCACTGCCCTCACCGAGTGAGAGGGCTTTCCAAACTCATGAAAATCATGAGCAGCATTTGCTGATTTTGATGTGGGTGGCTACACCTGAAGTGGCCGAGAATGACTGTCGGCTTTACCTGTCTGTCGGAACCCCGGTCGGCGCATGCAGGCCGGGCGACTTAAGGCGGGTAGGGTTCGCCAAACGCGGCCCTCGATGACCGCACCTAGGTAACTGTATCATTATCTGGAGAAGACTATGTGGACCAAGCCTGAATTCACGGAAATGCGTTTCGGTTTCGAAGTGACGATGTACATCGCCAACCGCTAAGTCTCATCTGCGGGCTCAACGAAAGCCCCGGATGGGGCTTTCGTTGTTTTGGGCAGATGCCGGCTCGCCAATCGCGCAACATATAGAGCTTCGTCATGCAAATTCGGGTCCTGGGTGCCGCGGCCGGCGGGGGGTTCCCACAGTGGAACTGCAATTGCCGTAACTGCGATGGCGTGCGCAAGGCCACTATCCGCGCGCAACCGCGCACGCAATCGTCGATAGCCGTGAGCGCGGACGGGGTCGACTGGGTGCTCTTTAACGCCTCACCAGACCTGCTGGCACAGATCAAATCCTTCCCTGCGCTGCAGCCCGCGCGGGCGATCCGCGACACCGGAATCCGGGCGATCGTGCTGGTGGACGGGCAGATCGACCACACTACCGGGCTGCTCATGCTGCGCGAGGGCAAGCCGCTGGAGCTGTGGTGCACCGACATGGTTCGCGAAGACCTGACCACAGGTAACCCCCTGTTCAACATTCTCGGCCACTACTGCGGGGTAAACTGGCACCACCTGCCAACCGCGCGCGGGAGCAGCTTTTCTATCGACGGCATCGATCACTTGAGCTTCAGCCCTGTCCCGCTCAAGAGCAAAGCCCCGCCCTATTCGCCGCACCGAAACAACCCGCACGAAGGCGACAACATCGGCATGCGCATCACGGACCTGCGAAATGGAAAGCAGCTTTTCTACGCGCCCGGACTGGGTGAGATCGAGCCGCATCTGCAGCCCCTGCTGGAGCAGGCCGACGTCGTGATGGTAGATGGGACCTTCTGGACCGACGATGAGATGATCAAGCTGGGCATTTCGAGCAAGCGGGCGCGCGACATAGGTCATTTGCCTCAGTCTGGCGCGGGCGGCATGATCAGCGCGCTACAGCCGCTGCCGGCCACGCGCAAGATTCTCATCCATATCAATAACACGAACCCGATCCTGGACGAAGACTCGGCCGAGCGCGCAGAGTTGTCCCGCGCCGGCATCGAGGTGGCTTACGACGGGCTCGAGGTCACACTCTAGGAGAACCCATGGGCGCACCCGAAGCCATGCCGTGGAGCCGCGACGAATTCGAGCAGAAGCTGCGGGCGAAGGGCAAGCGCTACCACATCTATCACCCCTATCAAGTAGCGATGAACAGCGGCAAGCTCACCAAAGATCAGATCCAGGGCTGGGTTTACAACCGCTACTACTATCAGATCAGCATCCCGATCAAAGATGCCGCGGTATTGTCCAACATGCCCGACCGCGACCATCGCCGGCAATGGATCCAGCGCATCATCGACCATGACGGGACACAGAGCGACGAGGGCGGGATCGAGGCCTGGATCTGGCTGGGCCGGGCCTGTGGCCTGAAGCGCGAGGACGTGACTTCGCTCAAGTACGTCCTTCCCGGTGTACGCTTTGCGGTGGACGCTTACGTCAACTTCGCTCGGCGTGCACCGTGGCAAGAGGCGGTGTGCTCCAGCCTGACCGAGTTGTTCGCGCCCGAGATTCACAAGGAGCGGCTATCCAACTGGCCGCAGCACTACCCGTGGATCGACCCATCCGGTTACGCCTATTTCCGCAAGCGCCTGTCCGAGGCGCGGCGCGACGTCGACCACGGGTTGCGTGTGACCTTGGATTACTTTACGAGCCGCGCCCAGCAGCAGCGTGCGCTCGAGATTCTGCAGTTCAAGCTCGACATTCTGTGGTCCATGCTGGACGCTATGCAGACCGCCTACGGAGTCGGTCCCGAGCGCCTGGGCGCCGGCGCCGCGATGCCCGATGAATGAGCGTCTGCTCACTCCCGATGCGGTATGCACGCTCGAGCGGCAGTATCGGTTCCAGTGGGAGCCGGCGCAGGACTCTTTCGTGCTGCTCTACCCGGAAGGCATGGTCAAGCTATCGGGGAGCGCGGCCGAGATCATGAAGCGCATAGACGGGAAGAGCTCGGCCTCCGATATTGCGCGCGGGCTCGAGGAGGCCTTTCCCGGCGTCGAGCTGCGCCAGGACGTGATGGATTTTCTGGAAGCAGCCTACGCAAGGGGCTGGATCCGCGCTGGGCAAACGGAGTAGAACTCAAATGACAAACCCGCTGTGGCTCAACGCTGAGGTCACGTTCAAGTGCCCGCTGCACTGCGTCTACTGCTACAACCCGGTGGACTACACGCGTTTCGGCCCCGAACTGACTACCGACGAATGGCTGCGCGTTCTGCGCGAGGCGCGTGAGTTGGGCGCGGTGCAGCTCGGAATCTCGGGGGGCGAGCCCCTGATGCGCGACGACATCGAAGTCATGATCGCCGAGGCTCGCCGTCTGGACTATTACACCAATCTGCTCACTTCAGGTGTGGGACTAACCGAGAAGCGCATCGCCGCTTTTAAGCAGGGTGGGCTGGACCAGATTCAGCTGTCGTTCCAGGATTCGACGCGCGAACTGAACGACTTTCTGAGCAGCACGCGCACCTTCGAGTTGAAGTCGAAAGTGGCCAAGCTCATCAAGCAGTACGAGTACCCGATGGTGCTCAATGTGGTGCTGCACCGGCTCAACATCGACCACATCCAGGCGATCCTGGAGATGGCCGAGGCGATAGGTGCAGAGCACGTTGAACTCGCCAACACCCAATACTATGCTTGGGCACTGGTAAACCGCGACCAGCTGCTGCCCAGCGCAGAGCAGTTGCAGCGTGCGGAAGAGATCACGAATCAGTTCCGCGCCCGGGTCGGCAAGAAGATGAAACTGTACTTCGTCGTACCCGATTACTACGCGAACCGCCCGAAGGCATGCATGAACGGATGGGGCTCGGTGTTCCTGAACGTCGCCGCAGATGGCGTCGCATTGCCCTGCCACGAGGCGCGGATGTTGCCAGGCCTTACCTTCCCCAACGTGCGCGAGCATGATATGCGCTGGATCTGGTATGAGTCGCCTGGCTTCAACGCGTATCGCGGGGATGGCTGGATGAAGGAGCCTTGCCGCAGCTGTCCGGACAAGAGCAAGGACTTCGGCGGCTGCCGCTGCCAGGCTTATATGCTCACCGGTGATGCGACCAACACCGATCCAGTCTGCGACCTGTCGCCCAACCATCACCTCGTCACCGACGTCGTGGCAAAGGCCCAGAGCGCAGCACAGCCGGTCACCGTGCATCCAATCGTCTTCCGCGACGACAAGAACTCCCGCAAGCTCAGCGCAAAGAACCGACCCGAGACGGCGCCAGCCGAGTAGTCCCCTGCGGCAGGGAAGTTACGCGCAGAGCTTCCCTCACCTACAATCGACGCAGGATGAACGACACACGCGTAACCATGCACGACCTCGCGGTCCGGGCGCAAGGCCTGACCAAGCGTTACGGCGACGTGCTGGCCGTTGACGGGCTCGATCTGGACCTGCCCGCCGGCCAGTTCTTCGGCTTGCTCGGTCCGAACGGTTCCGGCAAGACCACCACCATTCACATGCTCTCGACCCTGGTTCGGCCCAGCGCAGGGACCGCACTGGTGGCAGGGCACGATGTCGCGCGCGATCCCGTGGCCGTGCGCGGAGCCATTGGACTGGTCTTCCAGGAATCCGCGCTCGATCGTACCTTGACCGTCGCCCAGAACCTGCGCTTCGCGGGGCTGCTGTACGACCTGCCACCCGCCACCATCGAGGAGCGCAGCCGCGAGCTGCTCGAACTGTTTGGCTTGAACGATAAGCGCAATCGCCCCGTAGGCACACTGTCCGGCGGCATGCGCCGCGCGCTCGACATCGTGCGCGGCGTGATTCACCGACCCCGCATCCTGTTCCTGGACGAGCCCACCATTGGCCTCGATCTGCCCAACCGCCGCGCGATTTGGCGCTTCATCGAACGGCTGCGTGCCAGCACCGGCATGACGGTGCTGCTCACCACGCATTATTTGGAAGAAGCGGACGGCTGCGACCAGGTGGCCTTCATCAAATCCGGCAAGATCGTTCGGCGCGGTACGCCGACCGCGTTAGTGGACTCGCTCGGCCGGCATATCATCGAGATTGAGGCAGAGGGGCTCGACGCGCTCGTCGCCGGCCTCGAACCGCGCCTCGGGCCGGCGCTCAGCGACGGCGACGTAGCCATGTTTCGTCATCCCGACGAGGACGCCAGCGCTTTGGCCGTGCTGCAGAGCGAGCTTGCAGGTAGGGTGTCGGCGCTGCGCGTCCGGCGCCCGAACTTGAACGACGTTTTCCTGTGGGTCAACTCGCCGCGTTGATCTGACTCCTTCACTGCCGCCGCCTGGCACCCGGGCAATCGAGATGATCCTAAGACCGATCTACGCTGTGATAGAGCGCGAAGTGGTGAAGATGTTCCGCCAGCGTACGCGGCTGATTTCCGCCATGGTGCGCCCGCTGATCTGGTTGTTCGTGATTGGAGCGGGCCTGGGCGCCGTGATGGGGCGCACGGGACAAACCGACTACCAGCAGTTCCTCGCGCCGGGAGTGCTGGGCATGACGATACTGTTCGGCGCCATGCTAGCAGCGCTGACCATGGTCTACGACAAGGAGTCCGGGGTGATGCGCATGCTCATTATCGCCCCCGTTGCGCACCACTGGATCGTGGTGGCCAAGACGCTCGCCGCCGCCCTGGCCGGATTGATCCAGGGCTTGCTGCTGCTCGTGGTGCTGGCAGCCCTGGGCTTCCTGAGCTGGAGAATGAACTACCCGCTGCTGCTGAGCGCGATCCTCGTGACGTCCCTGTCCTGCGCTGCGCTGGGCATATTGGTAGCGGCTTTCACTCGCACTTTGGACAATTTTGCCGCCATCATGAATTTCGTGATCTTTCCCGTATTCTTTCTGAGCGGTGCGCTGTACCCAATCGCGAACCTGCCGCTCGCTCTGAAAACGGCGGCGATGCTCAATCCTTTTACTTATTGCGTGGATTTGCTCAAGCACGCGATGCTGGAGCCCCTGGGATCGGGCCCAGCGTCAGACCTGCGTCCCGGGCTGGATCTGCTCGCGACCTTCAGCTTCACGTTGCTGGCGGTGATCGCGGCGAGCTGGCGGTTCTCGCGTGAAGAGGTCTATGCTCCCCTGATTCGGGTTCTAGCGGGCAAGCGCGAATGACCTTCGATGGTCGTGCTGTGCCGTTCAGTGATGATGGCCACCGGCGCCATGCACGTGGCCGTGAGCCAGCTCTTCGCGGCTGGGTACGCGCACGTCTGTCACAACACAGGAGAAGACCAGCGTTTTGCCAGCCAGAGGATGGTTGCCGTCGACCGTCACGCCTTCGTCGCTAACGGCGGTCACCGTGTAGACCCGGCTTTCGCCCGAGTCTTCTCCACTGCCATCGAACTGCATACCCACCTTGACGCCCGCGGGAAACACTCCGCGTGGCTCGACGCGGACCAAAGCGGCCTCGTAGCGGCCAAAAGCATCGTCGGGCTCGAGCTGGACGCGGCATGTGTAGCCCGCCTGCTTGCCCTCCAAGGCCTGTTCCACGCGCTGGAAGATGCCGTGATGACCGCCGTGCAGGTAACTCACCGGCTGGTCCGTCTTTTCGATCAACTCGCCGCCGAGCGCCAGCAGCTCATAGGTCAGCGACACAACGGTGTTCTTAGCGATCTGCACTAGCCGATTGCCTTTACCAGCTTGAGGACCTCCTGCGCGTGACCGCGGGGGCTGACGCCATATTGCGCATGGCGCAGAACGCCCTTGCGATCGATGATGAACGTCGAACGCAGCACCCCGGTCTTCTTCTTGCCTTCGACTTCCCTCTCGTGCAGCACATCGTACTTCCTGCACACGTCGCCATCGGTATCGGCCAGAAGCTGCACCGTAAGCCCGTGCTTGTCGCGAAACGACCCGTGGCTCATACAGTCATCCATGCTGACACCCAGGACCACCGTGTGCACCGAAGAGAAAGCGTCTTCTAGCTCGCTGAAGGCAATCGCTTCCAGCGTGCAGCCAGGGGTGTCGTCCTTAGGATAGAAGTACAGCACGACGTTCTTGCGGCCGGTGAAGCTGGAAAGGCTGACCATCTCCATGTCCGGATCTGGCAAGTCAAAGGCCGGTGCGGCCTCGCCCTCCTTCAACATAACTCCCATGCTCCAGCCACAAGACTGCGGCGATTCTAACCGATTTTGATCGGCGGTGAAGCTTAACGCAGAGCGCGCATTCATCACGTCCGAATGCGCTCACAAGCAAAGATATAATCTTCTTTATGCCAGCTCACGACGCCGCCGCATTGCTCGGCGGTTTGCCCCCGCGCCGCTTCCTCGCGCAACACTGGCAGAAAACCCCGCTATTGGTCCGCGCCGCCCTGCCCGGTTTCAGCGGGGTGCTCACGCCAGCGCAGTTGCTGAGGCTGGCGTGTCGCGACGATGCGCAAGCGCGCCTCGTGATTCGAAACGCGCGCCGCTGGGGGGCGCACGAGGGCCCGTTCCAGCGCGGCTTCTTCCGTGGCCTGCCCGCACGCGGGTGGTCGGTGCTGGTCCACGAGGTGGACCGCTTCCTCCCCGAGGCTCGCGCCCTGCTGGAGCGCTTCAGCTTCGTTCCCTATGCACGGCTGGACGACCTGATGGTGAGTTACGCGGTGCCGGGGGGCGGCGTCGGACCGCACTATGACTCGTACGACGTATTCCTCCTGCAGGGCCATGGGCGCCGGCGCTGGCGTGTGGGTTATCAGCGCGACGCCGCGCTCGTAGCAGGGGCGCCACTCAAGCTGCTGCGCGATTTCCGTCCGCAACACGAATGGGTGCTGGAACCAGGCGACATGCTGTACCTGCCTCCGGGCTGGGCGCACGACGGCGTCGCGCTCGATCCATGTATGACCTACTCGATCGGATTTCGAGCCCCCGCTTGGCAGGAGCTCGGCATTCACTTTCTGCGCTTTCTCGAGGATCGGCTCGAGCTCGAGGGGCTGTACCAGGATCCGGGCCTCAAACCCCAAGACAGCCCCGCGCGCATCGCGCGGACAATGGTTCGTGAAGTCACACATCGCCTGGACGGCATCCGCTGGACCAGCTCCGATGTCGCGCGCTTCCTCGGCCAGTACCTGACGGAGCCGCGGGCACACGTCTTCTTCACGCCTCCGCTCCGGGGGCTACCGCTCGCTGCTTTCGCCGCGTGCGCCCGCCGCAGTGGAGTGACTCTCGAGCTGCGCAGCCAGATGCTGTACCTCGGCGACCTGTTCTTCATCAACGGCGAGATTGTCGCAATGAAAGGGCGGGCACGTACTTCGCTCCGCCATCTGGCCGATACCCGGCGCCTGGATGCTGTAGACACCACGCAGCGCGGTCTGGTCGCCCTTCTGCATCAGTGGTATGGTTCCGGCTACCTGAGTCTAAGCGCTCAAGCGCGCGCAATAGGGAGAAGGGAGCCGTGAGCGAGGACGCCGTCCCCGAGCACCGCAAGCTCGAAGGAAACCTGGAATACGAGACAGCGCTCGACACGCTGTTCGCGCGCTCAGGGCGAAAGCTGCGAATCTTCGAACGCCAACTCGGCCCAGCGTACAACGGCCCCGAACGCAACGATCTGCTCCGGCGTTTTCTGCTCGCCAGCCGCACGCGTACGATCCAGATCGTTCTACATGACGCTTCCAATCTTCAGCGCGACTGCCCGCGGCTGATCAATTTGTTGCAGCAGTTCAGCCACGCCGTCACCATTCAAGAAACCGAGCCGCAGGCGAAAGGGGTGTACGACCCGTTCGCCGTGATGGACGATCGCGACTACGTGCATCGATTTCACTACGACGACTCGCGCGGCTTGCTGGGGCTGGACGATCCACACGAGGCAAGCGGCTTCGTGCAGCGTTTCGAGGAACTTTGGGAAGCCTCTACGCCAGCTGCCTCCGGAACAACCCTCGGGTTGTGACCCATTCAGCACTCCTCCCGGCCCGGACCCATATGCCATGCGGATTAGCCACCGCCGGCTACTGGATTTGTTAGGCAGATCTGCTAGTATTCGACCTTCTTCGGAGGGCCATCCTCTGGAGGAAAGGCTTCAAAGAATTCGATCGTTCGCCAACAGTCTGAATACCGCTAAGGAAACTAGATGAGACACGCCCTCGTCGTTGCCGCCATCCTGGCTCTCGGCTTGACCGCCTGCAGCAAGAAGGAAGAACCCGCGCCGGCTCCCGCGCCAGCGGCCGCTCCCGCCCCAGCCCCGGAAGCCAGTTCCGGGACAGCTGCGACTCCCGCGCCGGCCGAGCAGAAGCCGGAAGAGAAGAAGTAACACGTCATCCTAGCTGTGGCGCGGATGTACAGTAGGTAACCGGCCCGCATGGGCCGGTTTTTTTGCGCCCGAAAGGTCCTCGTTTCTCGCAGCTTAGCCCCGACCCGTCTGTCGTCGAGCAACGTCACACGAGCTGCCGCCAGCTAAAGCCAGTGTTCTGATCGGCGATTGCGACCCAATGCGTTTCGCACCCGAGCACCTCTGCTAGTGCGGCGCGAGCCAGCTCGGGCCGGTTGTTGGTCTGGCTCAGGTGGGCCGCGATCACGTGCTGCAAACGATTGGCGTCGAGCGTTGCCAGCAAGGCTGCCGCGGATGCATTGTCGAGATGCCCCAGCCGGCTCGAGATCCGGGCCTTAAGCGGCTCGGGGTAGTCACCGGTGCGCAGCATTTCCGGGTCGTGATTGCATTCCAGCACCACGGCATCGCAATCTTTGAGACAGTGGCGAATGTGGGCAGTCACGTGACCGACATCGGTCAGCACGCCTAAACGGTGCGCACCATCCCCGAACACGAATTGGGCCGGTTCCCGCGCGTCGTGCGGAACGGGAAAGGGATCTACGCAGATGTCTCCGATGGAGAACGCGGCATAGCCTTGGATCGGACAGACCTCGACGTCGGGATCGAAGAGGTCTTCCAGACCGCGCAAGGTGCCGCCCGTGACCCAGACGGGTATACGGTGCTTCCGAGCGAAGCGCGCGACGCCACCGATATGGTCGTCGTGCTCGTGAGTCACGACGATCGCGGACAGAGCGTCCGGTGAAATACCGAGCCGGCCCAGCCGTCGGGTTGCGTCCGACAAGCCAAAACCGCAGTCGACGAGAATGCGAGTAGAGCGAACCTCGACTATCAGCGCGTTACCCTGGCTACCGCTGCCTAGCGAAGCGAACCTCATGGCGTCCCGAACATTCTCCGGTCAGCCGTTAGGCGATCGCGGGCATACCCCGTTCGCGCTATTTGAGATCCTCCTGCAGGACCGAGAGGATGCGTGTGGCCGCATCTGACTTCTCGGGCGCGCCGTCCGCGCTCAGCACCTTGACCTCCGATCCGCTTTTCGTATCCGCCACGACGATACGGTACTCCGCGGCCTTACCCTTAGAGCTATCGCTTTCCCAGAACGCCAATCGCGACAACAGCGAAGGCTTCTTGGTGTCGGCGTCCGGGTTCAAATACCGCACGTAGTACAGGCCCCCGGCGCGGTCGCGATCTTGCACCGTGAAGCCGAGCCGATCCAGCGACAGCCCCACTCGGCGCCAAGCGCGCTCGAAGTCATCTTTCATCACCAGCACCGGCGTACCGCCTGCTCCCTTGCTCACCACGGCGCGCGGCTCTGGCGGTGCGCTGGGCTTTGCCTGCACTTGTGGGGCCTCGATCGCCTTCCCACCGGCCAACTTCATCTGCAGGCGCCGCAGCATCTCCGCTTCCAGTTCCGGATCCGCTGGACGCGGCTGCCATATCGTACGGCCCGTCTGCCGGAAGTTGGCATCGTTGACATACATTTCGTACATGCCACGGTGGGTGATATAGACCTCGGTGATGCCCGCCTGCTCACCGCGCTCGAGCCGGGCGCGGAACTTATCCCGCTCGGGCGTCGAGTAGGCCTGATCGATCACCTTACCCAGAAGGTTCCGCAGGGCATCCTGCGGGATTTTGGCGCGGTTCTCCGCCCAGTCTGTCTCCATAACCCCGGTCTCGGCATTCTCGGAGACGATGATGAAGCCCATCTCCTGCCAGAACTCTCTGACCGCGGGCCACACCTGCTCCGGTGGGGCTTCCACCACCAGCCAGCGCTGGCTGCCGGCGCGCTCGATGCGGACCTTGCCGGGCTGTGGCAGCAGGCCTTGCAGGGTAGCCGCTTTTGCCGGCTGACCCTGGTTGTAGTCGGAATAGGTCGCCGCATTGGCCTCCGGTACGGTGAACCGGTCGCTCGCGTTCGGTGCTGCGAGATCCGGGGGCACTTCCAGGGGGCGTGTCTGCTTGCTCTCCGACTTGTAATCGATCTTCTTGTTTTCGATGCCGCACGCGCACAGGAATATCGAAACGACAAGGGCGAGTCGGGCTGAAGGCTGATTCATTGTCAGTAGCGTTAGGTCCGCGCTACACCACCGGCATGCGCGCGGCGATGCCGGCCTGTTCCATAGCGCCGCGCAGCAGATCGTGCAAGGACGAGGACAGGGGCGTCAGCGGCAGTCGGATGCCCCCCGCGATCATTCCCATCTCCTCGAGCACCCACTTTACGGGAATCGGGTTGGCCTCGACGAACAGGTGCCGATGCAAGCCCAGCAGTCTGTTGTTCAAGGAACGGGCCTTGACCAGATCCCCGGCCAAGGCCGCGCTGCACATTTCGTGCATGAGACGGGGCGTGACGTTGGCGGTGACGGAGATGACGCCGTCGCCGCCCATCAGCATCAGCGCCAGCGCAGTTGCGTCGTCGCCGCTGTAGATGGCAAAGCCCTTCGGTGCGCGGCGAATCAAGTCGGCTCCGCGCTCGAGGTTGCCAGTGGCCTCCTTGATCCCCGCGATGTTGGGCACCTGTGCCAGCCGCACTGCGGTGTCGTTGTGCATATCGCACACCGTACGGCTGGGCACGTTGTACATGATCATGGGAATATCGACCGCCTCGGCGATAGCCTTGAAGTGCCGATACAACCCCTCCTGGGTCGGCTTGTTGTAGTAGGGCACTACCGACAAGCACAGGTCGGCCCCCGCCTTCTTGGCGAAGGCCTGCAACTCGATTGCTTCGCTCGTCGAGTTGGCGCCGGTACCGGCGATCACAGGCACTCGGCCAGCGACGTGCTCCACGGCAACTTTGATCAGCCGGCAGTGCTCCTCGAAGTCCACGGTGGGCGATTCGCCAGTGGTCCCGACCACGACGAACCCGTCGGTCCCCTCGGCGACGTGCCAGTCGAGAAGGCGGCGTAGGGCGTCGAGGTCGAGGCTGCCGTCCTCGAGCATCGGCGAAACGATTGCCACCAGGCTCCCCTTCATCATGTCCCTCCCGCCATCTTAGTGGGTTGCCACAAGGCCTGACTGCGATACCGCCAATTAACCGATAAGTTTAACCCAATCGTCTTGGGCGCGTGCCCTGCGGCAACCTTGCGTTGGACGGGCGCCCCAATGGTTCGTTCCCGGGATCGCAAGGCGCCTGGCAACTCTTGTCGCTGGTTTGACACTGGTGGACGCGAATGCTACAACCACCCACGCACGAACAGTGGCCGCGGCGCGCGACGAAAGCGCTGTGTGGCCGGCGCCCCGGTGACCAAGCGTTTGGGGGAATTGCGGATGAGAACGCCCGTTGCTTTAATCGCGGCTTGCAGCTTACTTGCCGGCTGCTCCAGCATAGGGGTGCGCTCGCCCACCGCGAGCGCGAACCAGGGCCCGACCAAGGGTAACCAAGCGGCGGGGACCGTGACCTTCGTCCAGCATGGGGAAAAGGTAGTGGTCGACGCGCGAGTGAGCGGTCTAACTCCAGGGTTGCACGGCTTTCACGTACACGAGAAAGGCGATTGCACCGCGGCGGACGCCGCCAGCGCGGGAGGGCATTTCAACCCGCACAAGGAGCCCCATGCCGGGCCCGACACTGTGCATCGCCACGCGGGCGATCTCGGCAATCTCACGGCGGATGCCAACGGCGTGGCCGTCTATCACGTTGAGGTCAGCGGCATCACGCTGGACACAGGCCCGGACAGCATCATCGGGCGCGCGGTCATCGTGCATGCAAACCCTGACGACCTGCGCACCCAGCCGGCCGGTAACGCCGGCCCCCGGCTGGCTTGCGGGCTGATCAGTAAGGGCAAGGATCGCTGGTTCTGAGCGCTTGATACATTGGCTTGAGCACAGTGGCGACTTTCCTCCCGTCGAGCAGGCGCTAGCGCGTCCCAACGGCCTGCTCGCCGCCGGCGGTGATCTCTCCCCCGAGCGTCTGTTGCGCGCTTATCGGCTGGGTATCTTTCCGTGGTTCAGCGCCGGTGAGCCGATCCTGTGGTGGAGCCCTGATCCGCGCATGGTGCTGGTTCCGGGCGAACTGAAAATTGCGCGCTCAATGGCCAAGACGCTGCGCAAGGCGAACTTCGAGATACGTGTCGACAGTGCGTTCGAGCAGGTGGTCCAGGCCTGCAGTGAGCCGCGCCCGCGGCAGACGGGCACCTGGATCACCGATGCGATGCAAGCGGCGTACACGCGGCTGCACCGACTGGGCGTGGCCCACAGCATCGAGACCTGGCGCGGCGACGAGCTCGTTGGCGGGCTGTATGGCGTCGCGCTTGGGCGTGCGTTTTTCGGCGAATCCATGTTCTCGCGCTCAACCGACGCATCCAAGATCGCATTGGTTCACTTGGCGCATCAGCTCCAGAACTGGGAGTTCGGACTGATTGACTGCCAGATGCACACGCCCCTGCTCGCGTCCTTTGGCGCTCGCGAGGTCGCGCGCGAGCAGTTCACGCGCCGCGTGGCAGAGTTGGTAAAATATCCAGATGTACCGGTGCCCTGGGTCCTGGACAGGTTCAATGATCCGCGCGCAGCTGCGGTTGCCGGCAAGCGTGGGTGAGGCGCTAACCGGCGCTGATGCGTGCGCGTGCGTGCACCCGCGCGCGCAACCCCGGAGCGCGCGCTCGCTATGACCCAGCTCAACGACCTGCCGTTTTCGGTCCTGCAGTTCTATGCTACGGCGCCCTATCCGTGCAGCTACTTGCCGGACAAACTGGCGCGTTCGCAGGTGGCAACACCGAGTCATGCGATCGACACGCAGGTCTACAGCCAGCTGGTGCGTGCCGGTTTCCGGCGCAGCGGCGCGTTCACTTACCGCCCGTATTGCGATAGCTGCCGCGCCTGTGTGCCGGTGCGCATAGTCACCCCTGAATACCGCGCTACCCGCTCCCAGCGCCGCGCGCGCAAGCGCCACGCGGGGCTGGACGCACGCATGCTCGATCTCAAGTATCACCCCGAGCACTACGCCTTGTATCTGCGATATCAGTCCACGCGTCATTCCGGCGGCGGCATGGACCATGACAGCCGCGAGCAGTATCGTCATTTCCTCCTGCAGAGTAACGTGACCTCGAACCTCGTCGAATTCCGCGAAGAGGGTCGGCTAGTGATGGTGAGCATCGTCGACCGTCTGGAAGACGGCGTATCGTCGGTGTACACGTTCTTCGAACCCGAACTGCCCGGCGCCAGCCTCGGGACCTTCAACGTGCTGTGGCAAGTCGAGCTGTGCCGGCGCCTGCGGCTGCCCTATTTGTACCTCGGCTACTGGATCGGCCAGAGCCGCAAGATGGCCTACAAGATCAACTTCCAGCCGATGGAGGGGTTGATCAATGGGCAGTGGCAGCGACTCAGGCCGCATTCCTCGGCGCTATCTGCTCTTGACCAGTCAGCGCCCCGCTAAGAGCGCCACCTTCGCGGCTGCCGGTAACCGCCCTCTGGCATGAGCCTCGAACGGATCAGTGTTGAGGCTCGCGGACACGTCCTGCTGATCGGGCTCGATCGCACGGCGAAGCGCAACGCCTTCGACCTGCAGATGTATGCGGAGCTCGGCCAGGCGCTCGGAAATCTGCAGCGCGACGAACAACTACGTTGCGGCCTGCTGTTTGCGCACGGCGAACATTTCACCGGCGGTATCGAATTGCCTCAATGGCTGCCTTTTTTCCGGGATGGGCGCATGCCGCCGCTGCCGGAGGGCGCGCTGGACCCGCTGGCGCGCGACCCTGAGCGTACTCTCGCCAAGCCTCTGGTGATCGCGGTCCACGGCTGGTGCTTGACCATCGGCATCGAGTTGCTGCTCGCTGGTGACATCCGAGTAGCTGCCGACGACACCCGCTTTGCGCAGATCGAAGTCAAACGCGGCATTTTTCCGGTCGGCGGCGCAACCGTGCGCCTGCTGCAGGAGCTGGGCTGGGGCAACGCCATGCGCTGGCTGCTGACCGGCGACGAGTTCTCCGCGCACGAAGCGCATCGGATCGGGCTAGTCCAGGAGGTGGTACCGCCCGGCAGCCAACTGCAGCGCGCGTTCGCGATAGCGGACACGATCGCACGCCAATCGCCAGTGGGTGTCCAGGCTTCGCTCGCCTCCGCACGGCTGGCGCGACGTGAGGGAGAAGGCGCCGCCTTCAAGCGCATGCTCGGCGATCTGCAGCAGGTGATGGCGACCGACGATGCCGTCGAAGGGTTGAGATCCTTCTTAGAGCGGCGCGAGCCGCGCTTCTGAGCCGTGCTGTACCCGCTGTTACGGCCGCTGCTGTTCCGGCTCGATCCGGAGCGGGCTCACCGCTGGACCCTGGGGGTGCTCGACGCGGCACATGGGCTCGGCCTCGGCCACCTGGTCGCGCCGAAGCCTCGTTGCGCTCCAATCGAGACGATGGGCCTCGCTTTCCCTAACCCGGTCGGCCTGGCGGCCGGGCTGGACAAAGACGGCGAGCACGTAGATGCGCTGGCAGCGCTCGGCTTCGGCTTTATCGAAGTGGGCACGGTAACGCCGCGTCCACAGCCTGGCAATCCACGACCGCGACTGTTCCGCATTCCGCAGGCGCGCGCGCTGGTCAACCGCATGGGATTCAACAATCTCGGTGTCGACCGGCTGGTGTACAACCTGAGGCGCATGCGCTACCGCGGCATCCTCGGGATCAACATCGGCAAAAACTTCGATACCCCGATCGAGCGCGCTGCCGCTGACTACGTCGCGTGCATGCGCAAGACTTATCCGCTGGCGAGCTATCTCGCCGTCAACATCTCCTCTCCGAACACCCCGAACCTGCGGCGGTTGCAGGGCAGCGACGAGCTCGACCGTCTGCTGGCAACGCTCAAAGCCGAGCAGCAGACGCTGTTCCGCGCATCCGGCCGCTACGTGCCGCTGACACTAAAGATCGCGCCAGATATTTCCGAGGAGCAGATCGAGGGGGTCGCGCAGTCGCTGCTCAGCCACGGCATGGACGGCGTGATTGCCACGAACACGACGATCGCGCGCACCGGCGTGGAAGGGCTGCCGCACGGCGATGAAGTCGGGGGTCTGAGCGGTGGGCCGTTGCGTGAGCGCGCGACCGCAGTGGTACGCCGGCTGCGTGCTACGCTGGGTGAGCGCATTCCTATCATCGGCGTCGGCGGCATCCTGCAAGGCGAGGATGCGGTCGAGAAAATCGCGGCGGGCGCGAGGTTGATCCAGCTCTACAGCGGACTCATATATGGTGGACCGCGCCTGATTGCAGAGTGCCTGCGCTCGCTCCGACTACACTGACGCAAGCTACGCCGCCGCGCGCTTGCGCGGCTGCTATACTTGGCGCCGATTTTTTCGCCCACCACCCTGCGAAGCCGGGCATATCCATATTGCCAGCAGTTGTTTCATGAACCGCACTGTCATGCCACAACCCGCGCTTGAGCTCGGTTTCGGGCTCGCGTTCGCAGACCTGTACCAGAGCGACGGACTGGTTCGCCTTGACCAGCAGTTCGTGGGGTGCCTGCGCGAGGTCGAGCCCGCGTTGGCCAACAGCCTCGTTGACGCGCGTGCCGATCCCAGTGCGCTGGGAGCCAAATCCGAGTCGGAGCTGCTGATTGCGCTGGCGCCTCACCTGGAAGACTTTCTCTCTGCGTTGTTCGGCATCGAAACAGCCGTCACCGATCTCGCTGCACGACACCACGAGCTGGCGCCGCTGTATTCGTGCAAGCGAATGTTCGTCCAACGCCGGGCCATGAATCGGATCAAGCCGGAGGAAGCGGCCGCGATCGACGGTCCGGCAATTGAGGCCCGACTCGCTGCGCATATGGGTGGCAGCTTCACGGAGCTTGGCTTTGCTCGGCTGGTATCGCAATGGCATGCGGACGAGGCAGTCCATGCGCAGGACTTAGAGCTCGCGCTGCACTACGCGGCCTGGGCCGTGCACACGCCCGCGGGGCAGGCACGACACCGTCCTGGCGTGCTGTTCAAAGCACCCGTCAAGCTCGACTACTACCGGCTGGTGCCGGTCGTGGCCGATGACGGCACCGGGTTTCGCAGCTACCGGTTAGACCACCTGCGACGCCGCCGTGGCTTCGCGCTGACCGACCCTGGAACGGATCTCGTGGGAGCGCTCGACCAGACCAACTACTGCATCTGGTGCCACGAGCAGGACCGCGATTCCTGTTCGCACGGGCTGAGGGACAAGACGCCCACGGGTAGCGGCGCGGCGCCATTCAAGAGGACGGTATTTGGCGTGCAGCTGGCCGGCTGCCCGCTGGAGGAAAAGATCTCCGAGTTTCAGAAGATCAAGACCGAAGGGCTCGCACTGGGCGCACTGGCGATGATCTGCGTGGACAACCCGATGGTGGCGGCGACCGGGCACCGCATCTGCAACGATTGCATGAAGTCCTGCATCTACCAGAAGCAGGAACCGGTCAATATCCCGCAGGCCGAGACGCGCACACTGAAAGACGTGCTGGAGCTGCCATGGGGCTTCGAGATCTATTCCCTGCTGACGCGCTGGAACCCGCTCGATCTGCGCCGCCCCTACCCCAGGCCCGCTAGCGGCAGACGGGTACTCGTCGTCGGCACCGGCCCTGCTGGTTTTACGCTTGCCCACCACTTGATGAACGACGGCCATCACGTGGCATGCATCGATGGGCTCAAGATAGAGCCGTTGCCAACCGACGTTTGCGGCGTGGGCGCGAGCGGTGAGCGCGCACCCTTCCATCCGATTCGCGATGTACGCACGCTGTACGAAGGGCTCGATGACCGAATCATGGCGGGATTCGGCGGTGTCGCCGAATACGGCATTACGGTGCGCTGGGACAAGAACTTTCTCAAGCTCATCCGGCTGCTGCTCGAGCGCCGGCGCGAATTCCAGTTGTTCGGTGGCGTGCGCTTCGGCGGTACGCTCACGCTCGACGACGCGTTTGAGGCAGGCTTCGATCACGTCGCGTTATGCGCGGGGGCGGGGCGCCCCACAGTGCTGGCGTTGCCCAACGGACTGGCGCGTGGCGTGCGCACCGCCTCGGACTTTCTCATGGCGCTACAGCTCACCGGTGCGGCCAAGGCCGACTCCGTGGCAAACCTGCAGATCCGACTCCCCGTGGTGGTGGTTGGCGGCGGGCTGACGGCAATCGACACGGCCACCGAATCGCTGGCCTACTATCCGGTGCAGGTAGAGAAATTCCTTCTGCGTTACGAGATCCTGGTGGCGGAGCGCGGTAAGGCCGCCGTACACGCGCTCTGGAACCCGGAGGAAAGCCGCATTGCCGAGGAATTCCTGGGGCACGCACGCGCTCTCCGCGCTGAGCGCGAAGCGGCTCGCGCGGAGGGTCGTGAGGCTCGCATTGTCGAGTTGCTCCAGTCCTGGGGTGGGGCGACAATCGCCTACCGCAAGCGGCTCATCGACAGTCCGTCCTACACGCTCAACCACGAGGAAGTGGAGAAGGCGCTGGAGGAGGGCATTCGTTTCGCCGAGGGCTTGACTCCGGTGGCGGTGGAGGTCGACGAGCTCGGACATGCCGCGGGCCTGCGCGTTAGCGTGCACCGTCCCGGCACGGACCAGTCGGCCGGTACGCCACCGGAAATGGTTTTGCCGGCCCGATCGATCCTCGTCGCCGCAGGGACTCAACCTAACACCGTGCTGGCCCGCGAGGATCCACACAACTTCCATCTCGACGGAAAATACTTCCAGGCCTGCGACGAGAACGGCGAGCCGGTTAAACCCGAGCACGCCGCTGCTAAACCGTTAGCGGTGCGCGTGCTGATGTCTAAACGCACCGACGGTCGCTTCGTCAGTTTCTTCGGCGATGTGCATCCGTCCTTCTTCGGCAACGTGGTCAAGGCGATGGGCGGGGCGAAGCAGGGTTACCCCGCCATCAGCCACGTTCTCGACAAAATCGCACCGGCCTCGATACTGACGCAGGCTGAGTTCGAGGCACACCTGAACCGGGAGTTGCGCGCGAGCGTGCACGAGGTGATCCGTCTCACGCCTACGATCGTCGAGGTGGTGGTGCGAGCGCCCGCGGCTGCACGTCGTTTCCGGCCCGGGCAGTTCTATCGGCTGCAGAACTACGAACGCCACGCGCTGAGCGTCGACGGTACGCGTCTGGCCATGGAAGGACTAGCTCTCACCGGCGCCTGGGTCGATCGCGAGAAAGGCCTGGTCTCGACCATCGTGTTGGAAATGGGCGGCTCTTCGGACTTGTGTGCGCTGCTGCAGCCGGGCGAGCCAGTGGTGCTGATGGGCCCTACCGGCACTCCGACCGAGATCCCCACCGGGGAGACCGTGATCCTGGTCGGCGGCGGGCTGGGCAACGCGGTGTTGTTCTCCATCGGTGCTGCGCTCCGGGCCGCCGGCTCCAAGGTGTTGTACTTCGCCGGCTACAAGAAGCTGATCGACCGCTACAAGATCGCAGAGATCGAGGCTGCCGCCGACGTGGTGGTGTGGTGCTGCGACGAGGCGCCGGGGTTCGCGCCAACGCGGCCCCGGGACCGTTCTTACGCGGGCAACATCGTGCAAGCGATGCTGGCATACGCGGATGGACGCTTGGGCGCGCAGGCTATCGCCTTCAGCGCTGCCGACCGTATCATTGCCATTGGTTCAGACCGCATGATGGCGGCGGTACGCGCCGCGCGCGATGGCGTGCTCGCTGCACACGTGAAGCCGCACCACTTCGCCATCGCCTCGATCAACTCACCGATGCAGTGCATGATGAAAGAGATCTGCGCCCAGTGTCTGCAGCCACACGTCGACCCCAAGACGGGAGCGCGCAGCTACGTATTCTCTTGCTTCAACCAGGACCAACCGCTCGACCATGTCGACTTCGCGGGGCTGGCCGCACGGCTGGCGCAGAACTCGGTGCAGGAAAAGCTCACCGCTCAGTGGATCGACCGCTGCCTGGTGCGCCTCCAGCGGCGCGCCGCAGCGGCCTGAAGCGGGCGGCTTCGAACGTCGGGTTCTCCATGACTGCGGACCTCATCGACCAGATCGACGCACTGCTGCCGCAGACGCAATGCACGAAGTGCGGCTATCTCGGGTGCCGTCCGTATGCTGAGGCCATCGCCAACGGAAGGGCGGAGATAGACCAGTGTCCTCCGGGCGGCGCGGCGGGAATCGCAAAGCTTGCGGCGCTTCTGGGCCCCGCGCCCAAACCCCTTAATCCAAGCTATGGAACGGAGCAGCCACGCGCGGCGGCGCTGATCGACGAGAACTGGTGTATCGGCTGCACGCTCTGCATCCAAGCTTGTCCGGTAGATGCTATCGTCGGAGCCCCCAAACGGATGCATACGGTGCTCCTCGAGCATTGCACCGGATGCGAGCTGTGCTTGCCGCCCTGCCCAGTCGACTGCATCGAGATGGTACAGCTTGAGGAGCTGGTTCGTCGCGGTGCCTGCGTGCCCGATCTGGCGTCGGACCAACGCGCGGCGCAGGCGCGCGGGCGCTATCAGTTCCATCGAGTGCGGGCGCTACGCGAGCGCGAACAACGCGAAGCACGACTGGCCGCAAAGTCCAATGGCAGGCCCGGAAAGGCCGGCCAGAAGCCACCGCCCCTGGCCGATTCCGAGCGCAAGAGCGCGGCAGTGCGTGCCGCCGTGGAACGCGCCCGCGCCCGCCGGGCGGCAGCTAAAGCGGGAAGCGAATAAACCGGCCTCTCTGGAATGATGCGAGACGCGACACGGTGCACCACGCGGGCTTGAGAAGCAGGGCATGAACGCCGTCAAGCGCGAAGAGATCTTTCGCCGGCTGCGGAGCTTGAACCCCGAGCCTGCGACCGAGCTGCACTATCGTAACGCCTTCGAGCTCCTGGTCGCTGTGGTGCTCTCGGCACAAGCCACGGACAAGAGCGTAAATCTCGCCACGCCGCGGCTATTTGCGGCGGCGAGCTCGCCCGCCGCGATGCTTGCGCTCGGGCAGGATGGCCTCGAGGCTTACATCAGGACCATCGGGTTGTACCGCACTAAAGCGAAGAACCTGCTCGCGGCCTGCGGGATTCTGCTCGAGCGGCACAGCGGCGAGGTGCCACGCGAGCGCGAGGCGCTCGAGCGGCTTCCGGGGGTCGGGCGCAAGACCGCCAACGTCATTCTCAACACCGCCTTTGGCGAACCCACCATCGCGGTCGATACCCATATTTTCCGGGTCGCAAACCGTACCGGCCTGGCGCCTGGCAAGAACGTCGTCGAGGTGGAGAAAAAACTGCTGAAGCTGGTGCCGGAAGCGTACCGCAAGAACGCGCATCACTGGCTCATCCTGCACGGCCGTTACGTGTGTAAAGCGCGCACGCCCGAGTGCCCCACCTGCCCCATCCGGGACTTGTGCGAATACCGGCACAAGACCCGTGATTCGTGACAAGAAGAGCCGTGATTCGTGATTCGTGATTCGTGATTCGAAACGCGGGCAGCGTGCTAGCTTGTTGAGTTTAGTTTGAGTATCACGCGGCAAAAATGACAAGGCCGGCGAAGCCGGCCCACTGTTTGCGGAAGGTGCCGCCTCTTTCTAATACTTGGTGACCAAGCCGGTCTGCCGCGAGAAATACCAGGCTACGTCCTTGATCTCTTTATCGGTGAGCGGCTTGGCCATTGGGCTCATCATGGCATTCTCACGCGCACCAGACCTGTAGGCCTTCAGGGAGTGCTCCAGATAATCGTAGTGCTGACCGCCCAGACGCGGGATGTCGGGTGTGATCGGCTTGTTGCCATCGGCGCCGTGGCAGGCGCTGCAGGCCGTCGCCTTTTCTTTGCCTGCTTCATAGTCTCCCGCGAGCACCGGAGCGCTGGCGGCAAACATCAAACAGGCACTACTCACAATCAGCTTGTTCATCGTGCGCGCTCGGTCGAGGGTTTCCGAATCACTTCCCATCGCCGCTGCCGGCATAGTAGGCCGCGATGTCTGCCATGTCCTGTTCGCTGAGCCTGGCCGCGATCGCACCCATGGTGGTGTTCTTGCGAGCGCCGGCCTTGTAGTCCTGTAACGCCTTGACGATGTAACCGGCACTCTGGCCGCCGAGTTTCGGTACGGAATACACCTCGGGGTAAGCGGTGCGGTAGTCGGGGATGCCATGGCATCCCTCGCACGTCCATGTCTTCTGCTTACCGGCGGCCGCATCACCCTCCGCCCAGACCGATGCGGAAACCAGTGCAAAGAATGCCGACGCGCAGACCAGCGAAGTTATGCGATATAAGTTCATCGTGGACTTCTCAAAGGCAGACGGTCCAGCCACAGCGTCGTGCTGCTCTAGGCCTCGAATCCAGCGCGAACTCTATCGGATAGGCGCGGGCCGGTCAATCCGCAGTACTGACCGCACCCGCGCGTGCAATAGGCCAATCCGGTCGCCGTGAGGCTTGCGGCACCGGACTCACTCCTCCCATTCCAGCTCGGTGTAGGCAGCGGTCACGTTGCGGCGATGGAACTCCTCGAAGTCGACCCAGTTCTTCTCCTCAGACAGCCCGACCGTGTCGACGGCATCCTCGATCGTCTTGAGTTGCTTCAGCGCCAGGCGCGTCTGATCCCGTATCAGCGTGAGATAACGGCGTTCCGGTTCGAGCGCCTGCCGCCAAGGAAGGTCGGCGCGACCGTGGCCGGCGACAAAGCGCATGACCGGGAGCGTGCGCATCTCGTCACTCACCGCAATGAAACCGGTGAGGCTGCCGTCCAGCACCGGCGTGTGCTGCAGGAACAACAGGTCGGATGCCCACAGGGTACCGGTCTGTTCGTCGAAAACGGTCAGGTCGTTGTCGGTGTGCGCAACGGGCCAGGCGCGCAGTGCAACGGTGCGGCCACCGAGATCCAGTCTGAGCTGATCCTCGACCAGCAGCGTCGGGACGACGACCTTGCTTCCCTCTGACGCCGCGCCCAGGTCGCGCTTGAGCCTGTCCAGGTAGAACCTGCCGCGCTGCTGAAGCGATCGCGGCAGGTTGTGGTGGCCGACAAAGACCGGCTGCTCCACTTCGAATGCAGCGGCGCCGAATACGTGGTCGGGATGGACGTGGGTAAGGATCACGTAACACACCGGCAGACTGGTACGCTGGCGCAAGGCGCTCAGTAGCGCCTCTCCGACACGGAACGAGCCGCCAGCATCCACCACGGCGACACAGCGGCTGCCGACAACAAACCCGATGTTCGCCTGGTCTCCGAGATTTGCAGGGGTGCGCTCCTCCAGCCTTCCGTAGTGGACGAAGTCACCAGGCGCGATCTCCTCCAGATCGAAGGACCGGGCCTGCTGGGCTGGCGAGAAATCCATCGCCACCACGCAGAGCACTGCGAGCAAGAAAGGGATTACGCGCTTTATGCCCACATGAGCTCGGGTTCCGATGATCGGCACTCGAGCATGCCGCAAGCCATGGCGTGCCGCAATCCGCCATTGCCCGCCGAGGTCAACTCAAGTAACGTTGGGAGCGGGTTAGCGCCAGGTACGTCCATTCTCTCCCGCTCGATGCCTCACCGCCTCGTCGCCTGTCTGATGCTGGCATTGTCCCCCGCGCTGCAGGCGCACGCGTTGGAGCCTGTGCTCCTGGCCGAGGACGTCTATGCTTTCATCGGTGATCCGGGTCCAATCGCGGCGGGCAATGGCGGCGTAGGCAATTCTGGCTTCATCGTGGGCAGCTCGGGTGTGATCGTCATCGACACCGGCATCTCCTATCGACACGGTCGAGCAATGACGGAGGCGATCCGCCGCATAACCCGCAAGCCGGTTAAGCTGGTGATCATCACGCACGCAGTGCAGGAATTCCTGTTCGGCAGCGCTGCGTTCGCCGAGCAGGGAGCGCCCTTGCTCACCCATGCAAGATCAGCGGAGCTGATGCGCAGCCGCTGCGAGCGATGTCTTGAGAACCTGCGCAACACGCTGGGCGAGGACGCGTTGGCGGGCACCCGACTCGTCATTCCGGGACAGACGATAGAGGGCTCGGTCGCGCTGGATATCGGGGGTCGCACACTCGACCTGTTGTATTTCGGCTCGGCCAGCACGCCCGGGGACTTGGCGGTGCTGGACCGCAAGAGCGGCGTCCTGTTCGCCGGCGGCCTCATCGCGGTTGGCCGCATTCCCGAGTTTCGCGATGGCGACCTCCGTGGCTGGCTGCAAGCCCTGGACCAGCTCGCCTTGTCCCCGGCGCGAATTTTCGTGCCTGGTCACGGTGCACCCGGGGGCACGGACGCGATCACGGCGACCGCGTCCTATTTGCGTGACTTGGACACGCAAGTGCACGCGCTCTACTCGGGCGGTGCCAGCCTGATGGAAGCAATGGACAGCGCGGAATTGCCGGGGTATGCAGGCTGGGCACTTTATCCTGGGCTGCACCGCGAGAACGTGCTGCACCGCTATCTCCAGCTCGAGATCGAAGAGCTGGGCAACTGAGCCAGAAGCGCGCGTTGTGTGGCGTTTGAGCCAGCGCCTATAATGCCAACCCTTCGCCTCGAACCGGACGCGCAATCGTATGGGACACCGACTCAGCAAGATCTATACACGGACCGGCGATGGCGGCGAGACCGGGCTGGGCGATGGCTCCCGCGTCGCCAAGAACAGCTTGCGCGTTGAAGCGATCGGCGCGGTCGACGAGCTGAACAGCTGCGTAGGCATGCTGCTGGCGGAGCCGCTGGACGAAGACTTGCGTTCCGCGCTGACCGGCGTACAGCACGACCTGTTCGAGCTGGGTGGAGAACTGTCCATCCCCGGGCACGACCGCATCGCGCCCGCGCACGTGCAGCGTCTGGAGCAGCTCCTCGACCGGCACAACGCCGACCTCGGTCCGCTCAAGGACTTTATCTTGCCTGGCGGCAGCCGCGCCGCGGCGCTCTCCCATCTCGCCCGCGCCGTGTGCCGTCGCGCCGAGCGACGGCTGGTTGCCGTTGCATCCAGCGGGACCTTCTCCCCGTATGGTATGCAGTACCTGAACCGTTTGTCCGACCTGCTGTTCGTCCTGAGCCGGGTGCTCAACCGTCGCGGCGGCCACGCCGACGTGCTCTGGCAAAAGGGCCGCAATCCGGCCGACGGCAGCAACTGACCGCTGGCGCCAAGCGCGCGCGAATACCGCACCCGTTTCCTCGTGGCTAACCCCGACGCAATCGCCGAGTTGATGGCGCGCTGCGCGCTGCGCGACCAACGCGCCTTTGCGGAGTTGTACCGCTTGACGTCGGCGAAACTGTACGGTGTTGCGATCCGTATATTGAGAAGGAACGACTGGGCCGAAGAGGTCCTGCAGGAGAGCTTCGTCAATATCTGGAACCACATCGTCGAATACAGCGCGGCGCGCAGCGCCCCGATGACCTGGATGACCGCTATCGTGCGCAACCGTTCGCTGGATTGGCTGCGCAGGCCCAACCTCGAACGGGGGGACGAAGACTATGATCTTCTGGTCGAGTCACTGCCGGACGAAGCGGCCGGCCCCGATATCGTGCTGGGCAATAACCGCGATGGGATGGCCCTGGCCGAATGCCTGAAACAACTCAGCGGCGACCAGCGACAGACCATCGTGCTGGCGTATACGCACGGCCTGTCGCATGGGGAGCTGGCCGAACATCTCAAGCAGCCGCTGGGCACGGTGAAAACCTGGATACGGCGCGGCCTCGAGCGGCTCAAGGGTTGCATGGAACGCGGCCGTTGACGCAAACGGATGAAATATCACAATACACAACTGCGTGAAGCCTTGGCCGCCGAGTATGTGCTCGGCGTGCTCCAAGGCCGCGCACGCCGGCGTTTCGAGAGATCGCTGAAGGACGACCCGCCATTGCGCGAGTTGGTTGCGCAGTGGCGCGATCGTCTCGCACCGCTCGACGCGCTGGCCCACCCCGTGCAGCCGCCGACGCGTGTCTGGCACGCGATCCGCGACCGGGTTCAAGTGGGATCGGGCCGACGAAGCCTCCGGGCCGGTCTGGGCCTGTGGCGCACCGCTGCGCTGATGAGCACGGCCGCGGCTCTAGCACTGGCTGTGTCGCTTGCAGTGCTCGTACCGGGTCAGCACACGCGCGAGACAATGGTGGTGGTCATGTCGGGGGAAGACGCGAGTCCCGCCATGACCGTCTCCTGGCCCGTGCAACCCAAGGGCGAGCCCAAACTCCGCATCCGCGTGCTCGGTCATCCGGAGATGCCGGCCGGCACGGCCTGGGAGCTATGGATGCTGCCTGGGGGCGACCAGAAGCCCGTCTCGCTGGGCCTTATCGGCACCGAGCCCACCCAGGAGCTCACGATCCCGCGCGGGCTTGCTCCGCTTGTCGATCGCGCCTGGGGACTCGCCATGAGCGTAGAGCCCAGCGGCGGGTCCCCCACTGGATTGCCGACGGGACCAGTGCTGTATAAGGGGCAGTGCACGAAACTGTAGCGAGTGTTGCGGCCGCCGCACGACCCGTCTCAGCGCTCCATGTAGTGGAGCAGCGTGGAGCTGGTCTGGCGCAGCCTCTGGGACAGGAGGGTCACCAGCTTGATGAGAAGCTTGGCGCCCAGCCCAGGCTCTTCCAGGATGATGCGTACCATCGCGTCGCGCGACAGTACAGAGAACGTAGTGGGCTCGACCGCGATGCACGTCGCGAAGCGGGGCTCTCCGTCGATCATGGACAT
This sequence comes from Gammaproteobacteria bacterium, assembly GCA_041488355.1. GTDB lineage: Bacteria > Pseudomonadota > Gammaproteobacteria > Burkholderiales > SHXO01 > SHXO01. Next base: position 42,936 of record JBGPPC010000002.1, read on the forward strand.
CTCGCCGAGCGTCATGCCGGGACCGACGCTGGTCATCGCCTGGATCACGCCGCGTTTATCGGTTTTGACGATATCGACCTTGCCCTGGATGATCAGCAGCATGTAGTCGTCGATGTCGCCCTCGCGGATGATCATGAGTCCCGGCTCGGCGCGGTATACCTGCATGAACCCCGCCAACATCTGCACATCGTCGCGACTGAAATCGGCAAAGAATTTCGAGTGGCCGATCATGTCGAAAATCTGCTGGGCCAGCGCGGTGCCCTCGCCCAGGTGCTCCAGGTTGTTGAGCAGTGCGTTTTTCGCAGCAATGTCTACCATAGGACGTCGGGAGGCCGCGCGGTATCGTGAAGGCGCGACGATTATGCGTTAAGCGACCGGCACTTGGCAAAAATGGCCCTAGCTAGGGAAGCTCTGATAAAGTCTCGCATGGACGACCTGATCAGAGCTTCCCTAGGTCTTACAAGGCAGGGAGCGCACCGTTCAGGCGAGCTGATGCCGCTTTGCCGCTTCCACTCGCTGCAAATAGGCTTCTCGCGCAATCCCCACGTCCTCGAGGAAATGCGCGAGCTCGGGCAGCTGCAAAGCCTGGGGCCCATCCACCAGCGCCTTGGGGGGATCCGGGTGAAAATCGATCAATACCATGTTGGCGCCGGCAGCCACCGCCTGCGCTGTCACGTGCATGAGATCCAGGATGCCGTCTGGCGCACGCGCACGCGAGCCGACCGAGTGGGACGGGTCCACGCAGACAGGCATGCGCGTGAGTCGCTTGACCACGGGGACGTGAGCAAAGTCGACGAAGTTGCGGTGCGGATCGCCCACGTTCGTCTTCATCCCGCGCAGTCCGAACACCACCTTGCTGTTGCCCTCGCTCGCCAGGTACTCCGCTGCGTTCAGGGACTCATCCAGCGTGATGCCGAAACCGCGCTTGAGCAGAACGGGAAACTCCTGCTGCCGACCGACCGCCTTCAGCAGCTCGAAGTTCTGGGTGTTGCGCGTGCCGATCTGCAGCATCGCGCCGGTCGGGCTGCCGGTCTGACGCAACGCTTCGCGGATTTCATCCACGTGAGACTCGTGCGTGACCTCCATCGCGATGATCTTGATGCCGTGCTTGCCGGCGATGTCGAACACATACCCGAGGCAGGCTCTGCCGTGCCCTTGGAACGAGTAGGGACTGGTGCGCGGTTTGTAGGCGCCCATGCGGGTACAGGTTTGCCCGTTCTCCTGCAGCGCGCGACACATCAGCTCTACGTGTTGCGGCGTATCCACGGCGCATAGCCCGGCAAACACATGCAAGGTGTCTTGGCCAAAGCGCAGCCCCTGATATTCGAAGTAACTGGGCCGGCTGTCATCCTTGTGACGGCCCAGGATGCGGTATTCCTCGGATACCCTCACCACGTGTTCCACACAGGGCAGGGCCTGCATCTCATCGATCGACAGCTGCTTGGTATCACCGATCAGGTAAACCTCGGTCACCGCGCGCAGCTCGCCTTCGATGCGGTGCACTTTGACTTCGATGCCGGGAAACAGGCGCAGTGCAGCCATCAGGCGGCCGTACTCGATGCTACTCGGGTCGGCTTTGTCGTTGAGGATCAGGATCACGGAAGCTCAGCTCGGGACTTTCAACGCGGAAAGACTAGAAAACGATCGACCAACGGCGGATTTTATCCCAAAGCCACAGGGGAGCGATGCGATTGACGAGCGGCTGCGTGCCGAGCGACCATCGCATCGTTGAAAACATGGCGCTGCTTCGGTACCTGCAGCTTGTAGCCGGCGCCAGACTTGCCGCATGCGGGAGCATGACATGACCGATCAGGCCCTCACGCAGCTCTTAGTGCAGCTGTTCGCCGCCATCAAGCTGCTGTCGGGTTATCCGACGCCGGCCACCTTGCCCGAGATTCACCAATTGCCGCATGCACAGCTGGAGGCGCGCATCTGCGGGGGCGCCTGCAGCGTCAAGGCCTTTTACCTCAAAGGTGAGGGGGTTTTCATCGACGAGGCACTCGATGTGCAGCATGACCCGCGCGCGCGCTCTATCCTGCTTCACGAGTTGGTGCACCACGCGCAAGGGGTCACCGGCAGGTTCGACTCGCTCCCCGACTGCGACGCATGGTACGCGCGGGAGTTCGAGGCCTATCAGATCCAGAACCGGTACCTGCACCAGGAAGGTTCCAGCGTCGGCTACCACATGGGCGGCTACGTGCACAATTGCGCGGTGGACACGGAGGGCAAATGAGCCCGCTGGCCAAACCAACCGAGCCGTGGTCGCCGATCAGCTGGCGGTGCCGCCGACGGTGAGACCGTCGATGCGCAGCGTCGGCTGGCCAACGCCGACCGGCACGCTCTGCCCCTCCTTACCGCAGGTGCCTACTCCCGGATCAAGCGACATGTCGTTGCCGATCATACTCACCCGGGTAAGTGCATCCGGGCCGTTGCCAATAAGGGTGGCGCCCTTGACCGGATAGGTGATGCGACCGTCCTCGATCATGTAGGCCTCGGACGCGGAGAATACGAACTTGCCGCTCACGATGTCCACTTGCCCGCCACCGAAGTTCTTGGCGTAGAGGCCGCGCTGGACCGAGGCGACGATGTCGTGGGGATCCTTGTCCCCGGCCAACATGTAGGTATTGGTCATGCGCGGCATGGGCACATGCGCGAACGATTCGCGCCGACCGTTGCCGGTAACCGCCACCCCCATCAATCGCGCATTGAGTGCGTCCTGCATATAGGCCTTGAGCACCCCGTCTTCGATCAACACCGTGCGCTGGGTCGGGTTGCCCTCGTCGTCGATGTTCAGCGAGCCGCGGCGCCGTTGCAAAGTGCCGTCATCCACCACGGTCACGCCCGGTGCCGCAACCCGCTCGCCAATGCGACCAGAGAAAGCGGAGCTGCGCTTGCGGTTGAAGTCGCCTTCCAAGCCATGCCCGATGGCTTCGTGCAGCAGCACGCCCGGCCATCCCGGGCCCAGGACCACCGTCATGGTGCCCGCCGGGGCTGGCCGCGCGTCCAGGTTGACGATCGCCTGCTCGACCGCCTTCTCCACGTAACCGCGCAACACCTCGTCGGTAAAATACCCATAATCGAAGCGCCCGCCGCCCCCAGCCGAACCCTGCTCGCGGCGGCCGTTCTCCTCCGCGATCACCTGCACGGACAGGCGTACCAAGGGGCGCACATCGGCGGCCATCACGCCATCCGAGCGCGCTACCAGCATGACTTCGTACTCTCCCGCGAGGCCGGCGATCACCTGCTTGACGCGTGGGTCGCGGGCGCGGGCGTGGCGTTCGACGGACTCCAGCAGAGCCACCTTCCTCGGATCCTGCAAGCTCGCCAGCGGATCTTCGGGCAGGTACAGGGTGCGCCCCTCGTTTCGCCTCGCGACGCGAGTGCGGCCATGCCCGCCCTGGCGAGCGATCGCGCGCGTGGCTTCCGCAGCGGACCGGAGCACTGGCAGGCTGATGTCATCAGAATACGCGAAGGCGGTCTTCTCACCGCTCACCACACGCACGCCCACCCCCTGATCGATGTTGAAGCTGCCGGACTTGACGATGCCTTCTTCCAGACTCCAGCTCTCGCTGCGGCTGTATTGGAAATATAAGTCGGCGAAGTCCACCTGGTGTGCGAGGATGCGGCCAAACACCTGTGTGAGCCCGCCGGCGTCGAGGCCGTACGGCGCCAGCAATGCGCGATCGGCGGTGGCGAAAAGCAGTTCCGTGTTGGTCGGTGCGTTCATAAGGCCCGTGACTCGTGATTCGTGAAAAGGCGCGTAGTTCGTGGCTCGCGGTTCGAAATGCGCTGGTCCCTACCCTGTAGTCACAATAGCAGGACGGGCCTCGGTACCGCGATATGTGGGCGACGCGGGCCATTTACGAGCCACGAGTCACGGCCGTTCACGGCTTCTCACGGCAATTGACGGCCTCTCACGGCGCGTCTACACCCGGTGTATGGTTCTGTGCTTCAGCGCCGGCAGGCTCCTGCGCAGCTGCGCCTGGTAGGTGGGGTTGATCCCGGCCACCACCACGCCTGAGCCGCGCGGCAGACGGTCGAGCACCACACCCCAGGGGTCCACGATCATGCTGTGCCCATGGGTTTCGCGTCCGCTCAGATGATACCCGCCCTGGGCTGGAGCAAGTACATAAGCCAGGTTTTCGATGGCGCGCGCTCTCAGCAGTGCTTCCCAGTGGGCGCGGCCAGTGGTCTCGGTAAACGCCGATGGCACCACGATAACGTCGACGTCGCGCATGGCTCGATACAGCTCCGGAAAGCGCAAGTCATAACACACCGACAGCCCGATACGCCCCAGGGGCGTATCCACAACCTTCACCTCGTTGCCCGGATGAATGGTGCGCTCTTCGGAGAAACGCTCCTGACCCAAGTCGAGGCTGAACAGATGGATCTTGTCGTATCGCGCCACGCGGCGGCCGGTGTCGTCGTAAACCAGCATGCTGTTGTGCACCCGCCCCGAATCTGAAGACTCCAGTGGGATCGAGGAACCGATCAGCCAGATTCGATGCTTGCGCGCCGTCGCAGAAAGGAAGTGCTGGATCGGGCCGTCGCCGTCTTTCTCCCGGATGGCCAGCTTGTCCGTGTCCTTCAGACCCATGATCGCGAACCACTCGGGCAGCGCTACCAACCGGGCGCCCTGCTCCACCGCCATCTCGATCAGTCGACGGGCCTCGTTGAGATTGGCCGAGACGTTGGGGCCGGAGGCCATCTGTACGCCAGCGATGCGAAACACCGGCGCCGCCGGTTGCTCCGTCTGGGTCTGACCCTTGTCTTCGGCCTTCGCGGTCGACCGCGGCCGCGCCCGCCCGAAGCTAGATCGGGCCGCCGATGGGGGCTTTTTCGTGCGCTTATGGTTCACAGTTGCGCCCTTCGATGCATCATCTGCGCCCGGGCTCTGGCTCGATGCGCTCCCTCTTCTTCTTGGTCACGGTCGGAACGGTCCAGGTTCCAGCCACGATGTAGTTGAAGCCCAGCATCTGCCCGATCGGGTCATTGAGTGCCTTCTGCAATACCAGCGCCCCTAGACCTACCGCCGGGTTCACCAGCGCAGTACCCAACGCTACGCTCTCGCTCAAGGAGGGATAGATGTGGACGTCGAGTTGCTGCGTCTCCGACGCCAGGTTCACATCGCCGGACATCTTAACGCGGGCGGCCGGCCCATTCATCTCGAAGTTCTGCGTATGCGCCACCCCGCGCGTGATGTCGACTTTGGCAGCGATCTGCTCGAACGCAAAGCCCTGACTGAAGATGTCGCGCAGGTCAAGCGTCACCACCTTGGGTAAGGTCTGCAGGCTGATCACGGAAAGCAGCTTGCCGATGCCCGGGTCGATCTTCACGAAACGCCCACCTTTGGCAGTGAGCGCCAGCTGGCCGGACAACGTCGCGAGATCGAGCGCGTAGGGCGGGCCTGCCCAGGTCAGGGGACCGTCGAGCCTGGCCTTGCCGCCCTGAATGCCCTGGGGCAGAGCCATGCGCGCGAAGAAACGGCCGATGTCGTTCACCTCGAGTTTGAGGTTGATCTGCGTGCGGGGATTGACGGCCCACGCCTGCCACACGCCGTTCACGCTGAACGCGCCGTCGGGGCTGGTCAGCTCCAGTCGCTCGATACGCCAGTCGGCACCGCTCGGGACGGCCAGCAGTGCCAGCTTACCGAATTGGCGTTGGCCCATACGGAAGTCATCCGCCGTAACGTCCACGGACGGCAAGTCTCGACCCCGGCCAGAGCGAGTAGCGCCCGGCTCGGGTGCGGGTTCCAGTTCGGCAGTCGGCGCCGGCAGCTGCAAACGGCTGAAGCGGCCCACGATCATGCCATCGCCCTCGGGCAACCATTTCGCATCGCCTGCCGCCTCGCGACTGTCCAGCCTGCCCTGCCAGGCGCCGTCGCGCTGCGTCGCTATCACGCGCACGTCGTGGAAGTCGCGGGAGAAAACGCGCGCTTGCTGCGCCGACACGTTGATCCCAGCGACCGTTGCACCCTCCATCTTGGCGCCCACCGCGCGTGCCGTAAGCAGATCCTGCCATTGGTCCACATCGAAGTGGTCGAGCGTGCCCGAGATCCATATCCCATCGCGCTGCGGCAGGGGCGCGGCTGCGCCCAAGACGATCTCGCCGCGCCGGATCCCGGTCTTGCCAATCTTGTCCAGCAACAGGTGTCCGGCTGCGATGTCGCCATACGCAAAGGAAAGCAGGTCGTGACCGCGTGTGCGCTCGCGTCTTTCGAAGCGCAGAGGCACTCGCTCCTGCGCTGACTTGGCGAACGGCCAAGGCAGCGACGATTCCACGCCGAGCAGGTTCGACTCGATCACGTAGTCGTGGCGGCGGTCGCGTACCGTGGCCGTCAGCCGCCAATCGGTGCTGCCGGTGAGATATGCGAGCAGGGCCTGGTCGGCCTCACGCCGCAGCCGCGCGACATCCACCTGCCCGGTCGCTTGGATGCGCACGCCTCCGGTGTCCTCGCGCGAGACACTGAAGCGCATGGGTCCACCGAACACGCGCGCAGCGCCATCTCGCAAGCTGACGTCGTTGTTTGTGAATGTCAGCTTGCCGGATAGCTGCGCAAGGACCGGCGAGCCCTCACCTGGGTCGAGGGTGTTGTCAGCGAAGGTGTAGACGCCGGACAGCTGGGTGTCCACGCTCCGGTTCAGTGGCACGTCGACGCGCAGGCTCAGCCGGCCACGGCCGCTGGCGCGCATGCCATCGATAAAATCGCCGACCCGCTCTTCGATCGGACTCTCCTGGACGTACCGCAACAGATCGCTGGTGGCGCCTTCGAGCTCGGCCCGCACCTCTGCGACGGGATCGGGCGAGGCGGCGTCGGGGATTGTGGCGGTGCCGCTAGATATGCTCGCTCCGAACACGCGACCGACACTCATGGTGACCTCGATCCGGCTACCCCGGACCGCGATCTGGCCCTGCAGCGCGTCGAGCCTCGGCCAAGCCGTCGCGTATGCCACGGTGGCGTCGTTGAACGCACCGATGACCTCGAACACGCCGTCGCTGCTATGCGTCCACGGGAAGCGGCGCAGGTCTCCGCGCAGCTTGAGACGAACGTCGCGCCCGGTACCCGACACAAATGCGCGATGCAACCATTGGCGCAGAGCCTCAGTGGCCACCAACGGTACATAACGCCAGACCTCTGGTCCGGACACGCGCGCAAAGTTGCCGGCGAGGTCAATGAACCCGGGACCGCCAGCCACGGCGTCGTAGCGGCCCGACAACTGACCTGCGAGATCCTTGTTCGACAGGACCAGACGCTCGAGCGCAATCTGGGGCAGGCCGTCGCGGACGGTCCAGGACACATTGGCCTGAAGCGCGTCCAGCGGAACCGGGGCCAGGAACAACGTCGGCATATCCAATGCCGCTGCTGTCGCGCTCACGGCAAGTGTGCCTCCGCGTTCGCTGGCGTCCACCTCGCCGTTGACATGCGACATGCCGGGCGTGCGGCCGGAGGGGTTGACGGTGACGTCCTTGAAGCTCCCGCTTACAGCATACGGACCGCTCCAGCTGAACGGCTCTCGCCAACGCACATGGAAGGTCCGCAGCCGCCCCCGCGGGTTGAGCTCGGCCAGCCGGGCACGCAACTCCGGATCCACCGGAAGCCGATCGAGGAGCCGGACCACAGCGTCGAGTTCTACGGCGTCGAACGCCAATTCGGCAGCGGGGGACCGGTTCGTGCCCGGCCGCGTGCGCGAATAGCTGATGTCGGCGGGTGGTAGAAGGACACCGTCCGGCGTTGCGAATGTAAGGCCGCTTGCCCACAACTGGAACGCGCGCGCGTCGGAGCGCCAGCCAAGGCGCCCGCGAAGGCTCGACACCTGCAGCTCCGGCACGTCGTCCGCCAGACGCGTGTGGACGTTGGACAGGGCTACATCGGCAGTGATTTCACGTGGGCGCCCATGCTCGAGATTGCCCCAGACCCGGAGGCTGCCCGAGCCCTGTGTAGTCTGCATCGGCAGCTCGACCCACTGCCGCAGCGCGGCCAGATCGGCATAGGCGATTCCGAAGTAGACTTCGCCGGACCAGCCAGTTGGCTCTCCGAGCGAGCGCCCGAGCAAGTCGCCGCGAATATCGATCGGGGAGGCAACTTCGATGGGGGGCTTGGCCCGTACGCCGAAACGATGCGTCCAGAACAGCTGCTCGACCCGCACTTCGACATCCTTCAGATCCAGCGGGACGCCGCCGAGCCTCTCGTCGACCCAGGTCAGACGCGAGTCGCGCACGACAATGCGGTGCTGCGCCAGCAGCCAGTCGCCCAACCCGCCATTCCCGCCGGACTGGCCGACTGGGATGCCGGCTACCAGGAGCCGTCCAGACTGGTCGCGACGGATCTCCAAGCTCAGGTGCTCGAGTTCGATCGAGTTGAAGCGCAGCTCCCCGGCGAACAGGGATAGCCAGGACAGCGTGCTATCGACCTGCTCCAGCTTCAGCCGCTCCTGACCCTCGGCGTCGAGCAAGCTCACCTCGCGCAGGATGAGACGCGGACGATATCCATCCCACTCGCCTTCGATGCGACCGATCTGCACCCGCTGGTGTATCGCGCGCGACAGCCTGTCTACGATCTGTTCCCGATATTCATCGACGTGGGGCAGGACCCAATATCGCAGCGTCAGCACCACGAAAGCGAACAGAAGCGCGGCCGTAAGCACCGCAAAAGTCAGCAGCCGGTATACCCACAGGGAGCCGTGCTTGAACAGGTGAAACGCAAAACGCAGCGGCATTCAGTCTTTGTGTCTTGTCACGCCCGCGGCCACAGGATTTGCCAGGGCCGGCGCCAGGTCAATAGAATCGAATCAAGCAACGTCTCACCGTCGGCAGCCGTAGCGCTGCCGTTGTAACCTCAACGTAGAAATCGGTGTCCAAGGCTACGGCGACCCCAGTTTGACACCAGACAAGGACAGCAAGTTGTCAACCGCTGCCCGCCGCGGATTCAGAGCGGACGTCTCAATGCCGGCAGCCGCCATTTTATCGCCATGGAGTCCGATGCGACCACGCCAACCGGTCCAACCCACCTCCGCACCAGCAGTGGAAGCCAGCCGCGACCCCGGCGCGGTACTGGAGCATGCCGCAGAACTCAGCCGTTATGTACGACGGTTGCTGGCTCATCCGCCACCCCTGTTCGCCCCGGAGTCGCTGGCCACGCCGTGCACCCGATGCCAGATCCGGGCCTGGTTGCAGGCCGAAACCGTCGCCACCGAGGAACAACTGCACCGGCAGCTGCGCCAGGTGCGGCAAGCGGCGCTACTGCAGATCATCACCCGGGACCTCAACGGCCTGGCTGATCTGGGTGAGGTGATGAGCAGCATCACCGCGCTGGCCGAAGAGACCCTGCGCTTCGCGCTTTCCCGGCTCCAACCCTGGATGCAGGAGACCTACGGCGTGCCGCGCTGCGCGGGCAACGGGCAGCCGCAAGATCTCGTCGTCGTCGGTATGGGAAAACTCGGCGGCGAGGAGCTCAATGTCTCCTCGGACGTCGACTTGGTCTTTGTGTACCGGGAGGATGGAGAAACCGACGGTAGCAGGCGTATCTCCAATCAGGAGTACTTCACCCGTTTGTCACGCCGGCTGATCCGGGCTTTGTCCGAATACACCTCCGACGGACACGTGTTCCGAGTGGACATGCGGCTGCGGCCTTACGGCGACAGCGGACCGCTCGCAATGAGCCACGACATGTTGGAAAACTACCTGCACGCCCAGGGCCGCGAGTGGGAGCGCTATGCCTGGGTCAAGGCGCGAGTGGTGAGCGAGCTCCCCGATCCGGAACTCGAATCGATCGTGGCGCCGTTTGTGTTTCGGCGCTATCTCGACTACGGCGCGATCGCGTCGCTGCGCGGATTGCACGCCCAAGTCCGGGCCGAGGTCGCGCGCCGCGAGCTGCATGAGGACATCAAATTGGGCCCCGGCGGCATCCGCGAGATCGAATTCGTCGCGCAGGTCTTTCAACTGGTTCGCGGCGGCCAGGATCCGAGCCTGCGGCTACGCCCGACCCTGGCCACCCTGGAGCGGCTGGGGCGGCACCGGCTGCTACCAGTCGAGGCTGTAGCCGATCTGCGCGCGGCCTACGTGTTTCTGCGCAATCTGGAGCACCGACTGCAGTACCTGGAGGACGAACAGACGCAGTGTCTGCCCGCCCGCCGCGAAGACCAAGCGATCGTGGCGCACGCCATGAACTGCGACGACTATGGGGCGCTCCTGGCTCGCCTCGACGGGCATCGCGATGCGGTGACCCGCCAGTTCGAGGCCGTATTCGCGGACCACCGCACCCCCGATGCCCCGGATCCTCTGGGCCGCCTGTGGCTCGGTCGCGCGAGTGACGAAGAAAGCATCGAGATCCTGACCCAGCAGGGATACCGGAATCCCGCGGCGGTGCTCGCGCGCCTGCGACAGCTGCGTGAAAGCCAGGTCTATCGCCGCATGGCCGCCTCGACGCAGGCGCGAGTCGACAGGTTGGCGCCGCGGGTTATCGAGGCGGCCGCCCGCTACGACCACCCGGACCAGACGCTGGAGCGCTTGACGCGGGTACTCGAGAGCATCGGGCGACGCGAAGCTTACTTCGCACTGCTGCTGGAGTTTCCGGCCGCCCTCCAGCGTCTCGCAGCCCTGGCGGCGGCCAGCCCTTGGGCCGCGGACTATCTCGCGCAGCACCCGGTCCTGCTGGACGAGCTGATCTCACCGCAGGCGCTCGAGGCACCCGACTGGGCGGAGTTGCGCTCCCAACTCGTGGCCGATCTGGACCGAGAGCACGGCAACACAGAACGCCAGATGGACGCTCTGCGCCATTTTAAGCAGGTGCAGACGATTCGCCTGCTGGTGCAGGATCTCGCCGGCACGCTACCCCTGGAAATGCTGTCGGACCACCTGAGCGACCTCGCCCGTGTGATCTTGAGTCAGGTGCTGCGTTTGGCCTGGGCCGGGCTGCGTACGCGGCATCGGGACGAGCCGCGCTTCGCCGTCGTAGGCTACGGCAAGCTCGGTGGCAAGGAGCTTGGCTACGCCTCAGACCTGGATCTCATCTTCGTCTACGACGACGACCATGCCGAGGCGCAGGAAAACTACGCGCGCCTCGCGCAGCGCATGAACACGTGGCTCACCAGCTTCACTTCAGCTGGCGTGCTGTACGAGACCGACCTCAGGCTGCGCCCGGACGGAGCCAGCGGGCTTCTAGTCAGCCGCTTCGACACCTACGCGGAGTATCAGCAGACCAAGGCCTGGACTTTCGAGCACCAGGCCCTTACACGCGCGCGTTTCGTGGCCGGAGACGCCGACATCGGGACGCGCTTCGAGCGACTGCGCACGGAGGTATTGCGTCTGCCGCGCGAGCTGCCGCGGCTGAGGCAGGACGTGCTTTCGATGCGCCAGAAGATGCTAGATGGCCATCCCAACGCGAGCGGGTTGTTCGACATCAAGCATGACCGTGGCGGCATCGTGGACGTCGAGTTTGCGGTTCAGTACCTGGTTCTGGGGCACGCCCATCGTTACGAAGAGCTGGCCGGCAACATCGGCAATCTCGCGCTGCTTAGGCTGGCAGCGCGGTTAGGCTTGATCCCTGAAGAGATCGCTGCCGGCGCGCATCAGAGCTATCGGGAGTTCCGTCGGTTGCAGCACCAGGTACGGCTGCAGGGGGAACGGTATGCGCGGGTACCCAAACAGCGAGTTGAGCCTTTGGTCGATCCGGTGCTGCGGCTGTGGGCGGCCGTGTTTGGAACTCAGGAGGCCGAATGAACAGTTGCGCGAGACCACACGCGTACAACCCCTTCTGATCGAACTATGGGTGGCAAAGTGAAACGCCGACGGCAAGCGTTTGAGGCGAAAATCCAGTCGCGCGAGTCTAGCTGACGGCCTCCAGCCGCTTGCCCATGAGCTGGTAAACCGTCATCTGCCCTTTGCCCTTGAAAGTCAGGTCCTGAGGGGAACCGAATTGGTAGCGGCCGCCCAGACGCCGATAGGTGGTCTTGTCCACGAGAATCTGGCCGGATGGCGCTTCCGAGGTGATCCGGCTGGCGACGTTGACGGTGTCGCCCCATAGATCGTAAATGAAGCGGCGGGCGCCGATCACGCCGGCGATGACCGGTCCGGTGGCGAAGCCCACGTGGAATGCGGCCTTGTAGCGCTTCATGACGTCGTCGTTGCGCGCCAGCTCCAGCATCTCCAGCGCCATGGCCGCCACCGCGTCGACGTAATGTGTCCCCTCGCCGGATAGCCCGCCGGCCACCATGTACGCATCGCCGATGGTCTTGATCTTGTCTACACCATGTTTCTCGGCAAGCTCATCGAAGCGGGTAAACACACCGTCCAGGAAGCTAACCACTTCCTTCGGCGTCAGCTCCTCGGCCAGCGCCGTGAAGCCCACGATATCGGCGAACATGACCGTGACGTCGGCGAAACCGTCCGCAATAGTGGACTGGTCCCGTTTGAGCCGCTGCGCGATGTGTGTGGGCAGGATGGTGGTCAGCAGCTGCTCGGACTTCTGTTGCTCCTCTCGCACCAGCTCGTGCTGGCGCGAGAGCTCGGCCTGGAACACGTCCTTCTGTTGCACGAAGTAGCGCAACAGAAGATACATGATGCTGGACAGGATGGTAAAGTTGAGCACGAAGAACACGGCTAC
>JBGPPC010000003.1:0-45527 GCA_041488355.1 Gammaproteobacteria bacterium
GCGCAAGGATCCGCCATTCGACATGGAGTACATCTACAGCACCTATCTGCTGGAGCTGGCCGAACTGCAAGGCGCGCGCGTCATCAACCGTCCACGGGCGCTGCGTGACTACAACGAGAAGTTTTCGATCACGCGCTTCATCCAGCTCACCGTTCCCACGCTCGTCACTAGGCTCGAGCATGAGATCCGCGGCTTTCTCGACGAGCAGGCGGACATCGTCCTCAAGCCTCTGGACGGCATGGGCGGCGCCTCGGTGTTCCGCCTGCACCGCCAGGATCCCAACATCGGCGTCGTGATCGAAACGCTCACCCACTACGGGCGCCGCACCGTCATGGCCCAGCGCTATATCCCAGAGATCGCGAAAGGGGACAAGCGCATCATCGTGATCGACGGCAAGCCTGCGCCCTACGCCCTGGCCCGCATCCCCAAACCGGGCGAGACACGCGGGAACCTTGCGGCCGGCGGTCGTGGCGTAGCCCAAGAGTTGTCACCCCGCGATCGCGCTATCGCCGAGGCGGTGGGGCCAGCGCTTGCGGCCGAGGGCATGCTGCTCGTGGGGCTCGACGTCATCGGCGACTACCTTACCGAAATTAACGTGACCAGCCCCACCGGGATGCGCGAGATCATGGACCAGACCGGGTTCGACGTGGCCGGAATGATGATCGACGCGGTGGAAAGGGCCGTGACTCGTGACTCGTGATTCGTGACTCGTAACCCGCTGCCGGTTCCACTCTCGCCAGTCAGGCAAGCGCGCGCCTAGGCGAGGTTGCTGGCGGACCAAAAGCTACGAATCACGAGTCACGGAGTACAATCGCGTCTCCCTGGTCTGCGGACCCTTCGATGATTGGAATTCTGATCGTTGCGCACGGCACATTGGGCGAAAGCCTGATCCACTGTGCCAGCCACGTCCTGGGCAGCCGACCCATGCACCTGATGCAAATCGGTGTCACCGTGCACGACGACCCGCAACAACTCCTGCCTCAAGCCATCAAGCTGGTGAAACAACTCGACCATGGCGACGGTGTGTTGGTGCTTACCGATCTTTACGGGGCGACTCCAGCAAACCTTGCGGCCAAGCTTTTGGTCGCGGGTCGCGTCGAGGGCGTGGCCGGCGTCAACTTGCCCATGCTGGTGCGGGCGCTGACATACCGCAGTGAGCCTCTGAGAGTCGTCGTGAGCAAAGCCATTTCAGGGGGTGTGGAAGGTGTCATGCAAATGCCCCCGGCGAACGTAGGACATGCAGCAACTGGAAGTTGAAATCACCAATAAGCTCGGCTTGCACGCGCGTGCCTCGGCCAAGCTCACCCAGCTCGCCGGCAAGTTCCAGTGCGAGGTCTGGATGTCGCGCAACGGTCGTCGAGTCAACGCCAAAAGCATCATGGGCGTGATGATGCTGGCTGCGGCCAGGGGCACGACGGTGACCATGGAAACCAGCGGTCCAGACGAGGAAGAAGCCATGTCGGCGCTGCTGGAGCTGATCAAGGATAGGTTTGGCGAGTCCGAATGAATGCGTGAAAGCTTGAATGAGTAAACCCCCTGGGCCGCGGCCCGGGGTCGGGAGCAACGTGAACGCGGGCAAATCACCCTTTTATTCCCTCACTGATTCACCCCTTCACCGCTCATGAGCTTCACCATCCACGGCATCGGCGTCTCCGGCGGCATCGGTATCGGTCATGCCCACCTGCTGAGTCAACCCGGGCTCGAGGTCGAGCACTACACGATCTCCGAAGCCGAGGTGGCGCCGGAGCAAGCGCGCTTCGATGGCGCGATCAGCACCGCGCGCAGCGAGCTGGCCGCGCTGGCCGAGCACATTCCCGCCGACGCCCCGCCTGAAGTCGAGGGCTTCCTCAATCTGCACCTGATGATCCTGGGCGATAGCACGTTGTCCGAAGCACCGCGCGATCTCATCGCGGCGAGCAAATGCAATGCCGAGTGGGCCGTGTCCCAGCAAGCGGAGGCGTTGCTCGATCAGTTCGAGCGCATCGAGGACGAATACCTAAGGGAGCGCAAGGCCGACGTCGTGCAGGTCGTCGAGCGTGTTCTCAAGGCGCTGACCGGCCACCGCCGCAACATCCCGGTGCCGCGCCACAAGGAGGAAGACAGCATCCTGGTAGCGCACGACCTCTCGCCAGCCGATGTCATCCAGTTCAAGCAGCATCGTTACGGCAGCTTCGTCACGGACTTGGGTGGTGCCACCTCGCACACCGCGATTCTCGCGCGCAGCCTGAACATTCCATCCATCGTCGCGCTGCATCACGCACGCTCATTGATCCGCGAGAACGAGCTGCTGATCGTGGACGGCAGCAACGGCGTGGTGATCGTCAATCCCGACAAGTACGTTCTCGCTGAATACAAGCTGCGTCAGGAGCAGTGGCAGCTCGAACGGCAAAAGCTCAAGCGTCTCAAGACCACCCGCGCCGCCACTCTGGACGGCACGCGCGTGGAGTTGCACGCCAATATCGAGCTGCCCGAGGACGTGCACCAGGCCAAGGAGAACGCGGCGGCCGGCATCGGCCTGTTCCGCAGCGAGTTCCTGTTCCTCAATCGGGACGAGCTGCCGTCGGAGGACGAGCAATTCGAGGCCTACCGCAAGGTGGCAGTCGAGATGAAGCAACTCCCCGTGACCATCCGCACGCTCGACCTTGGCGCAGACAAGAACCTCAACAACGCGGAGCGTGTGGCGCCGAACCCCGCACTGGGACTGCGCGCTATCCGGCTGTGCC
Source organism: Gammaproteobacteria bacterium (assembly GCA_041488355.1). GTDB lineage: Bacteria > Pseudomonadota > Gammaproteobacteria > Burkholderiales > SHXO01 > SHXO01. The sequence goes on from JBGPPC010000003.1 coordinate 2,724, forward strand.
TGGCCGAGCCCCAGATGTTTCACCGTCAGCTGCGCGCGATCCTGCGGGCATCGCACTATGGGAAGATCCGTTTGCTCATCCCGATGCTATCCACGGCTCACGAGTTGCAGCAGACCCTCCATCTGGTGCAAGAGGCCAAGAACAGCCTGGACGCGGATGGCATCGCCTACGACCGCGGCATCCCGGTCGGTGGCATGATCGAGATTCCAGCGGCTGCGCTGTCGCTCGGCACCTTCACGCGTCGGCTCGATTTCCTGTCCATCGGCACCAACGACCTGATCCAATACACGCTAGCCATCGACCGCACCGACGACGCCGTGGCGCACCTGTACGATCCTTTGCACCCGGCCGTGCTGCATCTGGTGGCGCATGTCATCCGCGAAGCCAACAAGGTGAGTGTTCCGGTCGCGGTGTGCGGGGAGATGGCCGGCGACGAGCGATTGACTCGCATACTGCTGGGATTCGGGCTGCGTCAGTTCTCCATGCATCCTGCCCACCTGCTCACGGTCAAGCAGCAGGTACTCAAATCTGATCTGGCCGAGGTTACGCAGCTGGCCAGGAGGATGCTGAAGACCGACGACCCGGACAAGGTGAGCGCGCTGCTCGAGCGCATGAACACCTGACCGCCTCGGGCCTCAAGCAAGCCGTGCGCATCGACACCGAACAGCTGGCACCGCACCTCGGACGCGGGCTGAAGCCTCTGTACACCGTTTACGGCGAAGAGATCTTGCTCGCGCTCGAGGCCTGCGACCGTATTCGCAGGCGTTGCCGGGAGGAGGGTTACAGCGAACGAGAAGTGCTCAGCGTCGAAGCCGGATTCGATTGGTCGCAGCTCGCGGCGAGCGGCAACAGCCTGTCTTTGTTTGCGACCCGGCGGCTGTTGGAGCTGCGCATCCCCAGTGGCAAACCCGGGAACGACGGTGCCGACGCCCTGCGCCGCTATGCCGTTGACCTGCCGCCCGATACGGTCACGCTGATCTCGCTGCCGAAGGTCGAGCGGGCGCAGCAGTCGAGCGGCTGGTTCGAGGCGCTCGATGCAGCCGGCGTGATGGTTGCGGCCAATCCGGTGACGGTCGCGCGTCTTCCGCGCTGGATCGCGGACCGTCTCGTACTGCAGAACCAGCAAGTCGATGAGCAGACGCTGACGTTCGTCGTCAGCCGCGTGGAAGGCAACCTGCTCGCGGCGCATCAGGAGGTCCAGAAGCTTGCGCTGCTGTTCCCGCCAGGTAAGCTCGATCCAGGGCAAGTCAAAGACGCCGTGCTCGACGTCGCCCGCTATGATGTGTTCAAGCTGGGAGAGGCATTGCTCGCCGGCGACGCGCCGCGTTTCCACCGCATGCTCAACGGCCTGCGCGGCGAGGGCGCGGCGACGCCGCTGGTGCTTTGGGCGCTGGCCGAGGAGGCGCGCGCGCTGCTCCATGTCGGGCGCGGTCTTGCCGCCGGACGAGCGCTCCCGCAGTTGCTGCGTGAAGCTCGGGTATGGGGCGCACGCGCCGACCTGATGCCCCCCTCGGCTCGACGCCTCACAGCGCGGGAGCTGGAGGACACGTTGCTGCATGCGGCGCGTGTCGATCGGATGATAAAGGGCTTGAGCCGGGGCGATGTGTGGGACGAGCTGCTCCAGATCGGGCTGCGCCTCCTCGGTCCATCACGCGATGTCAGACCGAATCGCGGTAGAATCCCCGCTCCTTCGTAGGCGAACAGCAGATGGACATCCAGTCGTACATGCACGGCGTCGGGCGTGAAGCCAGGAAGGCCTCGCGCGCCATGGCGCAGGCGGATACGGCGGCCAAGGATCGCGCGCTGCTGGCGATGGCTGCCGCGATCGAGCGCGACGTGCAACACCTGCTGGACGCAAACCGGCGCGACCTCGACACCGCCAACGCCAAGGGGCTAGGGCCCGCCATGGCCGACCGGCTTGCGTTGGACCACAAGAGTGCGACTGCCATGGCGGAGGGCTTGCGGCAGATCGCGCAGTTGCCCGATCCCGTGGGCGAGATCAGTGAACTTAAGTACCGGCCTTCGGGCATCCAGGTCGGCCGGATGCGCGTGCCACTCGGTGTGATCGGCGTCATCTACGAAGCGCGGCCGAACGTCACTGCCGATGCCGCAGGGCTGTGCCTGAAGGCGGGCAACGCCGCGATCCTGCGCGGCGGCTCGGAGGCGATTCATTCCAATCAGGCCATCGCCGCGTGCGTGCAAGAGGGACTACGCGCTGCCGCGCTGCCCGAAGCAGCAGTGCAGGTGATCGAGACCACCGATCGCGCCGCCGTGGGCGAACTCATCACCATGCGGGAATATGTCGACCTGATCGTTCCGCGCGGCGGGAAGGGCTTGATCGAGCGCATCTCGGCCGAGTCTCGGATCCCCGTGCTGAAGCACCTCGATGGCGTATGCCACGTCTACATAGACGATCGCGCGGATTTGGAGCAGGCGATCCGCATCGCCGACAACGCGAAGACCCAGCGACTGGGCACTTGCAACACGATGGAAACGCTGCTGGTGCACCGGGACATCGCAGCCGCGATCCTGCCGAGGTTATGCCGGATCTATCTCGAAAAAGGCATGGAGCTGCGCGGCGACGCGCGCGCGCGCGCCGTCGTCCCGCAGATGAAGGAGGCCAGCGAGGAAGACTGGTACACCGAGTACCTGGCGGCGATCCTCGCCGTGCGCGTCGTCGATGACCTCGACCAGGCGATCGAGCACATTGCCGTCTACGGCTCACAGCACACCGACGCCATCGTGACCGAGGACTACAGCCGCGCGCGCCGCTTCCTGCGCGAAGTCGATTCCAGCTCGGTGATGGTGAACGCCTCGACACGGATGGCGGACGGGTTCGAGTATGGCCTGGGTGCCGAGATCGGCATCTCCACCGACAAGCTGCACGCGCGCGGACCGGTCGGGCTCGAAGGCCTCACGTCACAGAAGTTTATCGTGCTCGGGGACGGCCAGATTCGCGAGTAGCGCGTGCCGATTCTTAAAGCGTCGGCTCCTTCGCAAGCACCCGTTTCGAAAAGCTCTGCACACTCAGGACAGCCATGAGTAGCCAGATCGAGGTCAAGGTTCCCGACATCGGGGATTTCAAGAACGTGCCGGTCATCGAAGTCCTGGTCAAACCCGGCGACAGCATCAAGAAGGAAGACTCACTCATCGCGCTGGAGTCCGACAAGGCCACCATGGAGGTGCCTGCGCCCGAGGCCGGCATCGTCAAGGAGCTGAGAGTGAAGCTCGGGGACAAGGTCTCCGAAGGCGCCGTGATTTTGGTACTGGAGACCGACGGCGCTGCCGCTAAGGCCCCGGCGACGGAACCGCCCAAGCCCACGCCCGCGACCGCAACTCCCGCGCCACCAGCCGCGCCGGCCCTGGTTGCCACCGGCCCTACGGTCAAGGGCGACTATCACGCCGAAGTGCTGGTGCTGGGTTCTGGGCCGGGCGGCTACACAGCAGCCTTTCGCGCCGCAGATCTTGGCAAAAAGGTGGTGCTGACTGAGCGCTACGCGGAGCTGGGCGGGGTATGCCTCAACGTCGGGTGTATCCCGTCGAAAGCTTTGTTGCATGCCGCACGTGTAGTGTCGGAAGCCGAGGAGATGTCGCACTTCGGGCTCAAGTTTGACAAGCCGAAAATCGATGTGCCTGCGCTGCGCGCCTGGAAAGACAACGTAGTCGCGAAAGGGACTAAAGGGCTTGCCGGGCTCGCCAAGCAGCGCAAAGTGCAGGTGGTCACCGGCATCGCGAGATTCACTTCCGCGCACATGGTCGAGGTGCAGACCTCCGATGGCAAGAAGACGGTTTCGTTTGACTACGCCATCATCGCCGCGGGCTCGCAGTCGGCCAGAATTCCGGGCTTTCCTTACCAGGATGATCGCTTGCTGGACTCTACCAGCGCGCTGCAGTTGAAGGACATTCCTAAGCGCTTGCTGGTCATCGGTGGCGGAATCATCGGGCTGGAAATGGCCACGGTCTATGACGCGCTGGGATCGAAGATCACCGTGGTCGAATTGCTCGATGGACTGATCCCCGGAGCCGATCGCGACATCATTCGGCCGCTGCACAAACGCATCGAGAAGCGCTACGAAGCGATTCATCTCAAGACCAAGGTCACCAAGCTCGAAGCCAAGCAGCAAGGCCTTCAGGCGACCTTCGAGGGCGAGGCTGCACCTCAGCCGCAGGTCTACGACCGGGTATTGCTGTCGGTCGGGCGACGGCCCAACGGCGATGTCATCAATGCGGAAGCCGCGGGCGTGCTGGTAAGCGAGCGCGGCTACATCGCAGTGGATAGACAGATGCGCACCAACGTGCCGCATATCTACGCCATCGGCGATATCGTGGGCGAGCCAATGCTGGCGCACAAAGCGAGCTACGAAGGCAAACTCGCAGCCGAGGTGATCGCGGGTCACAGGGCCGCTTTCGACGCGCGCACTATTCCGTCGGTGGCATACACTGACCCCGAGGTCGCTTGGATGGGGTTGACCGAAACCATGGCGAAGGCGCAGGGGATGGAGTTCGACAAGGCCGTTTTTCCCTGGGCCGCCAGTGGACGCGCGCGCGCGACTGGACGCGAGGAAGGCATCACCAAGTTGCTATTCGACAAAGGCACGCGGCGCCTGCTGGGTGCAGGCATTGTCGGCCCCAACGCCGGTGAGCTGATATCCGAAACGGTACTCGCGCTGGAGATGGGCGCTGATGCCGAAGACATTGGGTTGACCATCCATCCGCACCCGACCCTTTCGGAGACCATTTTTTTCTCGGCCGAGATCGCCGAGAACAGCATCACCGACCTGTACATGCCCAAGAAGTAGAACCTGGGACTCTGTGCGTCCATGTCTGACCTGTTCGTACCCCTGGTCGCCCGGCCGGCCGCGTTGAGCGAACCCTCGCATTGGTTCCTGTTCCAGGGAAGCCAGCTCCTGGTACACCGTGAGGAGGGCCGCGCGTGGGTGCCTCTCGTCGCCAATCCTCACGAGCTCAGCCTGGAGCCAGTGCGCACCCAGTATCTCGGAACGCTCGCTGGACGGCACTGCTATTCGGGCGAATGCGGGCCCGACGTTTCCGCTCCCGATGGGTACATCTGGTCCGGGTTGCGTGCGCTGTTCGGCTTGTTCGATGACGCGATGTTTGCGCTCGCCGGGCGCGCGGTGCAGATCATGGACTGGGACCGCTCGCACCAGTACTGCGGCCGTTGCGGGACACCAACGCTGGTGAAATCCGGCGAACGCGCACGCGAGTGCCCCAACTGCGGCCAGATCCACTATCCGCGCATAGCACCGGCCGTAATGGCGCTGGTCCAACGCGGCGACCAGCTTTTGCTCGCGCGTTCGCCCCACTTCGTGCCGGGCATGTACAGCGCCCTGGCCGGCTTCGTCGAGCCCGGCGAGAGCCTCGAGCACTGCCTCGTACGCGAAGTGAACGAGGAGGTCGGTGTCAAGGTTGCTAACCTGCGTTACTTCTCGAGCCAGTCCTGGCCCTTTCCCCATTCGCTGATGATCGCTTTCAACTGCGACTGGGTGGAAGGGGAGATCACCCCGGATCCCGGTGAGATCGAGGCGGCCGGCTGGTTCGGTCTGGATAATCTTCCGGTACTACCCAACAAGATCAGCGTCGCGCGCCGGCTGATTGACAACACAATAGCCACAATGAGAGCCGGCATCCCCGTGAGCTGACGCCCACCAAACCAAAGAGGAGGAGGCAATGCTCAAGATCTGGGGGCGGAACAATTCTGTCAACGTACAGAAAGTCCTTTGGTGCTGCGAGGAAATGCAGATTCAGTACCAGCGCCTGGATGCCGGCGGCAGCTTCGGCGTCATCAACACACCACAGTATCGAGCACTTAACCCCAACGGACTGGTCCCCACCATCGAGGACGGCCCGTTCGTGTTGTGGGAGTCGAACACGATCGTGCGCTATCTCACGGCCAAGCACAGCGCCGGCAAGCTGTGGCCGGAAGATCTCAAGGTACGCGCAGAGGGCGACAAGTGGATGGACTGGCAGTTCAGCATGTTCTGGCCCACCTTCGGCCCTTATTCTGGAATCTCGTGCGCACCCCGGTAGGCCAGCGGGACGAGAAAGCCATCGAGGAGTCGCGCCTGAAAACCAGCGAGATCCTGGAGTACCTCGACTCACACTTGAAGAACCGGATTTACGTCGCCGGCGAGGACCTCACCATCGGCGACATCCCGATGGGCTGCGCCATCTGGCGCTGGATGGCGCTGCCGATCGAGCGCCCGGTCCTGCCCAACCTGCAGCGTTGGTTCGACACCCTGCGCGAGAGGCCGGCCTACAGGAGTGTGGTCATGCTACCCGTGACATAGTCGATGCCAACCCCAAAAGGAGAGGGCCATTCGCGGATGGCTCTTCGCGTCTCTTGAATGCCCGGCTACCGCGCTGCTGTTCTTTAGCCGGGCAGAGGGCAACATGATCGACTCCGCTGCACGCCGGTTGCGACGCGCTTGGATCGTCATCGGCTGGGTCGGCGTCATCGGGGTCATTGTGCTGTCGCTGATCCCAAGCCCACCACAGCTGCTCCCGGTGGACCAGGGAGACAAAGTGGAGCACATGCTGGCTTTCGGTAGCCTGATGTTCTGGTTCGCTCAAGTCCACCTGCAGCGACACGGCCGTCTGGCGACCGCCGGGCTGCTGGTAGCGCTGGGCGTCGCCATCGAGTTTGCACAAAGGGAGACCGGTTATCGCAGCTTCGAGTACGCTGACATGGGTGCGGACTGCGCCGGCATCTTCGTCGGTTGGCTGCTCGCACCACCTCGACTGCCGAATCTGTACGCCTGGTCCGAACACTTCCTTCTGGCGCTGAGCCAGAGGTAAGCGCTCAACCCACTACGCGGTCAGTGCCGGAATCCGCTCGCCCACCGGAGCACGCGTACGTCCTTGATCCAGTCGAACTCCGTTGCGCCGTGCTCGAGCGCACGGTTATCCCACACGCATCGGGCGATGCACGCTTACTGTATACGAACTCCAGTGCGCAATTCGGCAACTCTTACTTTCCGCGCCAGTGAGACGTGGTGGCCGCGGCCTCTGGTTCCCGCGATTGCGCTGCTGCCAGAAGCCGGCGTAGCGTCACGCTCATTGCTGCGGCCTCTTCGTCCCCGAGCTGGCTCTCGAACAGGTCCTTGATGCCCTGCGCGTACACCGGCCACATGCTCCGGCGCACTGCTTTGCCAGACTCGGTCAGCACGGCATAGGCGCCGCGCCGATCTTCCTCCGAGCGCTCTCGCTCGACGAGCCCGGCATCCTCCAGGCGGTCCACGAGCCGGGTCAGGTTGCTGCGAGACAGGACTACCTTGCTTGCGAGCTCACTCATGCGCAGACGCTGCTGCGGCGCCCGCTCCAGACCCCAGAGGACGTCGTACCAGCCAAGCGCCGGCAACCCTGCCTGGGCCAGCCGATTCTCTATCCCCTCTAACAGAACGGCATGTGTGATCAAAAATAGTGACCAGACCGAACCTTTTGATGTTTCGAGAGATTTACCCATAGTCAGCCTCCGTTTCTCAAATGGTAGCTGCAAACGCAAGCAATATCTATTAATTTGTAATTGCAATGGCAATTATTGCATGTTCAACGTTAGCCGGCTTGGGGGCTCACCATGCTGAACACCATCACCCGTGACGACCGTAGCCGGCACATCCAATCGACCAACCCTCCAGTGCTGTTGGAAGCGCTCCCCGAACGCTACTACGCCGATCAACATTTACCGGGTGCGCGGCTATTCCCGCACAATCAGGTTGAGCAGCTCGTACCGGCCATTGCTCCCAACCGAAACACAGAGATCGTCGTCTACTGCGCCAGCGGCACATGCCAGAACAGCCATCTGGCCGCCCGGCACCTGATACGGCTCGGCTACACCCACGTGACGGTGTGTGAAGGCGGCAAGCAGGATTGGGAGCAAGGCGGTCTCGCGTTCGAGTTCGGAATTCCTACCGAATCGGCAGTCTGAACGCTTGGCCAGGCTCCTCTTCCCAGGCGGCTGCACCAGCAGCCGCCTGCTCCTCTCGGTGGACGGTGCAGGCCGTCCATTGCTACATTGGCGCTCCGGAACCGCCGCCGCCACCGGCGCACTGAACAGGAGTCGACCCGGCTTGGAGCCTGGCCACCCCAATCTCGATTTGGATTTCCTGGCTACGGTCTTCGATGTCGCCCGCATCGGCATTTGCGTGGTGGACGGAGTCGGACGCTTCGTGCGCGTCAACCCTGCTTTCTGCACGCTCGCGGACTACCGCCCAGACGAGCTCATCGGACAGCACTATTCCATTTGCGCGCCGGCCGCGGTAGTGGAGGCCAAGGACCGATTCCTGGCGGCATTGCTCACCGACTCGCCCAAGATCCCCAGCGAGTGGATGATCCGTCGCAAGGACGGCAGCCTGTTCGATGCCCTCGTGAGCTTTCGCCCCATCACCCGCCCCGACGGGGGACAGTTCGTCGTCATCACTTTCTCCGACATCACGGAGAGTAAGCGAGCGCAAGCCCAGATCGAAGCGTTCAACCGAGAAAAATATCGCCGCGTCATCAATCTTACGAAAGAGGGCTTCTGGCTGATCAATGCGCGCAATGAAACCATCGAGGTCAACGCGGCACTGTGCCGGATGCTTGGCTACCGTGAAGACGAGATGCTGGGCCGTACACCGCTCGACTTCGTGGACGATCGCTATCGCCACGTCCTGGAGCGCCGCCTGGTACCTCTTCCCAGGCCTGCGGAGGCGACCTACGAGTCACTGCTGGTGCGCAAAGACGGCACCCGGCTTCCGGCCGCCTACAACGCGACCGCGGTCATGAACGCACAAGGCGAACGTGAGTTCTCCTTCGCCTTCATCACCGACATCACCGAGCGCAAGCTGCTCGAGGAAAGCCTGCGTCAAACCCTGTCCGAGCAAAATGCCATTCTGCAGTCGTCGGTTGTCGGTATAGCGTTTGTGCGCAACAGCGATTTCATGTGGGTCAACAAAGCATTCGAGCAGGACATGCTGGGCTACGCCGAAGGCCAGCTGGTAGGCAAGTCTTCCGAGCTGACCTATCCCTCGGGCGACGTGTTCCGTGCTATGGGACCCGAGATCAACGCCGCGCTTGCCGGTCACGGCGTGTACCAGACCGAAGGACGCGTGCGGCGCAAAGACGGGACACTGGTGTGGTGCCTGGTGAGTGGGCGTGCCATCGACCCCCGCAATATCCCCGTCGGTAGGATCTGGACCATCGTGGATATCAGCCAACGCAAGGCGGCGGAGGCCGAACTGGTGCAGGCGCTCGCGAGGGAGAAGGAGCTCAACGAGCTGAGGTCGCGTTTCGTGTCGATGACCTCGCACGAGTTCCGCACGCCGCTCGCAGCCATCATGTCTTCGATCGAGTTGCTGGCGGACTACGCGGACCAGCTCCCGCAGGACGAAAAGGCAGAGTTAGTCGGCGTGATCAAGTCATCCGTGCGGCGCATGACCGGCATGCTGGAGAACATTCTGGTCATCGGCAAGTCGGAGGCCGGACGGCTCGAGTTTCGTCCTGCCGTGATCGATTTGCATGCCCTTTGCGTCCACGCCATCGAGGACGCGCGCGCTGCTGAGGGCAACGAGCACGAGTTCGTCCTCGTTCGCGAACAAGCGCACACGGCACACTATCTGGACGAGAACCTGCTGCGTCATATCCTTAACAATCTACTTTCCAATGCAGCAAAGTATTCGGAGCCGGGATCCCGGATCGATCTCGAGCTGGCGTCAAAAGAAGGCGGAGTGGTCATCAACGTGAGCGATCGAGGAATCGGGATCCCGCCGCAAGATCTGCCCAGCCTGTTCCAGACCTTTCATCGCGGAAGCAATGTCGGCACGATCGCAGGTACGGGTCTGGGCTTGGCCATCGTCAAGAAGGCCGTCGACCTGCACGGCGGAACCATCGACGTCGACAACGTGGTGAACAAGGGTACACGCTTCACGGTAACGCTGCCCGAGATCGCACCCGCCTCCCGCGGCTAAAGTCCTGGTGATCGAGAGCGCGCCGGCGATACTGCCGAACCTCACACGGATGCTGAGGCTCGAAGGATTCGAGGCCGTCGACGGCAACGCGACCCGGGTCGCGCAACTCGCCAGGCGCAACCGCAGCGAATTCTATTCGCTGCTGCACCGTGACGATCTCGATCCAGCGCTGTTCAAGACACCGCGCGAATGACCGCTACTCCGGCGCTGTCAGCTGACCGGCAGGGATGCTGCCGTCGGCCAGGCCCCGAAAGTACTCGTAGATACCGTCGAGATTGTCGACCGCTCTCGCCACGCTCTTGTAGGGCGGCATCCCGCGCTCCGGGCTGCCGTCCAGGATGACACGCGTGAAGTCCGATCGGCTGCGAGTCTGCACCGATTCGATCAAGGACGGGCCGACGCTACCGCGATAGTCGGCGCCGTGACAGCGCGCGCAGTCGAGTTGGCGCACTGCGCGCCAGCCGTCGTAAGTCTTCCGATAAGCCTGCGCTCGCTTCACCACGCTTTCCAGATCTCTGCCCTCGTCCGGTTGCGCGCCCCAGATCGGCGAGGCAATGGCCGTCGTCACGAGCGCCACGACGACCCCAATCCGCGCGCAGCGTTGGGTTGGCCCGACAACGTGAGCGGTTCTTTGTTCAAGTTCCACACGCATCCGGCGCATTTCCTCTGGAGCAGCACGGCGCCACATCGGAACGGTCAGCACCCCGCTGTGCTGGTCAAGCGGCGCGACGCTGACACCGGCGCGCAGACCGACTCCATGCCCAACCATCCGGCGCTCGCGCGCCGTCAACATACGGTGCTGGCGAAGGCGCCGGCGCGGCAGTAACGCTATCGATTCAAGGTGCGCGGTCCGGAATGCGAGCCACATCGGCAAGCCAGACCGTCGCCTCGCTGTCGCTGGGCGCACGATAGTCGCTGCGCGGGGAGAGCGAGCCGCCGGACCCCACCTTGGGCGCGTTCGGCATCGCGCTGCGTTTGTACTGCGAAGACTGGAAAAACCGGCGCACGAACACGGCGAGCCATTTCTTGATGTCGCCGATCGTGTACTCATTGCGTCGGTCCGCCGGAATGTCGGGCCAGTTACCCACGCGCCTGTCGCGCCAAGTGCACCAGGCCATGAAGGCGACCTTGGCCGGCAGGTAACCGAAGCGCAACGTGTAGTACAGATGAAAGTCCTGCAGCTCATATGGGCCCACCACCGCCTCGGTGCTCTGGCCCGGCTCGAGCTCGCTCTGTCCCGGCACCAGCTCCGGCGAGATTGGCGTGTCGAGCACATCCTGCAGCACGGCGCTCACCTGGGTGCCGAGCTGGTTGGTGCGGGCAACGTAGCGGATCAGATACTGGATCAGCGACTTGGGCACGCTGGCATTGACGTGGTAGTGGGCCATGTGGTCGCCCACTCCGTAGGTACACCAGCCCAGGGCCAGTTCGGAGAGATCGCTGGTGCCAACCACCGGTGCGTTGTGCACGTTGGCGAGTCGGAACAAGTGGCTGGTGCGCTCTCCTGCCTGTACGTTCTCGAACGTCACGTCGTACACCGGCTTGCCCTCCGCGAATGGATGGCCGATGTCCTTGAACATCTGCAGGCAGCTCGGCCGGATGTCCACTTCACGGGCCGTGGCGCCCACCGCGCTCATCAAACGGCGTGATTGGTCCAATGTCCGTTCGCTGGTAGCGAAGCCGGGCATGGTGTAGGCGAGGATATTGCGCCGGGGCAGACCCATCACATCCATGGCGCGCGCGCACACGATCAATGCCTGCGTCGAATCCAACCCCCCGGATATGCCGATCACGACCTGGTCCGACTTCATCGCCTTCAAGCGCTTGACCAAACCCTGCACTTGTATTTCGTACACCTCGTGACAGCGTTCGTCGCGCGTCGCAGGGTCGGCAGGGACGTAGGGAAAGCGCTCGTAACTTCGCTCCAGCGGCAACGTCGCATCGATCGGCAACGGGAGCGAGAACGCCACCTTACGGAAGCTGGAGACTGTCCCCGCATGACGTGCAACCGACTGGCCGAAGCTGTTGGTACGCATGCGGTCCTGCGCGATCCGGTCGAGGTCGATATCGCCCGTAGCGAGGTGTGAGGCGTATTCGAAACGCTGGGTTTCGGCCACGCGCGAGCCGTTCTCGTAGATCAGGCCGTGCCCGTCCCAGGCCAGATCGGTGGTGGACTCACCATAGCCGGCCGCGCAATAGAGGTACGCAGCCATACAGCGGCCGGACTGATTGGCAACCAGCTCGCGCCGGTACTCGTCCTTGCCGACGGTAATGTTGGACGCCGATAGATTGATCAGGACCGTCGCGCCGGCCAGCGCCGCTTGCGAGGACGGCGGGATCGGCGTCCACAAGTCCTCGCAGATCTCCGCGAACAGCGCGAGTTGTGGCTGGTTCTCGGCCTGGAAGATGAGCCGGGTGCCGAAGGGGACGTCAGTTTGCCCGCACAGGTCGATCGCCGCGCGTGCGCAGTAGTCTCCAGGCGTGAACTGGCGCAGCTCGTAGAACTCCCGATAGTTCGGCAGGTAGGTCTTGGGTGCAACACCCAGAATCTTGCCTCCCGAGATCACCGCTGCACAGTTGTACAGCAGCCCGTCGATCTGCAGCGGGACGCCCACCACCGCAACCAGCGTCAGCCCGCTCGAAGCCGCGACCACTTGCGCCAGCGCCGCCTTGGAAGCGTCCAGCAGCGCCTGCTGGTGAAACAGATCCTCGCATGAGTACGCGGACAGACCGAGCTCGGGAAATGCCGCAAGAACCGCGTGCCGCTGTGCGGCTTGCTGCATGAGCGCGATGGTCTGACCGGCGTTGAACGTCGGATCGGCGACGCGCACCTCGGGAATAGCGACCGCAGCGCGGATGAAGTTGTGGCTATAGAGGTTGAAGAAGGACACGGCCAGGGCCCGTGATGAAGGGTAGAGTCGAATTGTGCCTGAAGGGCGGCAACCTGCCGCGACCGGCGCCGGTCAAGTCTCGGACCCGGCGGGACCGGTGTAGAACGCCGGCCATCTTTGCTTCACGAGGGGGCCGTCCGATCGGTAGGCGTGGCAGGAGTCGAGCATTACTGGTTTGCGCCCAGGGTCAGCGCTCCCATCCCGCTTAACGCGAGCCGGGTAAATGGTCTGGAACGCCGTAGTCGCCATCGGCCCCAGCAACTCGACTAGATGGGTGCAGCCTTTCGCGCCGCCGAGCAGAGCGCGAGTCTTAAGCGTCCACCCGGGCGCAATGCGCACGCCGACCAGCACCTTGAAGTTGTCGGTGATCTCGCCGCACACGCTATAGGGGCCGAAATCGGTCCTCGCCTCCACCTGCTGCACCACGAGGTCCGTGTCGACCGTCAGGCGGATCCACATTTCGTGCAGCGGTTCGCCCGCGCGGATGATCCCTCCTCGGTCGGGATTGGCAAAGTCATAGGGCTTCGTGTCCACCAGATGACCCTCGATATCCCACAGACCATCGTCGCGCAGGTATCCCTGGCACTCGACACGGCGATGATGCATCGGCTTGCGGCTTACAGATTGGCTGAGCGGCATACGTTGCTTGGATTTCCTCGCATTACAGGGCTGGTTCAAACCTCGCCGGACGCATGGGCGCGCTGCGCAACGCGCTCCAGGACAGCCAGCTTTTCCTGGGGTGTCATCTCCAGCCAGTCCGCGATCTCCCGCAACGTGCGCCGGCACCCGAGGCACAGACCCGAGTCCGGGTCCATCTGGCACACATTGACGCAGGGGGAAGGAACGTGAACGGAAGGCTGGATCATGCCGCCTCTTTCGAATTCGCTTCCTTAGCCGCGCGGCGAGCCGCTTTGGCCGCGAGTGCGCGACCCGCTCGCGATGCGGTCGGGCGTCCGAGCTGGCCGCAGATGAACTGCGCTGCCTGCAGCAGCTTGTCCATGTCTACGCCGGTCTGGACGTCCAATCCATCCAGCATATACAGCACGTCCTCGGTCGCGACGTTGCCCGTCGCCCCCGGCGCGTAGGGACAACCGCCCAAGCCTGCGACAGAACAGTCGAACGTCGCCATTCCCATCTCGAGCGAAGCGAAGATATTCGCCAGGGCCTGGCCGTAAGTATCGTGGAAATGACCTCCCAGCTTCTCGATCGGGGTACGGCGCGTGACCGCCTCGATCATGCGTCGGGTTTTGCCCGGCGTGCCCACACCGATCGTGTCACCCAGCGAGACCTCGTAGCAGCCCATCTGGAGCAGTCGCTCGGAGATATCGGCCACGACATTGGGATCGACCTCACCTTCGAACGGGCAGCCGAGCACCACCGAGATGTAACCCCGCACCTTGATGCCCGCGTCCAGTGCCGCCTTACAAACCGGGCTGAAGCGCCCGAACGACTCCGCGATCGAACAATTGGTGTTGCGCCTGGAGAACGCCTCGGTGGCAGCGGCAAATCCGGCAACTTCTTCCACGCCCGACGCCAGAGCGGCCTCGAGACCCTTCATGTTCGGCACCAGCACCGGATAGCTGACACCGGCCTTGCGCTTGATGCCGGCCATGACCAGGGCGTTGTCCGACATCTGCGGCACCCACTTGGGGGAGACGAAGCTGGTCGCCTCGATCACCGGCAGGCCCGCCTCCGACAGCCGATCGATCAACTCGATCTTCACCGCGGTGGGCACCACGCCGGGCTCGTTCTGCAGTCCGTCGCGCGGGCCCACGTCAACCAGCTTCACTCGCTTCGGCAGTTTCATCGCAATCGCTCCTCTTCGACCTCGAAGGCGATGAGCTGGTCGCCTTCCTTGACCTGTTCGCCGGCCGCGACGCGTACATGCGCAATGCGTCCGGCGGTCGGCGCGACGATGGTGTGCTCCATCTTCATCGCCTCGATGATCATCAGCGCCCGCCCCTGCTCCACCGCCTCGCCCTCTTTGACCAGCACCTCGATCACGCTGCCAGGCATCGGCGCCGTCAGGCGGCCGCCGGCTTCCTCATCTTGTACCGTCTCGAACTCGCACACCTGCAGCCGGTACGCGAGGCCGCTCGCGAACACGGTCAGCTCGCGACCGCTGCGCACGACAGTGGCGTGGATCCGTTCACCGCCGAGCTCCGCCACCAGACCGCCGTCCGCGGAGCGCTCTGCATGTGCCAGCAACTTCGTGCCCGGCAACTCCAGCTGCAGACCGTTCCTGCGATAGTGCGCGGTGACCGAGACCTCGCGCGCCGCGTCCAAAAATACAAACGTGTGATGATTGTCCTGGTTGAGCCGCCACCCATCTCGCAGGTTCCACGGTGACCAGCGATCTCCCGACCCCCCGGCCGCTGCCTGCGCCTCTTCGTCGATCCGCATCAACTCGAACAGCACGGCAACCGCGAGTATCCGATCAGGAGTCGGCATCCCCGCAGGTATCAGCTCCTCACGGTAACGCTCGATCAAGCCGGTGTCCAGCAGGTCTGGTTTGCGATCTGCCATCGCGAACGCCGGGTGTGCGCTCACGGCTGACAACAACGACAGATTGGTGACCAGCCCCGCGACCTGGCACTCGGCCAGCGCTGCACGCAGGCGCCGCAGGGCCGCGGGACGGTCCACGTCCCAGCAGATGAGCTTCGCGATCATGGGATCATAGTGGACGCCGACCTCGTCACCTTCCTGAACCCCCGTGTCGACGCGCACCTGCGCGGAGGCCTGCGGAAAGCGTAGATGCGCAATGCGGCCTGCTGCTGGCAAGAAACCACGCTCCGGGTCTTCGGCGTAGATGCGCGCTTCGAGGGCGTGGCCGGTAATCGCCAATTGCTCCTGTGTCAGCGGAAGTGGCTCCCCTGCAGCCACTCGCAGCTGCCACTCAACCAGGTCGAGGCCCGTGATCATCTCCGTCACGGCATGCTCGACCTGCAGACGCGTATTCATCTCCATGAAGTAGAAATCGCCGCCGCCATCGACGATGAACTCGACCGTGCCGGCGTTTACATAACCCACAGCCCGAGCGGCGACCATGGCCACGGAGCCCATCTGGTCGCGCCGCGCAGCGCTCATCGCAGGTGCGGGCGCTTCCTCCAGAACCTTCTGATGGCGGCGCTGCACCGAGCAATCGCGCTCGAACAGATGCACCAAGTTCCCGTGGCTGTCGGCGAACACCTGAACCTCGATGTGCCGCGGATGCGTCAAGTATTTCTCCAACAGCAGGCGGTCGTCGCCGAAGCTGGATGCGGCCTCGCGCTTCGCACCCGCCAAGGCGTCCTTGAGTTGTCCGACCGACTCGACAACGCGCATCCCCTTGCCGCCGCCGCCCGCAGAGGCCTTGATCAGAAGCGGATAGCCGATCTTGCCAGCCTCACGCACGAGCGTGTCCGGATCCTGTGCATCGCCATGGTAGCCAGGCACAATCGGGACTCCAGCCTTGGCCATGATTTCCTTGGCCGCACTCTTGGAGCCCATGGCACGAATAGCCTTGGCGGGAGGGCCGATGAAGGCGATCCTCGCGTGCTCACAAGCGTGCGCGAAATCCGCGTTCTCGGACAGAAATCCGTAGCCTGGATGAATGGCCTGTGCGCCACAGGCAAGCGCCACGTCGAGGATGCGATCGGCGCGGAGATAACTCGCGCGCGCCGGAGGCGACCCAATCAGATAAGCTTCGTCGCAGAGGGCGACGTGCAGCGCTCCAGCATCGGCTTCGGAGTACACGGCCACGGTGCGGATGCCGAGGCCCCTGGCCGTGCGCGCGACGCGACAGGCGATCTCGCCTCGGTTGGCTATGAGGATCTTGTCGAACATCTGGCGCAGGCTATGGCTTCGCTTTGATCCAACCTGGGGCACGCTTGTCGAGGAAAGCGGCGATGCCCTCCTGCCCCTCCGGGGTGACGCGAATACGCGCGATCCGCGTGGCGGTCTCTTCGGCCAGCAGCTGGTCTATGGGACGGTGCGCGACGTGAGCGATGAGATCCTTGGCGGCAGCGATGGCTTTCGGCCCGCACCGGAGCAGCTCGTCCAGGATGCGATCGACCGTTGCATCCAGTTCTTGGTTTTCTACCACGCTGTGCACCAGCCCGATGCGCAGCGCTTCGGAGGCATCGAAGCGCTCGGCCGTTAGAAAATAGCGTCTCGCGTTGCGACTCCCGATCGCAGCAATCACGTAGGGGCTGATCACGGCGGGGATCAGCCCTAGCCGCACCTCGGACAGGGAGAACATTGCTGTCATGCTGGCCACCGCGATGTCGCAGCACGCCACTAGCCCGACGCCACCCCCATAGGCAGCGCCTTGCACGCGGGCGACCGTCGGCTTGCTCATCGCGTCCAACGTACGCATCAGACTCGCGAGTGCAACAGCGTCGCGGATGTTCTCCGCTTCGGAGTAGCGGGCGACCCGCTTCATCCAATTGAGGTCGGCGCCGGCGGAAAAGCTCTTGCCCTGCGCAGTCAGGACCACCGCGCGCACGGCTGGATTGTGGTCGAGGTCGCGAAGCCTGTGCGTGAGCTCGGCGATGAGATGATCGTCGAAGGCGTTGTGCACCTCCGGTCGATCGAGCGTCAGAGTAGCGATCCCGTTCGCATCGATACCCATGTGAACGGACTGCGGATTCATGAGGTCTCCGTGATGCTCATGAGCGTTTCGCCACTTCGTCGAGCATTACCTCGGTCGCGCCGCCGCCGATGGAAAGCACGCGCGCGTCGCGCGTGAGTCGCTCGATCGCGGTCTCGCGCATGTAGCCCATGCCGCCGTGAAATTGCTGGCAAGTGTAGAGGACCTCGTTTACCAACTCGCCGGTAAAAGCCTTCAGCATCGACACCTCACGCACGCACTCGCGCCCTTGTGTGACCAGCCACGCGCAGTGGTACAGCAGCTGGCGCGCCGCCTCCGTCTTGGCCTGCAGCATCGCCAGACGCTGACGGATCACTTGCTTGTCGTACAACCTAGCGCCGAAGGCCCTGCGCTGCCGAACGTAGTCGAGGGTGAGACCCAGCGCCGTCATCGCATGGCCAACGGCCATAGCGCCCAGGGCGATACGCTCGGTCTGGAAGTTCTTCATCACTGCGTAGAAACCCGAATTCTCCTCGCCCAGCAAATTGTCGGCAGGGATGCGGCAGTCCTCGAACGCGAGCTCCGCGGTATCCGAGCACAGCCAGCCGGTTTTCTTCAGGGCACGACCGACGCGCAGGCCCGGGGTTCCCTTCTCGACCACGAACATGGAGATGGAACGGGCCCCCTTAGCGTCCGGATCGGTGCGCGCAGCGACGACGTAAACGTCGGCATACACGCCGTTGGTGATGAACATCTTGCTCCCGTTCAGGACCCAATGATTGCCGTCCCGCCGCGCGCGGCTACGAATGCCTCTCACGTCGGAGCCCGCGTCCGGCTCGGTGATCGCGACAGCGGTGATGAGCTCTCCGCTGATCACCCGAGGCAGATAGCGCTCGAGCTGCGCCTTCGAGCCGCCGTGTACCAGATGCGGCGAAGCCATGTCGGTATGCACCAGCACTGTCACCACGAAACCGCCGAAGGTGGAACGGGATAGCGCCTCGGCGAACACGAGCGACGTCATGGCATCGGCGCCCGCACCACCGTATTCCGGCGAATAGGTGATGCCGAACAGTCCCATGGCGCCCATCTGACGCAGAACCGCCCGAGGCACGTAGCCCTGTTCCTCCCACGCCTCGGCGTGAGGCTCCACTTCTCTGGCCAGGAAGCGAGCGATCTGTCCGCGCAACGCGACGTGCTCCGGTGTAATGTAGACGGACTCCATACCGTTGTGAGGCGCGGTCAGGTCCATGCTCACATCCGGAACACGCCAAAGACGGTTTTCTGCGCCGGCGCATTGAGGCTCGCCGAGAGGCCCAGCCCCAGGACACGCCGCGTCTCCGCGGGATCGATCACGCCGTCGTCCCATAATCGCGCGCTCGCGTAGTAGGGATGGCCCTGGATTTCGTACTGCTCCAGTATGGGGGCTTTGAAGGCCTGCTCATCCTCCTTGCTCCAACCCTTGCCCGCCTTCTCCAGACCTTCGCGCTTGACGGTAGCCAGCACGGCGGCGGCCTGCTCGCCGCCCATCACCGAGATGCGGGCACTCGGCCACATCCATAGAAACCTGGGTCCATAGGCGCGGCCGCACATCCCGTAGTTGCCCGCACCGAAGCTGCCGCCGACGATGACCGTGAACTTGGGCACCTTGGCGCACGCCACGGCGGTGACCATCTTCGCTCCGTCCTTGGCAATGCCCCCGGCCTCGTATTTCTTCCCGATCATGAACCCGGTGATGTTCTGAAGGAATACCAGCGGGATGCCGCGTTGACTGCAGAGCTCGATGAAGTGGGCGCCCTTCAGCGCGGACTCGGAGAACAGGATGCCGTTGTTGGCCACGATCCCCACAGGGTAGCCGTAGATATGGGCGAACCCGCATACCAGAGTCGTCCCGTACAGTGGCTTGAATTCGTCCAGCTCGCTGCCGTCGACGACGCGCCCCACGATCTCGCGAACTTCGAACGGCTTGCGCGGATCGGTCGGGATCACGCCGTGCAACTCGGACGGGTCGAGTGCCGGCTCGCGCGGCTCGCGTGTTTCCAGCTCGACCGTCTTGCGGCGATTCAGGTGCGCGACGATGCGGCGCGTCATCTGCAACGCATGCAGATCGTTCATCGCATAGTGATCGGCCACACCGGAAACGCGCGCATGCACATCGGCTCCGCCCAGCTCCTCGGCCGTCACGATCTCGCCGATCGCTGCTTTTACCAGCGGTGGCCCACCCAGAAATATCGTGCCCTGATTGCGCACGATGACGGTTTCATCGGACATCGCCGGTACGTAGGCACCGCCAGCGGTGCACGAGCCCATCACGACCGCAATCTGGGGGATGCCCTGGGCGGACAAGTTGGCCTGGTTGTAGAAGATACGGCCGAAGTGGTCGCGATCCGGAAACACTTCGTCCTGATTCGGGAGATTGGCTCCGCCCGAGTCGACCAGGTAGATGCAAGGCAGGTGATTCTGCTGCGCGATCTCTTGCGCGCGCAGGTGCTTCTTCACCGTAATCGGAAAGTAGGTTCCGCCTTTGACCGTGGCGTCATTGGCCACGATCACGCATTCCCTGCCGCTCACCCTGCCGACGCCGGTGACGATGCCGGCCGCCGGAACCTGATTGTCATACATGTTCCACGCCGCAAGCTGCGACAGCTCCAGGAACGGCGAGCCTACGTCGAGCAACGTACGCACGCGTTCGCGCGGCAGCAGCTTGCCTCGCGCCACGTGCTTCTCGCGTGCCGCTTCGCCGCCGCCTTGCGCGATAATCGCCACCTTCTCGCGCAGATCGGCGACCATCTGCGCCATGGCAGACGCACTGGCCTGGTAGGGTGCGCCGCGCGGATCGAGCTTCGACGTGATGACAGGCATCTGTGCTATTCAGGTCGTCTCTGGCGTGAGCCACTTCTCGACCGCCGGCGCACGATAATGCGCCATGGCATCGAGCAGGGGCTCAGGTTCGGCCTCCGCGATCACCATGGCGCGATTGCGCGCGTGCAAGAGCTGCTCGGCGACCGCGTGATCAAACAGCGCGAGCAAGCCGGTGTAGTAGCCCCCCACGTTCAGCAGCCCACATGGTTTGTCGTGCAGGCCAAGCTGGGACCAGGTCAGCACCTCGCAGAACTCCTCGAACGTACCGAAACCGCCGGGCATCGCGACGAACCCATCGGAAAGATCGGCCATGAGCTGTTTGCGCTCGTGCATGGTCTGCACGACGTGCAGTTCGGTAAGGCCCTCGTGGGCAACTTCCCGCCGCCTGAGCGCCTCCGGGATGACACCGATGACTCTTCCGCCCACCTCCAGCGCCGCGTCGGCGAGCGCACCCATGAGCCCCACCCGCCCCCCTCCGTAAACTACAGTTACCTCCCGACGGGCCATGAGCTGGCCCATCCGGCGTGCGCCTTCGGCGTAGGCAGGATCGGCTCCAGAATTGGAGCCGCAGAACACGCATAGAGCAGAGAAGCGGTTCAAGCGTTGCGCCTCAGAACCCGCCGGTTTTCAGCCAGCGCTCGATCTGGTCCAGTCGATCGTGCCCCCAGAACGGCTCCCCATCCACGACGACGTACGGGGAACCGAACGCGCCGCGGTCGATGGCGTTCTGAGTTTCGTTGCGTAGCCGTTCCTTGAGTGCGGGCTCGCCCACTGCGGCGAGCACGTTGGTGCAATCGAAGCCCAAGCCTGCCAACACTTCGGCCGTGATCTCCGGGCTGGAAATATCCCGGCCATCGACGAAATAGGCACGGTAGAGCGCCAGCACGGCGGCCTCGATTCGCTCCGGTGCGTGTTGCTCCAGCCAGTAGATCGCCCGAGCCGGCGCTTGTGTACTGATCGGAAACGGGTCCGGGAAGTTGAAGGGCACACCGAGGAAACGTGCGGACCGAGACATGTCGCGCTTGCTGTACGGTCCCTTCAGCGGCAGAGAGGGCAACGGCCCGCTACCGGTTACCTTGAACACGGCGCCGAGCAGAAACGGCCGCCACACGACGGATCGCCCGTATTGCGCGGCGAGTGGTGCCATCCTGGTTGCAGCGAGATAACCGTAGGGCGAAGAGAAGTCGAAATAGAACTCTATCGATGCTGCCATCTGTCCTCTCAGTGCTTTCCGTCAGCTGCGTCCGGGGAGGTAGGCGTCTCGAGCGCCACGAGCGCTGACCCTGGCACCGCGACGCCGCGCCGTGACCTCGATCTCGATCTTCATCTCAGGCTCGACCAGCCCGCAGATGATGGCGGTTGCGGCCGGTCGCCCCTGTCCAAGGAATTCGCCGAAAATCGGCGCCGCGATCTTGAAATCGTCGGCTCCGGTGAGATAGTAGCGAACGCGCACGATGTCGTTCAGTGTGCAGTCCGCCCTTTCAAGTGCCGCGGATATGTTACGAAACGCCTGGCGGATCTGGCTTTCCAGGCCCGCGGGGAGGGTCATGGTCGCGTAGTCGTAGCCGGTCGTGCCGGCGACGAACACCCAGTCACCGTCTGCGACGGCTCGGCTGTAGCCCGCGACTTTCTCGAAGGTAGAGCCGGACGAAATCAATTTGCGATCCGACATGGCGCTCAGACCTTGGGCGGGATGGACACGCCGTTGATCTTCGCCTGCGCCTCGACCAGCGAGGGGACCATGTGTTCCGGTCCGCCGTAGCCGAGGTTGATCGCCGCCAGCAGCGTCTGCATCACGGCAGGGGCCATCGGCCCGGACAGCCCATTCTCCATCGCCATCTGGGCGTAATAGCGAACGTCCTTTGCAGCGTTTGCAAGACCGAACTTCATGCCCTTGAAGTTGCCTTCCACCGCTTGACCCGCGAGCATCTGGAAGATGCCGGAATTCGCGGCCCCCGTGCTGACGAGCTGAAAATACTTCTTCGGATCGACACCGAGCTTGACGCACGCCGCGAGGGCTTCGGCGGTGAGCGCCATCTGGCCGATGGCGGCAAAATTGTTGATCAGCTTGATCTTGTGACCTGCTCCGGTCGTGCCCACGTGGAAGATGTTCTCGCAGAACGCCTTCAGCACAGGTTCGATCTCCTTGAACGTGGCATCGTCTGCACCGACCATCGTATTCAACCGACCTTGCTCCGCTTCGACCGGGGTGCGTGTAAGCGGCGCATCCACCACACGCACACCTTTGAGCCTTAGATCCTCGGCGACGCGCAGTGTCGAGCCGGGCTGGCTGGTAGAGGTATCGATCACGATTTGGCCGCTGCGACAAGACTCCAGTATTCCGCCCTTGCGATAGACCAGGTCCTCGACCTGCGGTGAGCCGGTAACGCAGAGGACGACGACATCCGTATCGCCAACGAGGCTCGAAACGTCGTTGGCCTCCTTTGCACCGCGGCCTACCAGGTCGTCTACCGGCTGCCGGTTCCGATGCCCTAGTATCGTCAGCGCGAAGCCCTTCTCCACCAGATTCTTCGCTATTCCGTGGCCCATCAGCCCGACGCCGATGAAGCCGATGCGCTTCGTCATCCTTGATTCCCCCGACTCATCCGTTCGCCAACTACTGAACTTCGATGGCCATCGCCGTGGCCTCCCCGCCGCCGATGCACAAAGCGGCGACGCCGCGTCTGAGACCATGGTGGCGCAGCGCCCCGATCAGCGTCACGAGGATCCGCGCCCCGGAGGCACCGATCGGATGTCCAAGCGCGCATGCGCCGCCGTGCACGTTCACCCTCTCGTGCGGCAGATGGTGTTCGCGCATAGCGGCGAGCGTCACGACGGCGAATGCTTCGTTGATCTCGTACAGGTCCACGTTGTCTGCCGTCCAGCCGGTGACGTCGAACAGCTTCCGGATCGCGGCTACCGGGGCGGTCGTGAACCAACCCGGTTCTTGCGCATGTGTAGTGTGCCCTACGATGCGGGCCAGTATCGTCAGTCCGCGTTTGTGCGCGGCCGAACTGCGCATCAGCACCAACGCCGCGGCGCCGTCCGAAATAGAGCTTGAGTTCGCGGCCGTTACGGTTCCATCCTTGCGAAAAGCGGGCTTGAGCTGTGGGATTTTCTCGAAGTTGGCTTTGAACGGTTGCTCGTCCTTGTCGATGAAGCGATCGCCTTTACCTGCCTTGAGAGCAACCGGCACCGTTTCCCACGCGAACCAGCCCTCGTTGTTGGCTTTCTGCGCTCGCTCCAGAGAAGTCACCGCGAATGCATCCTGCTCGGCACGCGTGAAGTTGTACTTGGCCGCACAGTCTTCCGCGAAACTCCCCATCAACCGACCCTTGTCGTATGCGTCTTCCAGGCCGTCGAGGAACATGTGGTCGATGACCTGCTGATGACCCATGCGGTAGCCAGCGCGCGCCTTGGGCAACAGATACGGAGCGTTGGTCATGCTCTCCATGCCGCCGGCAACCATGATCTCGTTGCTGCCGGCCAACAACAGATCATGGGCCAGCATCGCAGCCTTCATCCCCGAGCCGCACATCTTGTTGACCGTCGTGCACCCGGTGGCCAGCGGCAGGCCAGCGCCGAGGCTCGCCTGACGGGCAGGCGCCTGCCCTTGTCCGGCCGGTAACACGCAGCCCATGATCACCTCTTGGATATCGGTGGACTGCAGCCGCGCCCGCTCGACCGCCGCGCGGATCGCAACCGCCCCCAGCTCGGGGGCTGCGAAGTCCTTGAGCTCGCCTTGCAACGCGCCCATCGGCGTGCGGGCGGCGCCGACGATAGCTACGGGATCCTGCGTCATGACTGCTTCTCCTTGAGATTCGCGCGAGCCGGTGCAAGTGCGAGTTCGGGCTTAAATGCTCCTGAGTTTCGCGATGCGATCGATAGCTTCTAGCGCTTCGCGCTCCAACTCTCGCACTAAGTCGCCCGCAGGCAGCCGACGGGACAGCGCCACCGCCTGTCCAGCCCACATCGCCATGAAATCGGGCGAGCCGGCCTGCGCCGAGGCGGTGCGCAGCTTCGCCGTCAGCTGGTTCTGAGCAGGGAACGGAAGACGAGGGAAAGGTTTTGCCGCCGTTTCCCGCATGTACCGGTTGCGCAGACCTCTCGCCGGCTTACCGCTGAAGTTTTCCGTGACGCTCGTGTCGTCCTCGGTTGCGGCGAGCAGCGCAGCGCGATACAACTCTCCCGCACCGCTTTCAGGGCAGGGGATGAACGCAGTCCCCAGCTGCGCGGCTTGCGCCCCTAGCGCGAGGACTGCCGCAATACCAGCCCCATCCATGATGCCGCCGGCCGCTACCACGGGAAGGTCGACCGAACGCACCAGGAGCCTCACCAAGGCCAGCGTCCCGGTCAACGCTGCGTTCGGATCGCGCGTCCAAGTACCGCGGTGACCGCCCGCCTCGCCGCCCTGCGCGATCACGAAGTCCATCCCGATTTTCTGCAGTCGCTTCGCCTCCGCGACACAGGTTGCGCTGCCACCCACGACGATACCCGACGCCTGGAATGCGCGGATTCTCGCCACCGGCAGCTCGTTCAGGTGGCATGTGACAACGGCCGGCCTCAACTCCAGCGCGGCGTCCAGCTGTGCGTGCAGGTCGGGAGCGTAGGGCGCTACCGCCGGCTCGGGCGCGGCCAGGCCCAGCTCACGGTAGTAGTCTGCGAGCGCCGCTATCGCGTCCCGCTGCGCTTCGGTGGCCACGGGCTCCGGCTGTGGAGATGCAAAGAAGTTCAGTTGAAAAGGTCGATCGGTAACTGCCCGCAGCGCTGCGACTTCGCGCCGCATAACCTCAGGCTGCATATACGCGCAGCCGAAACCGCCGAGGCCGCCCGCCTTCGACACCGCGCCGGCGAGCGCAGGGGTCGTCACACTCGCCATCGGAGCCTGAAAGATCGGAACTTCGAGCCCGAGCCGGCGGGACAGGGATGTGATCAGTCGGGTTGCGGCCATGTGGTTTCCTTCACGTTCACGACCCGAATACAGCGTGGGCTTGACGCACCGCACGCGGACATGCAGCCGGCCTCGCCCTCACTTCGTCTCGTCGAACAGCTCACGGCCAATCAACCAGCGGCGGATCTCGGAGGTGCCTGCACCGATCTCGTAGAGCTTGGCATCCCGCCACAGCCGACCGGTCGGATATTCGTTGATGTAACCGTTACCGCCCAGGCACTGAAGGGCTTCGCCGGCCATCCAAGTCGCCTTCTCACCCGCGTACAGGATCGCGCCGGCCGCGTCCTTACGCGTCACCTGACCGCGGTCGCAGGCCTTGCCAACGGCGTAGACATAGGCCTTGCACGCGTTCATCGTCGTATACATGTCGGCGAGCTTGCCCTGCATGAGCTGGAACTCGCCAATGGACTGACCGAACTGCTTACGCTCATGCACGTAGGGCACAACCACGTCCATGCAGCTCTGCATGAGACCGAGTGGCCCGCCAGCGAGCACTGCGCGCTCGAAGTCCAGCCCGCTCATCAGCACATGCACGCCGTTGCCCACCTCGCCCAGCACGTTGTCCTCGGGCACCTCGCAATCCTGGAACACGAGCTCACAGGTGTTGGAGCCGCGCATTCCGAGCTTGTCCAGCTTCTGCGCGGTGGAAAAACCTTTGAACCCCTTTTCGATGATGAACGCCGTGATCCCTTTCGGTCCCGCGTTCGGATCGCTCTTGGCATAGACCACCAGCACATCGGCGTCCGGCCCATTGGTGATCCACATTTTGGTGCCATTGAGGACATACCGGTCACCACTGCGTTCAGCCCGCAGTTTCATGCTGACCACGTCCGAACCCGAGTTGGACTCGCTCATTGCGAGCGCGCCCACGTGCTCGCCCGAGATCAGCTTTGGAAGGTACTTGTGCCGCTGCGTCGCGCTGCCGTTCCGTCGAATCTGGTTCACCGCCAAATTGGAGTGGGCGCCGTACGACAGCCCCACGGCTGCGGAGGCGCGGCTGATCTCCTCCACGGCGACGATATGCGCGAGATACCCCATATCGGTGCCGCCATACTCTTCCTCGACGGTAATGCCGAGCAGACCGAGCTGGCCAAATTTGCGCCAAAGGTCCATCGGGAACGCGTTGTCGCGATCGATCGCGGCAGCGCGAGGGGCGATCTCTGCGGCGGCAAAGCTATTTACTGTCTCGCGCAGCATGTCGACAGTCTCTCCCAAGCCGAAATCGAGGCCGGGAATCGGGCGGATGGCCTGCGCGTCGGTGAGTTTCATTGCCGCTACCCTCATCGAGGTGATCGTCCATTATAGTCGCTGCCCGCCTGGCACCTCAGCTACAGGACCAGTGAGTGTGGTTCGTAGGCCGGTAACCTGCTCACCTCGAAGCGTCGCAACGTCGGTAAAGAGCAGCGCGCCAGCCCGAGAACGCCTGCCGGGCGGCTGGAGGATTTGTTAAGATGCAGCATTCCCTGGCGGGAGGTCGGAAAAGCGGTAGCAGGCCCGCCAGTTCGACCTCGCGATCTCCATGAACCAGCGTATCCCCGCCGCCGTTTCCGTGCCCGGCGATCCAAGCTTGACGTTCCCCATTCCGCAGGCGCCCGCCGGCGGTACCTGGCACGAGGTCGCACCGGGCGTGTTTTGGCTTCGCATGCCGCTGCCCTTCGCGCTCGACCACATCAATCTGTGGGTGCTGCGCGACGGTGCGGGTTGGACCCTGGTGGACACGGGCCTGAACTCGGAGGCCACACGGGGCCTGTGGGATCAGATCGTTACGAGCAATCTGGGAAGGCACCCGGTTCGACGCGTGGTGGTGACGCACTATCACCCGGACCATTTCGGCTTGGCCGGCTGGCTGACGGCGCGTTTCGGTGTCGAGCTCTGGATGACCGAGTCCGAGTACGTCACTGCGCTGGTCGCATTTGCGCAACTGCCGGGGCACACGAACGCGGCCTCGGCTGCGTTGTTCGCCCGCCACGGGCTGGATGAGCTCCGGCAGGACGCGGTGCGCATCCGCAAACACTCTTACCGACACGCTATCAGCGAACCGCCGGCCAGCTTCCGTCGCATGCTGGATGGCGATAGGCTGCAGATCGATGGGCGCAGCTGGCTCGTCATGATAGGTTACGGGCATGCGCCAGAGCACGCCGCTTTGTACTGCGAGGAGCTGGGTGTCCTGATCTCGGGCGACATGGTGCTCCCCAAGATCAGCACCAACGTCTCGGTGTGGGCATCCGAACCCGAGGGGGATCCGCTCGATCTGTTCCTGCGCTCAGTGAGCCGCTACGCCATGCTGCC
The DNA here is from genome assembly GCA_041488355.1 of Gammaproteobacteria bacterium. GTDB lineage: Bacteria > Pseudomonadota > Gammaproteobacteria > Burkholderiales > SHXO01 > SHXO01. The sequence goes on from JBGPPC010000003.1 coordinate 30,246, forward strand.
AGAGCAGACCTTCGTGCTGCCATCGCACGGATTGCCGTTTTACGGTCTGCGGCAGCGCGCCGACGCGCTGCAAGAGCACCATCGACTTCGGCTCGACGAAGTACTGGTCGCCTCTCAGCGTCCGCTCAGCGCAGCCGATGTCGTGCCTGTGCTGTTCCGCCGCCAGCTCGACAATCACCAGATCGTTTTCGCGATGGGCGAGGCGATCGCTCATCTGAATCATCTCCTGTACCAACGCCGCGTGGTCCGTGAGGCGGACGCCGACGGCGTGCTGCGGTTCCGCACCGCGCACTGACCACGAACAGCCCAAGATGGCTACTTCCTCCGACACCCCGCCGCTGCCGCAGGCGCCTGACCCGCAGGAGATTGCCAAGTCCTTCGCGCAGATCGCGGAGCGTAGTCAGAAGCTCGTCAACGATTACCTGGGAAGCCACGCCGAGAGCAGCGCACCCGCGGTCAGCGATGACCTGGGTCTGAGCCACGCTTTCATGGACCTCGGCGCCGCCCTGATGGCAAACCCCTGGAAGCTGGCCGAGGTTCAGATGCAGATGTGGCAGGACTACCTGCGCCTCTGGCAGGGGAGCATGCAGCGCTTCCTGGGCGAGGAGGCAGCTCCGGTAGCCGAGCCGGCCAAGTCCGACAATCGCTTCAAGAGCGAGCTTTGGCAGAACAATTTCCTGTTCGACTACATCAAGCAGTCGTACCTGATCGCGTCGCAGAACATCCAGAAAATGGTCGCGGACGCCCAGGGCCTGGACCCGCAGACCGCGCGCAAGGTGCGCTTCTTCACCCGTCAATTTGTGGACGCACTGGCGCCGACGAACTTCGTATTCACCAATCCGGAAGTGCTCAAAGCCACAGTTGAAAGCGGCGGCAAGAACCTGGTCGACGGGCTGCACAATCTGCTGAGGGATCTCGAGCGCGGTGGCGGAAAACTCGCGATCAGCATGACGGACTACAAAGCCTTCAAGCTAGGCGAGAACGTAGCTACGAGCCCGGGCAAGGTGGTGTTCCAGAACGATCTGATACAGCTCATCCAGTACAGCCCGTCCACCACGGAGGTGTGGCGAACGCCCCTGCTGATCATCCCGCCCTGGATCAACAAGTACTACATCCTGGATCTGCGCGAAAAAAACTCCTTCATCCGCTGGGCCGTCGGCGAGGGACACACCGTGTTCGTCGTCTCGTGGGTCAATCCGGATCAGCGGTTCGCCAAGAAGGGCTTCGACGACTACATGCTGGAGGGTCCGCTCGCGGCGCTCGACGCGATCGAGCAGGCCACGGGAGCGCGCGAGACCAATGTCATCGGCTACTGTCTCGGGGGAACACTGTTCGCCTGTCTGCTGGCGTGGCTCGCCGCGAAAGGTGAGAAGCGGGTGAAGAGCGCCACTTTCTTCACCGCCCTGATCGACTTCACCGAACCGGGCGAGCTCGGGGTGTTCACGGACGAAGCGGCGCTGTCCAGCCTGGAAAAGAAGATGGAGGAGCGCGGTTTTCTCGAAGGCTCCGAGATGGCCAACACCTTCAATCTGCTGCGCGCAAACGATCTGATCTGGTCGTTCGTCGTCAACAACTATCTGCTGGGCAAGGATCCGTTCCCGTTCGACCTGCTGTACTGGAACTCGGATGCCACGCGCATGCCGGCAAAGATGCACACGTTCTATCTGCGCAACATGTACATCAAGAATATGCTGACCAGACCGGGCGGGATCAGCCTGGCCGGCGAGCCGATCGACATCGCGAAGATCACCACACCGGCGTGTTTCGTGTCCGCGATCGAGGACCACATCGCGCCGTGGAAGAGCACCTACATGGGTGCAAAGCTGCTGAGCGGACCAGTGAATTTTCTGCTGGCAGGCTCGGGGCACATCGCCGGTGTGGTCAATCCCCCGGTACCGCCCAAGTATTGCCACTGGACCAATACGGATCTGCCTCCATCGGCCGACGAATGGCTGGCGACGGCACAGCGCCATGAGGGCTCATGGTGGCCGGAGTGGTCAACATGGGTCAGCCAGTTCGGTGGCGACAAGATGCCCGCACGCATTCCGGGCGAAGGCAAACTCAGGCCGATCGAGGATGCACCCGGGTCCTACGTGAAGTTGCGCCTCGATCCCGGCTAGCGCAGGTTGCGCCGGAAGTCGTTCAGGTAGGTCAATCCCTGGATGGCGCGGCTGCCATACCAGGATGTCATCGAGCCGTCGATGAGCGCCACGCGAGTACGACTACCGGCTGGCAGCATGTCGAGGATCTCGACGCAGTGCCGCTCGCGAAAGCTGTAGGGCTCGCTGGAAAGCAACACGATGTCCACTTCCTTCAACCGCTCACCGGTCAAGCTGAAAGCCGGGTAACGAGCCGTACCCTTCGCTTCGTACGTATCCCATCCAATCGTGGCCAGCATGCGCGAAATGTAGGTGTCGCGTGCCACGGTCATCCACGGCGACTTCCAGATCAGGTAGAGAACGCGCCGCCGCGGCAAGCCGACGGTAGCAGCCACCGTCTCCTCATAACCGCGCTCGAAGCGCCGGCACAATTCCTCCGCCTGCTCCTCGCGCGAGAAAATGCTTCCCAGCAGCCGATACAGCACAAGGTTGTCCCTCGGCTCCAGCGGATGGGTGACCACGACATGCGGGACGAACCGGGCCAATGCCTCCACGGTTGCGCGCGGGTTCTCGTCGATGTTGACAATCAGATGCGTCGGCGCGAGGCGCTTGATGCGCCCGATCTCGATGCTCTTCGTCCCACCCACCTTGGCTACCCGCTTGACGAGGTCCTTCGGGTGGATGCAGAAACCGGTGCGGCCCACGATTTGCGGGGCCAGGTCGAGCTCGAACAGGAGCTCGGTAATGCTTGGTACGAGAGAAACGATGCGCGCCTGCGCCCCCGCGACCTGATGGTGCGTACCGAGCGCGTCGGTCAGCTGGCGTTGGTTGATAGAGGCGAGAGACATACGTGATGTCTGGGCATAGGCTGGCGCGTACAGTCTATTCTAGTGCTCTGTTTTGATCCGTTCCACAATCCACAACGGCTAACGACGGCGAGCCGTAGCACCACGCGCCGCGCGCGGTGATTTCTTGGCCGCGGGCCCGGCGCGAGACCCTGCTCTGTTGGCGTCGGCGCCTGCGACGATTGGAGCGGCGGAGAGAGGCAGCAGGCTCTCCTTGAGACGACCCAGAACGAAGCTGGATTTGCTGTGCCTGATCCCCGGGATGCGGTACAGACGCTCGCGCAGCAGACGCTCATAGTCGCGCGTGTCCCGCACAGCGATCCGAATATGGTAGTCGTAGTCGCCCGAGACGAGATAGGCCTCCAGGACCTCAGGAATTTCCTCCAGCGCCTTGCCAAACTCCTCCAGTGTCTCTTCGTGGTGGTTATCCAGAGTGACTTGTACGATCACCGTCTCGGTAAAGCCAATCGCCGCGGGGTCGAGGCGCACGGTGTAGCCTTGGATCACGCCATCGCTTTCCATCTTCCTGATCCGCGTCCAGCACGGTGTGCTCGTCAACCCCACGCGCGAGCTGATTTCCTGCAAGCTGGCCCTGGCGTCCTGCTGCAGCACGGCAAGGATGGCCAGGTCGAACTTGTCTAGCGCCATATGAACTATTCCAGAATATTATTCCGTATTAAACCATAAATTCAGGAATATCTACTCAATGGAGTGGGTTCCCGCAGAAAGATAAAACACATTTTCTTCGTCGTTAGTTTTAGCATTCATTGTCGAGGTCGGCGTGCCCCAGCTTCAACCAGGGCACACCCACTTCGGCAGGCCGAAACAGGAGTTTGGTGCGTAGATTGCTTGCTCGGGCAAGCTGGTTTGCGGCGACCGCATGGACCGCAGGCATCGACCATAGCGGACGCAAGGATCCTTCAATACGACTGAACTATCCAGTTAGACGATTGCGCGATTCGAGCACGAGCGACATACCCGTCCCCGCGCTCGACGAGGGCACCGCCGAACCCAAGGCGAAAAGCCCAACGTCGAATCCTATGAGGAGTGAGACATGCAAGCGGTCACATTGGACGACAAGTACGTATCCGACAACGGCCGGATCTACCTGACCGGTATTCAGGCTCTGGTCCGTCTGGCGCTGGTCCAACGCCGGCGCGACCGGGCCGCCGGTCTCAATACCGCCGGCTTCATCTCCGGCTATCGCGGCTCGCCGCTCGGCGGGCTGGACGAAGCTCTCTGGAAGGCCCGCAAACATCTCGACGCACACCACGTCAAGTTTCAGCCTGGGATTAACGAAGAGCTGGCCGCGACGGCCGTGTGGGGCACTCAGCAGGTACATCTGCTCGGTGGCTCCGACTACAACGGCGTCTTCTCGATGTGGTACGGCAAGGGCCCGGGCGTGGACCGCTGCGGCGATGTGTTCAAGCACATGAACTTTGCCGGGACGGCTCGACATGGCGGCGTTCTGCTCGTCGCCGGTGACGACCACGCCGCGTACTCGTCGACGTTGCCGCATCAGAGCGATCACCTGTTCTCGGCTTCCATGATCCCTGTGCTCTATCCGTGCAATGTCCAGGAATACCTCGAACTGGGGTTGCACGGCTGGGCCATGTCTCGCTTCTCTGGCTGCGCGGTGGCATTCAAAGCGCTGGCCGATACGGTAGAGTCTTCGGCTTCAGTGGAGGCCGATCCGTTCCGAGTCAAGATTGTGCTGCCGTCGGACTTCGTCATGCCGGAGGGCGGGCTCAACTGCCGGCCACTAAAGGATCCGATCGGATTGCAGGCGCGCAAGCAGGAAGCGCTGATGCAGGACTACAAGATCTATGCGGCACTGGCCTACGCTCGCGCCAACAGGCTCAACCGAACCATGATCGACTCGCGCGACGCGCGGCTGGGCATCATCGCCTCGGGCAAATCGTACATGGACGTCCTCGAAGCACTAGAGGAGCTCGGTATCACCGAGCAGAATGCAGCGGAGATCGGCATCCGTTTGTTCAAGGTCTCCATGCCCTGGCCTCTGGAGCCAGACGGCGTGCGCGAGTTCGCGCGCGGCCTCGACGAGATCCTGGTGGTAGAAGAGAAGCGCCAGATGGTGGAGTATCAGCTCAAGGAGCAGCTCTACAACTGGCGCGCGGACGTGCGCCCGCGCGTGATCGGCAAGTTCGACGAGCAAGGCGAGTGGGTTCATCCGCGCGGCGAATGGCTGCTTCCGCCCAAGGCTGACTTCTCGGTTGCGCAGATCGCGCGCGTCATCGCCGCGCGCATCGCGCGCTTCCACGCCAGCGATCTGATCAAGGCACGCTTGACCTTCCTTGAGGCGAAGGAAGCCGTACTCAAGAAGGCGGTCAACACACCGCCGCGGCCAGCGTATTACTGCTCGGGCTGCCCGCACAACACGTCGACCAAAGTCCCCGACGGCAGCCTCGCGCTCGCGGGAATCGGCTGCCATGTGATGGCGATGTCAATCTATCCTGAGCACACTAGAGCCACGACGCACATGGGCGGCGAGGGTGTGCCCTGGATCGGCCAGGCGCCTTTCTCGAAGCTGCCACACGTGTTTGCCAATCTGGGCGACGGCACCTACTTCCACTCGGGCTCGCTCGCGATCCGTGCTGCCGTAGCGGCTGACGTGAATATCACATACAAGATTCTGTACAACGACGCGGTCGCGATGACCGGGGGACAGCCGATCGACGGCGCCATTTCCGTACCGATGATCGCGCACCAAATGGCCGCCGAAGGTGTTAAACGCATCGCGTTGGTGACTGACGATCTGAAGCGATACGAGGACCGATCGCAACTGCCACAGAGCGTCACGTTGAATGACCGGAAGGATATGGACGCGGTGCAGAAGGACCTCAGGAGCTACCGGGGCGTATCGGTCCTCATCTACGATCAGACCTGCGCAGCGGAAAAGCGGCGGCGCCGCAAGAAAGGTGAATATCCGAAGGCAACGCAGCGCGTCTTCATCAACGAATCGGTATGCGAAGGCTGTGGCGACTGCGGAGTGCAGTCCAACTGCACCTCGATCCTGCCGGTCGAGACCGAGTTCGGTCGCAAGCGCGCCATCGATCAATCCTCCTGCAACCAGGATTACTCTTGCATCCAGGGCTTCTGCCCGAGCTTCGTGACCGTGGAGGGCGGTGTCCCGAGGAAGTCGCGTGCAAGCGATCAAGTGCCCGCTGGCATGTTTGAACTACCCGAACCTTCAGCGCTCGCGCTTCAAGACACCTACAACATTCTCATCACCGGCATCGGCGGCACGGGAGTCATTACGATCGGTGCCCTGGTGGGCATGGCGGCCCATCTGGAGGGGAAAGGCATCTCGGCCCTGGACATGACCGGCATGTCGCAGAAGAACGGCGCCGTTACCTCGCACGTCCGGATCGCGCGCCGGCCCGAAGACATACGGGCTCAGTGCATCGCCACCGGCGAGGCGGACCTGATCCTCGGTTGCGATATGCTCACGGCGGGGGCACAGGACGCTATATCCAAAACCCGGCCCGGGAGAACCGTCGCCGTCATCAACACGTACCAGCAGCCTCCAGGCTCATTCGTCAGAGATCCGGACTGGCAGTTTCCGGCCGAGCAGATCCGCGCGCTCATCGATGAATCGGTCGGCGGGGAATCGCATTTCCTCGACGGGACCCGGCTAGCCACGGCGCTGATGGGTGATTCGATCGCCACGAATCTCTTCATGCTCGGGTACGCGTATCAAAAGGGGTTGGTTCCGTTGCTGGAGACCTCGATCGTGCAAGCCATTCGGCTGAACGGGGTCGCCGTCGAAGCCAATCTGCAAGCTTTCCTCTGGGGTCGGCGCGCGGCGGTGGACTTGAGCCGGGTCGAGCAGATCGCAATCCCCGCCGGACCCATAGTCGTTCAACTGCCGCAGAGCCTGGATGCGTTGATCGCCAAGCGCGTTGCGTTTCTTGCCGAATACCAGAATGCGGACTACGCCCGGCGTTACGAAGAATTGGTCGAGCGCGTGCGCCTCACCGAAGCGGGGGTCAGCTCCGGCGAGGCGCTGACCAAGGCAGTCGCCAAGTCACTCTTCAAGCTCATGGCTTACAAGGACGAGTATGAGGTCGCACGCCTGTACACCAACGGAGACTTCGAGAAGCGGCTGAACCAGACATTCCAGGGCGACTTCACCCTCAAGTTCAACCTCGCGCCTCCGCTGTGGGCCAAGCGCGACGGCCAGGGTCGGCTGATCAAGGCGCAGTACGGCTCGTGGATGTGGCATGCGTTCAAAACACTGGCGCGGATGAAGTTCTTGCGCGGGACGGTGCTCGATCTGTTCGGAAGAACCGAGGAGCGCCGCATGGAACGCCAACTCATAGCAGACTATCGGACATCCATCTCGGCAGCATTGAACAGACTGACAGCACACAATCTCGCGCTGGTAACCGAGCTCGCCAGCCTGCCTGAGCGCATTCGCGGCTTTGGTTACGTCAAGCTGGACAACGTGCAACAGACGAAAACGCGCTGGCACCAAATCGAGGAGGCACTGAACTCAAGCGACGGTGGGAAGGTAACCACGCACAGGAAGGCGGCCTGACGGAAGCTTCGATCCAAGCCGCACATGCGCGACCGCGCCTGGACGCCGTCGGATTAGAATAGGCGCTCTATCCTGGAGGATCCGCGATTGGACAACTGGAGCTTCGGATGACCGATCTGTCCGCCCGACCCGTGGATACCACTCGCCACGCGGAGCGCCGCATGCGCTTCGTGACCGCCGCCAGCCTGTTCGACGGCCATGACGCCTCGATCAACATCATCCGCCGCATGCTGCAGGTCAGCGGTGTCGAGGTCATTCACCTGGGTCACAACCGTTCGGTCGAGGAAGTCGTTACGGCGGCGCTGCAAGAGGACGTGCACGGAATCGCGCTCAGCTCCTATCAGGGTGGGCACGTCGAGTTCTTCCGCTACATGCTCGACCTGCTGCGCCAACGAGGCGGAGAACACATCAAGGTTTTCGGCGGTGGCGGAGGCGTAATCGTACCGGCGGAAGTCCGCGAGCTCGAAGAGTACGGGGTCGCACGCATTTACTCGCCCGAGGACGGCGCCCGCATGGGGCTGCAGGGCATGATCGACGACATGATCAAGCGGGCCGACGCGGACCTGTGCGGCCGGCTGCCGGACACTCTCGATCGCTTGCTCCGCGGCGACCGCGCTGATCTAGCGCGCATCATTACAGCCCTCGAGAGCCGTGCGCTGCCGGAAACAATACACCAGTCCATCCTGGCGCGGGCTGCCGAGCGCGATGCCGTCCCGGTACTGGGAATCACAGGCACGGGCGGCTCAGGCAAGTCCTCGCTGACGGACGAGCTGGTGCGCCGCGTGCGATTGGATCAGGACGATCGTCTGCAGATCGCCGTGATCGCTATCGACCCTTCACGTCGCAAGAGCGGCGGCGCGCTGCTGGGTGACCGCATCCGCATGAATGCGATCAACGGCTCCAACGTCTACATGCGCTCGCTCGCCACCCGCGGTGCCGGCAAGGAGATCGCGGCCGCGCTGCCGGACGTCATCGCCACATGTAAATGCGCCGGGTTCGATCTCATTCTGGTGGAGACGTCAGGCATCGGGCAAGGAGACGCGGCGATTGTGCCGCTCGCCGACTTCTCCCTCTATGTGATGACGCCGGAGTACGGGGCCGCGAGTCAGCTCGAGAAGATCGACATGCTCGACTTCGCCGACTTCGTGGCTATCAACAAGTTCGACCGCCGCGGCGCCGATGACGCCCTGCGCGACGTACGCAAGCAGATCCAGCGCAACCACCAGGCGTTCAAGACACCGTCCGAACAGATGCCGGTATTCGGCACCGTGGCCTCCCGCTTCAACGACGATGGGGTGACGGCGCTCTACCAGGCAATCGCTCCGAAGCTGGTCGAGAAAGGACTGAGGCTGGAGCCGGGCCGTTTGCGCCGCGTCGACGTCCGTGCCTCCTCCCGCGTACACGCCATCGTCCCACCCGCTCGTGCCCGCTATCTCGCAGAGATCGCCGAGGCGGTGCGGCGCTATAAGCAGCACGCGGAGGAACAAGTGATGCTGGCGCGCGAGCGACAACAGCTGGCAGCGACAAGAGCCATGCTGCTCGAGTCGCCGTCATCCCGGCGAACGCCGGGCACGAGTCGCGCCGACACCGAAACCCTGGATTCCGGCGTTCGCCGGAATGACGAACTGGAGCATCTCATCGCCGAGCGGGAGCGCAAGCTCGATCCTCGCGCCAAGAGACTGCTGGAAATGTGGCCCGATATGCAGCGGGCCTACTCCGGCGACGACTACGTGGTCAAGATCCGCGACCGCGAGGTCCGCACCCAGCTCACTTACCGGACGCTCTCGGGTACCACCGTGCACAAAGTCGCGCTCCCTCGCTACGAGGATCACGGCGAACTGCTCAGGTGGCTGATGCTGGAAAATGTCCCCGGCTCGTTTCCCTACACCGGCGGCGTATTTGCATTCAAACGCGAGAACGAGGATCCGACGCGCATGTTCGCGGGTGAAGGCGATCCCTTCCGCACCAACCGGCGCTTCCATCTGTTGTCCAAGGACATGGCGGCGAAGCGGTTGTCCACCGCCTTCGATTCCGTGACGCTGTACGGCTTCGACCCGGATCTGCGACCGGACATCTACGGCAAGGTGGGCAACTCCGGGGTATCCATCGCGACGCTCGAGGACATGAAGGTGTTGTACTCGGGCTTCGACCTGTGCGCCCCGTCCACGTCGGTATCGATGACCATCAACGGCCCCGCGCCGACCATCCTCGCGATGTTCATGAACACCGCGATCGATCAGCAGCTCGACAAGTTCCACCAGGACAATGGCCGTAAGCCGACCGAGGACGAGTCCGACAAGATCAAAGAATGGACGCTCGAGAGCGTCCGCGGTACGGTGCAGGCGGACATTTTGAAGGAAGACCAGGGGCAGAACACCTGCATCTTCTCCACGGAGTTCAGCCTCAAGGTGATGGGCGATATCCAGGAGTACTTCATTCACCACGCGGTGAAGAACTTTTACTCGGTTTCGATCTCCGGCTACCACATCGCCGAAGCCGGGGCCAATCCCATCAGTCAGCTCGCCTTCACGCTCGCCAACGGTTTCACCTTCGTCGAGGCCTACCTCGCTCGCGGCATGCACATCGACGACTTTGCACCCAACCTGAGCTTCTTCTTCAGCAACGGCATGGACCCGGAGTACTCGGTGATCGGCCGGGTTGCGCGCCGCATCTGGGCCGTGGCGATGAAGAACAAGTACGGCGCCAACGAGCGCTCGCAGAAGCTCAAGTATCACTGCCAGACCTCCGGGCGCTCGCTGCACGCGCAGGAGATTGCGTTCAACGACATTCGTACCACCTTACAGGCGCTGATTGCCACGTACGACAACGCCAACTCGCTGCACACCAACGCGTTCGACGAAGCCATCACCACGCCCACCGAAGAGAGCGTGCGCCGCGCCATGGCGATCCAGCTCGTGATAAATCGCGAATGGGGGTTGGCGAAAAACGAGAATCCCAACCAGGGCAGCTTCATCATCGACGAATTGACCGAACTGGTCGAGGAAGCCGTGCTGAAGGAGTTCGAGGCCATCAGCGAGCGCGGCGGCGTGCTCGGCGCGATGGAGCTGGGTTACCAGCGCGGAAAGATCCAGGAAGAGTCGCTCAACTACGAGCACAAGAAGCACGACGGCTCCTACCCCATCATCGGCGTCAATACCTTCCGCAACCCCAACGGCGACGCGATCCCCGAGAAGCTGGAGCTCATCCGCTCGACGGACGACGAGAAGCAGAATCAGCTCAAACGCCTGCACGACTTTCATGAAAGCCACAGAGCCGAAAGCGCCCCGATGTTAAAGCGCCTTCAGCAGGCGGTGATCGAGAACAAGAACGTGTTCGAGGTACTAATGGACGCGGTGCGCGTCTGCTCGCTCGGGCAAATCACTCACGCCCTGTTCGAAGTGGGTGGGCAATACCGGCGGTCAATGTGAGCGCCGGGGGGCCCACCCATCCTGGCGAAAGTCAGGATCCATTCCTGCAGGCCTGTGCAATCTAAACCGTGCGACCCCGCACATCCTGACGAAAGTCAGGATCCATCTCGGCACCTCCACCCACGTACCGCGCAATCGCCCAGCCTCACCGAGCGACTGCGTAACGCCGAACCTTGTCCTCGTCGAACTCGACACCCAGGCCGGGCTTCTGCGGCAAAGCCATGCAGCCGTCGGCAGAATCGAGCCGGATCGGCTCCGCCAGATACCACTGAAAGATCTCGCTGCTGAATCCGGGCAGGTCGTGGAACACTTCGACGAACGGGCAGTTCGGGATCGCCGCGCACAGATGCAGATGAGCCACGAAGCCTAGGCCACCTCCGCCATGGTGCGGAGCGCAGAGCTTGTGATGGATCTCGGCCAGCGCACACGCCTTGCGGATCTGCGACATCGTTTCGCCGACCATCGCCTCGGGTTGCAGGACGTCGTAGCAATCGCGCTCGATGAGCCAACGATATTCGTGTAAACCGCAGTTGTTCTCTCCCCCCGCGATCAGGATGTCCACCGCGGCGGCGAGCCGGGTGAGGTTATCGAAGTCGTAACGGTCGAGGGGCTCCTCGAGCCAGTACACGCCGAGCCTCTCCAGCTCGCGCGCGGTGTTCAATGCGCGCTCGTAGCTCCAGACAGGTCCCGGATCGGGTTGTAGCGTCCCCGGAAGTTGCGCCTGGTTGGCATCGACCAGGAGTGTGAACTCCTCTCCGACGGCGTCCCGCACTGCTTCGATCTGGGCAATGTCCGCTTTGAGGGTCCAGTCGTGGATACGCAGCTTAGTCGCTCGCCAGCCGTCCGCCCGCAATTGCAAGACGTCCTCGGCACGCTGCCGCGGCGTGCTCACCTCGATGCAAGAGGCATAGGCCGGCACGCGATCGCGGAATCCACCCCACAGCTTGTACACGGGCTGACCGCAGGCCTTGCCGATGATGTCCCAGAGAGCGATCTCGACACCCCATCCAACCCCTGCGTTCCGGAAAATCCGCGCATGACGCTCCAGCGCGAACGGGTCCTGCCCGATCAGCTGCGGCTTGATCCACGATTCGATCAAGGGCGAGACCGAGTATCCCGGCGCGCCAAGGCCGACGATCCCCTCGTCGGTGAAGATCTTTACGATGTTCCCGCCCCAACGCCGCCACTCACTCCCGGGCGCCCACGCGGGTTTCATCACCTTGGGTAACTCCGGTCCAGCCAGCTGCAGAATCTGAAGGTCGGTTATTTTCATGCTGGTCCCTCCTTTTTCCCGGCGGCGGTTGATGCGTCGTAAGCGACGTTACTCGAGTCTCGGGACAGAAACATTCTTCCGTCGCCCGTGCGTCGAGGATACCGAGTAGGGCGGCGCAGCCGCAAGTCGACTGCCTGCCGTTGTCAGTCCGTCTCCGTCGGCAAGTCAGTCACACATACCGCTCCGAGCCCTCCCGGAGCTGTAGTAGAGTTCGATTTCTCGTTGCTCCCTATTCCCCGTACGACAACCAGACGAGACTTCCGCGAGATGTCTCCGCAACCCTTTACGCCGGTGATCCGAGCTGCGCTCTGGATGTCTGGCGCGCTCGTGTCCTTCATGGCGATGGCCATTGCGGGGCGCCAGCTCTCGGCGGAGCTGACCACCTTCCAGATCCTGTTCTTCCGGAGCTTCGTCGGCCTGGTTGTCGTCCTCGCGCTCTTGCAGCGTTCAGGTTGGGCGCGGGTCAAGACCCGTGCATTCGGCACGCACCTATTGCGCAACGTCGCCCACTTTGGCGGCCAGTACGGCTGGTTCTACGGCATCGCGTTCATTCCCCTGACCGAGGTCTTCGCGATCGAGTTCACCATACCGATCTGGACCGCGATCCTGGCGACGGTCTTCTTAGGCGAGCGCATGAACAGGCTGCGCGTCCTGGCGGTGGCGCTCGGGTTCGTCGGCATCCTGGTCATACTGCGTCCCGGCATGGCCGTGGTCAGCATTCCGGCCCTGGCAGTCCTCGGCGGCGCGGTGTGTTACGCGATCTCACACGTGTTCACGAAGCGCCTTTCGGGGACGGAAAAGCCTCTGACCATTCTTTTCTACATGACAGTGATTCAGCTCCCGCTCGGGCTGGTGCCCGCCCTGCCGCATTGGGTCTGGCCGTCTACTGCCTTGTGGCCATGGGTGGGGATCGTAGCGGTGACCGCACTGTCCGCGCATTACTGTTTGACGCGCGCCTTCCAGCTCGCAGACGCGACGGTGGTCATTCCGATGGACTTTCTGCGTCTGCCATTGATCGCCGTCGTCGGCTTCCTCTTCTACGGCGAAACAGTCAAGGTCTGGGTGTTCGTCGGAGCGCTGATCGTCTGCGCCGCAACGTGGCTCAATCTGAAGAGCGCATCGGCCTCCAACCCGGCTCGTCCCAAGGCCAAGGCGGAGGCGGTGTCTTAGACAGCGATAAAAGAAATCCGCTTCCTGGCGCAAGCAACCTGGATCCCGGCCTGCGCCGGGATGACGAACTTTTGTTAACCCGTTCAGCAACAACGAGGGCAGCCGCGTTTAGTCTTCGCCCGGCTCGGCAAGCCAGAGGCGCCGCCATCCTTCCAGTCCCAGGCGCCGAAGGGTTTCGATGTTCCTTGCGGGAATGGCATCGACATCCGGGCTTGCCAGCGCCGCGCGTTCGACGCTCGACTCCCGGAGCAGATGAAGCATCGGGTAGGGCGAGCGGTTGGTGTAGTTTTCCACATCGTCCGGGCCGCTGCCTGCGAACTGGTAGCGGGGGTGGAAGCTGGCGATCTGAATCTCTCCAGCGAGCCCGAGAGCTTCGACTGTCGCGTCGGCCACGTCGAGAAAATCGTTGTAGTCGAGAAAGTCGCCCAGAACGCCGGGATGGATGAGCAGAACGGTTTCACAGGTTTGCGGATCAGCGGCCTGCAGCGCCCGGAGCTCGCGCGACAGATCCGCGAGAAGCGAATCCTCCGAGTGAGCTTCGCTGACGCAATATCGGATACGATCGCTCACGTAGACAGCTTTCGCAAACGGGCACAGATTCAGCCCGATGACCGCTTTCTCGATCCAATCGCGAGTCTCGGCGATGACCCTGGAAGGGCTCGTTTGCTGCGTCACGTCACTGAGTCCCGAGGGTGGTGCTCATCTTTCGGATGATAGCAGCGCGGTGTCAAGGCTCGAGCCGTTGACGAACGATCCCCTATGACGGAAAGCGCGCGCACCATTGGCGGGCGTCAGGTAGTCACGCATCGCGCGATTTTGTCGATCGCGGTACCAATCATGATCTCCAGTGTATCGACGCCGCTTCTGGGCGTCGTCGATACCGGTGTGATGGGTCGGATTCCAAATCCGGCGTATATCGGCGCGGTGGCACTGGGCGCGTTGATCTTCAACTTCGTGTTCTGGGGCTTTGGCTTTCTGCGCATGGGCACCACGGGGCTGACGGCCCAGGCCTTTGGCGCCGGCGATGCGGTGGAAATCCGTGCCAGCCTCGGTCGCGCCGTACTGATCGCATTTGTCATCGGCGCGGGGCTCATCGCGCTCCAATGGCCGATCCGCCGGCTGGCCTTCGCTCTCATAGACGGCAGCCCACAGGTCGAGGCGCTGGCGCGCGACTACTACGACATACGGATCTGGGCCGCGCCCGCGACGCTGACGAACTATGCCCTCCTTGGCTGGTTCATCGGCTTGGGACAGGCGAGGGTCGCGTTGGTGCTTCAACTGGTCCTCAATCTCACCAACATGGCCCTCGACGTGTTTTTCGTCCTCGGGCTCGGCATGGGTGTGAAAGGCGTGGCGATCGGAACGGTCATTGCGGAGGTGGTCGCCGCCATCGTTGGGCTCGCAATTGCCGCACGCCAACTGCGCAACCTCGGCGGGCGCTGGAACTTCGCACGCCTCGCGGCGCCGGAGCGCATCCGGCGCACCATCGCCGTCAATCGCGACATCATGATCCGGTCGGCTGCACTGATCTTCGTCTTCGCCTGGTTCATGGGGCAGGGCGCTCGGCAAGGCGACACGATACTGGCCGCGAACGCAGTGCTGATGAACTTCATCGCGGTCGCAGCGTTTTTTCTGGATGGGCTCGCGTTCGCCGCCGAAGCGCTGGTTGGCAGAGCGATAGGCAGCGCCAACCGGGATGGCTTCACCGCTGCGGCACGTATGACGACCTGGTGGGCGGGCGGTATCGCGCTGCTGGCGTCGACTTTGTTCGCAGCGCTCGGCACGCTGGCCGTCGACGCGCTCACGATCGACCCAGCCGTGCGCGCAACAGCTCGCGCTTATCTCCCCTGGGCAGCCGCTTCGCCTCTGGTCGGCGTATGGTGCTTCCAGCTCGACGGGATCTTTA
>JBGPPC010000004.1:0-39567 GCA_041488355.1 Gammaproteobacteria bacterium
AGTTCCAGGTTTCGTCGGCGAGGGGAATGCCATCGGCCAGACGTTGCGCTCGAGTCTGCTGTTCCGGTTCCCCGGGCACGAGGGTTTGGTCGCCGGCTCGAGCCGCTTTCGCCTGCTTGACATAGCTGACGTAGCGCAACACCTCGTCCGGGAACAATCCTTCCGGGTCGACCTGGGCCGGATCCACGTACATCGAGAACATCCCGTTCGCAATCCGTCGCTCTGGCCTCGTGCAACCGTTTCCGGTAAGCGCACCGCCGAGGACTTCGCACATCAACGCCAGCCCCGACCCCTTGTGTCCGCCGAACGCCCGGAGCGCACCGGAGCCTTTCTTGACATCGCGCCGACCGGTTGCGGCGTACTCGCCGTACAGCAAGCGAGGGTCGTCGCTGGTATGGCCATCCGGGCCGATCAGGGCATCGCTCGGAATGCTGCGGCCGCCTTGGCTCGCGACCAGTACCTTGCCTTCGGCGACGACCGAGGTCGCGAAGTCGAGCACGAGAGCAGAACGTCCCGGGACGGGCACGCCAACGCAATAGGGCGCGGTCGAAAAGCGCCGTTCGACGCTACCGAACGGCGCCACGATGACGCTGCCGGTCGCGTTGACGAAGTGAATCGAGATCAGTCTGGCAGCAGCGGCCATCTCCGCCCAGTCTCCCACGCGGCCGATGTGGCCCGAGTTGCGCAACGCCACCGCCGCAAGTCCCATGCTCCGGCATTTGTCGATGCCGATCTGGACCGCTTGCGGCGCCACGGTCTGACCAAACCCGTATTTGCCATCCACCACGGCCAGGACCGGTGTATCGATCAGCACGTCGACCTTCTGATCGGCGACAAGGAGCCCGTCGCGCTGCATCTGGACATATCGAGGCACCCGCACGACCCCATGGCTATCGTGCCCCGCGAGATTGGCCGCGACCAGATAGCGCCCGATCCGGTCAGCTTCTGCGCGCGAGCAGCCAGCGGCGGCGAAGGTGTCCGCCACCAGTCGTTCCAGCATATCGGTTGCAATGCTTACGGTCCCACTAGCCATTAGGTCCTCGCCAGGTGAGTTGGATTCAGTACATCCCGAGGGTTACGCGTCCGTGCGCAGCGGAAAGCGAACAATCTCAGTCGCGACTGGCACTAGCCCTAGCCTTTGGTCGCGCCTGCCGTCAAGCCGGCGATATAGTAGTCCATCAGGAAGGCGTAGATTATCAGGGGAGGAGCAGCACCTAACAGGGCTCCGGTCATGATCTGGCCCCAGTTGAACACGTCGCCCTTGATCAGGGTCGTGACGACACCGACGGACAGGACCAATTGATCGGTCGACGTGGTGAACGCAAGCGGATAGAGGAACGCGGCCCAAGAGACAGTGAAAGCGAAAATGGTCGCCGCGATGATACCCGGCAGCGCTACTGGAATGAAAATTCTGGTCAGCAACTGGACATAGCCGGCACCATCGATCAAGGCTGCTTCATCGAGTTCCTTCGGGATGCTGCTGAAGTAGCCGATCATGATCCAGGTGCAGAACGGGACAGTGAGCGTCGGATAGATGATCACCAGCACCCACCAGTGATTGATGAACTCGATCCCAGTCGTGGCACGCAGGAACGCGAAGGTCTTGAACAGCGGGATGAACAGCAGCTCAGGTGGGATGAGGTAAGTGAGAAACACGCCGGTTGCGAGCGCGGCGGAACCCCAAAATTTCATGCGCGACAGCGAGAACGCCGCCGGGATGCTCACCAGCATCGTCACGAACACGACCAGCAGCGAGACGATCGCGGAGTTGCGGAAGAATGTCAGATAGATAGACGATGTCAGCAGCTCCAAGTAGTTCTGCAACGTCGGTTTGAACACCCACCACGGGTTGGTCGCGGCCGAGATCTCTGCGCTGGTCTTGAGCGAAGTGATCAACATATAGATCGGCGGCGTAAGAAAGAAAACAACGAACAGGCCGAGAAACGCGTAAGACCAGACCAGGGCGCGCCGGCGATCGCGGCGCATGCTGGCTCGTTTCGCGGGCGGCACCCGGCCGACAGTGATCTGGGCCGTCGCTGTCATGTCAAGCCTGGTTCCCGCGCCTGTTGATGCCGCGGAGGATGAAGATCGCGGCGACCGCAAGGATCGGGAACATGAACAGCGAGACGCATGCCCCCAGCGGGATGTCGTTGCTTTCGATGCCGAGCTTGAATGCCCAAGTAGCGAAGACGTGGGTTTGGTCCACCGGCCCGCCATTGGTCAGGACGCGCACGATGTCGAAGTTGGCGAACGTGACGATGAGCGAGAACAGCACAGTGATGGCGATAATGTTGCGCATCATCGGCAGCGTTACGAACCACAGCTTCTGCCACCAGTTTGCGCCGTCGATGGCGGCCGCCTCGTACAGCTGCTCGGGCACGGACTTGAGCGCTGCCAGGTACATGATCATGAAGAACGGCGCCCCGAACCAGACGTTCACCAGAATCACCGCGAAGCGCGCCCAGTACGGATCGCCCAGCCAGGGCACAGCACCGATGCCCATGCGCTGCAGGACCCAGTTGAACGCACTGTAAGAGGGATCGAACAGCCACAGCCAGGCGAGCGTGCTCATGGCGGGCGGGATAACCCAGGGCACCAGCAGCATCCCGCGCCATTTACGCTGGCCCTTGGTCGGGACGTTGTGTACGAAATGCGCCACGCAGAAGCCGATCAAGGCTTTAAAGAAGACCGCGCTCACCGCGAAGATGATCGACTGCTTCACGACCATCCAGAATGTTTCCCGCGTGAACAGAAACGCGAAGTTGCCCAGGCCGACGAAGCGCTCCATCGACTTGTTCAAGGTTGCAAGATAGATGGCATAGAACGAGGGGTAGACGACCAGCAAACCGATGCACAGCATCAGTGGCAGCGCCATGGCGAAGGCGATGCTGGACTTGCGCCGCGCGAAGCTCGTCACGCTCGTCCGCCGTCGGCCCCGATGCAATTCCACAGGTACCGCTAGCGCGTCAACCATCGTGCCACCTCTCCATTGCAAGGCCACATGCATCCAGTGCGCGCTGCGCTCCCGAGGGCACGATCTGCATCACGATGTCGGGCTCGACCTTCACACACGCTCACGTACGCATGAAGCCTTCGATCTCGGAAGCGGCCCACGCGATGGCCTTGTCAATCGATTCACCGCCCTGAGTGACTCTGGCGATCATCTTCGTGTTGGTCGCTTGCGAGTAGATCTGACTGGCAATTGCGGTCGGTGCCGGTGACGCGGCGATCCAGACGATCTGGTCGTCTCGCGCCGGGTAGTGATAGAGGGTACCCTTTGGCGGCCCCTGCTCCGCCCAGATCTTAAAGTCACGCAGACCCGAGAAGGCTGGGATGTCGTAACCCCCGCTGGCCAAGACTAACTGCTCGATCACCGGACGCTGTGACAAGAAAGCCAGGAGACTCTTAGCGGCCGGCTTGTTGGATGCGAATTTCCAGATGCCCCAGAAATAAGGCAAGCCGGGATCGTAGCGCCCCTTCGGTCCCTTAGGGGACGGGAACGTCCAGAGTTGCTCCGCAACCTGCGGGGCGTCTCGTTTCGCCACGGCCCAAGCGCTGGGCGGGTTCATGATCAGCGCGCCTTTGCCTGCGATCAGCCATTTGTTGTTGGAGGCGTCGTCCCAGGCGAAGACGTCGGGCGGCAGAAACGGGACTAGCCTCTTCGCGTATTCGAGCGCTTGCTTGGTCGCGTCGGATTTGACCGTGATGTTGCCCTTGGCATCGACCAGCTCAGCGCCGTACGCCGCGAACAGCGCGCCGACCCAGTCCACCGAGTCGGTGGTCTGACCCAACCCGAGACCGAATGGGTAACCTGCCTTGAAGCACTTCTCAGCGGCGGTTAGAAATGCGTCCCAGGTCCACTTGTCCGCCAACCCCTTGTCTGCAGCAGCTGAGGCGGGATACATGCGGGTGAGATCGAGGCCCACATGCTGTTTGAATAGATCGATGCGCGCGCACGGTGGCTTCGTCTGCGTCCCGGGCGTGGCCGGTACCGCCACCCAATGCCCGTCCTGCTTGCCAAGATATTCAACGACGGCGACCGGGCGACCGTTTTGTGCGATCAACGGCTGCATGACGTCGTCGACCGGCTCCAGGTTTTTCGCCTGTGCGGCCGCATACCAGGTGGGCAATGCAAGTACGTCGTGCCCGGACTTCGCCTGCGCTTCCGAAGCGATGGTCAGCAGGATCTTGCTGCCCTGGGAAGTGATGTAGTCGATCTTGAGATCGACTTTTTCCCTCGCGGCCCATTCGTTGGCGAGCTTGGTGAGAACGTCGTTCGCGCCGGGTACCCAGTGGTCCCAGAAACCCACGGATAGCTTGCCCGCGGCACGAGAGGTCCGGATGTAGGGTGCAGCAACCGCAACCGCAGACGCGACGGCGGTCGCCGAGAGAAAGCGGCGACGACCAAATTTGCTCGAGTCCATCTCCGGCTCCTCCGATTGCGGTCACGCGCCCGCTCGATATTTGTCTTATCATCCGGCTTGGCGAAATTTCCCTGGGAATGCTAGACCGGTTCGCGCGTTTGGTCCACGGGTATCACCCTGCTGCGATGCAGCGCGGCGCCGAGCGAACCAGGAAGGCACGACCACTTCCATCGTTTCAGACCACAGGCATAGAGCGTGAGAGAGAACAACGTCAAGTCGATTTGGAAGCGAGGCGGCGCGGTGATCAACGGCTGGCTGGGCATTCCCAGCTCCGTCGCCGCCGAGAACATGGCGCAGGCGAACTGGGATGCGCTGACCGTAGATCTGCAGCATGGGCTCGTCGACTACCAGACGGCGGTGACGATGCTGCAGGCTGTTTCCACTACCGCGACGGTCCCGCTCGCGCGAGTACCCTGGCTCGAACCCGGCATCATCATGAAACTGCTGGATGCGGGCGCGTACGGCATCGTCTGCCCGATGATCAACACGCGCGCGGAATGCGAGGCGTTCGTTCAGGCGTGTCGTTACCCGCCGTTGGGTTACCGCAGTTTCGGGCCAGTGCGCGCCACGTGGTACTCTGGCGCGGACTACTTCAAGCACGCGAACACGACCGTCATCACCATGGCGATGATCGAGACCAAGCAGGCGGTCGAAAACCTGGATGAGATTCTGAGTGTACCGGGTCTGGATTCACTGTATATCGGCCCTAATGACCTCGCGATCACTCTGGGGTGTGCTCCATCCGGTGTTCCGACCGACCCGATCGTGTTGAGCGCGATCAAGACCATCGTTGCTGGCGCAAAAAAGCACGGCGTCTACGCCGGGATCCACTGCGGATCGACGGCCATGGCCAAAGAGATGATCGCGCTCGGCTTTCAGTTCGTGACGTTGCTGGCCGATAACGCTTTCCTCGCCGCGGCGGCGAAAGGTGCGGTCGCGGAGATGCGCGAAGGCGCCGCGCCGGCGGCTAAGGCGAGCGGATCTTACTAGGCAGCCGTTGGCTGCAGGCCCACTTTGTCGCCCGGCCCTGCACGGCGCGAGAGCACGTTGCCGCGAGTCGCTTTGCGCGCCTGCGTATGCACAGTGATGGGCGCGCCCTGCGCGCCCATCGGCTCGATGCCTTGAGCCGACAGCGCTGAGCGCAGATCCTCGAGGACCGCCGCGCGCCGCCGCACGAACGTGGCCGCAAAGCAACGCCAAAACATCCAACCGGCGCGCTCCAGGACTCGCTGCCGACGGATGTCATGGGCCCATTGCTCCGGTCCCTGGTGTTGGTCACCATCGCACTCGATCGCCAATCGCGCATCATTAGCGCCTTCGACGACCAAGTCGACGCGGTAGGCGCCGACCCTTACCTGCGGCGTAACGCGATAGCCCTGCTGCATCAGCCAGTCGTACAGCTCGCGTTCGAAGGGTGACTCGCACAGCCCGCGGGAGTCTTCCGGAGCAGCTTGGTCTTGTGGAAACGGATGGGCAAAATGGCCGATCAGACCCCGACGCAGCCTGTCTGCGTCGGAGAGGTGCACCAGATCCACCGACCGCACCAAATACATCCGGTCGCGGGCACGCGAAGCGGCAACGTTGAATCTCTGGGCAAAGATATCCCGGGATAGGGGCGCGCCCACATCGTTAGGCGCGCAGACCAGCGACAGAAAGATTACATCGCGCTCTCTGCCTTGGAACGTGCGCGCGTCGCCGCAAGCAACGCGATGCCGCTGCAGCACTTGCGGCCCGTACTCGTCGTTGAGCTGGTCCCAGATGGTTAGCGCCTGTTCCTCGCCCAGCAAAGACACCACGCCGATGGAACGGCCAGCCATCCGCGGCTCGGCCACCACGCGCCCAATCTCCTCTACGATGAAATCGACCTCCGCGCTGTTCACGCCCCCGGCGCGATGAGCGTCTTCGATCAGCACGTCGACCAGCGGCGGATCCAGGCGCTCGGAGGGCTTGGGCAGTCTGAGCGGCCGCAGCTCGTGGCCATAGAACTCGCGCTTGGAGTATTCGATGATAGGGGCGACGCAGCGGAAGTGCTCCTTGAGGACGACGCCACTGCGAGCGAAAACGACCTTGGCGAGATCGTAGATCGATCGCTCCGGCGACATTTGTGCTCGATACAGGGGCACCTGCTCGGTCAAGAATCGCTGCATGAGGGTCTTGATCTTCTGCTCTTCGAGACCTACCGCGTCCGGCGAGACCTGCTGATCGTCGCCCACGACCAGCAGCTTGCGTGCACGCAGCAAGGTGGGCAAAGCCGACAGATCCGATTGCGAGGCCTCGTCGATCACCACCAGATCGAAGCAGCCGAGCTGCGGCGGAAGCGATTCGGACACGCGATAGTGCGGCATGATCCAGCAAGGAACAGCGGGGATCGCCTCCGCCGCCGCAGCCCGCGCATCCTGCCGGTAGCGGACCGCGCGTTTGCCAGTGCCCTTGCCGATCCTTTGGATCGCGTTTAGATAGGCCTGCAATCCCGCTCGAACACCGGGCGTGGCGTTCTCGGCGAGCGTACGCCAGGTACGCTTGACAACCAGAGCGTGATACGCGCGCGCCAAGTCGTGCTCGAGATCGATCCGGACCTTGGCCAGCTTCTTGAACTCGTCCTGCGAGTCTATAGCTGCTAGGTGGGTGGCTAAGCGCCTGAGGCGCCAGGCACGCTGCCAGCTCTCGGGCGAGAGCTGGTCGGCTTCACCCTGAACCGGCTGACGCAATGCCTGCGCACATTGCGGCGCACCGGACTCCGCGATCAGTTTCGTTACGCTCAGAACGGTCGTGAGCGGGGCTGCGAAGCCTTGGACTCGCGACAGTTCCGCGAGCTGGCTTGACCAGGCTCCGAGCATCGTGGCCTCGTCGACATCCGGGCTACCCATCACACCGGCCAGGAAGCGCCGCATCTCATCCACCACGCGACCGCCTTTGCCCTCCAACGCTTTGTGCAACCCGTCCCGAATGGCCCAGACTTCGCCCAAACGATAGGTGCTCAGATGGTGCGCGATCGCCTTCTCCAGCTCGGCGAAGGCGGTCGCGTCATCGGCCACACTACGACCGGACGCCCACCCGGGAAACAGCTGCGTCGCCTGCTGTACCAGCTTGGTCTCGCTGGTGACCAGCGCCCTCACCTTCTGATAGAGCGCGAACTGAGATACTGCGGCCATACCACTCTTGCTTACTCCTGGCGCCATGCTCTGTGCGACGTCAGCTACAGACACGACATCCAGACCGATGTCGGGAGCCAACGCGTTCCAGCGGGCGGTCAGCTCATGCCAGGTTCTAAGCAGCGCGAGGTACCCAGCGACGTGCCGCCACTCTCCGGCGTCAATCGGAAAGCGCCCGTTCACCGTTGCCGCTTCCAGCCGCTTCCTCGCCTCGGCCTTGCCGAACACGCCGGTCAGCCCGAACGGCCGCCTGCTCTGAGCCAGATTGTTCACTGCTGTCGCGAACTCGAGATCCAACTCGGCTTGGGGAGCCACGGAAACCGGTCTAGCCAGGAAAGCCTTGCGCTGCGTCGCGGCCAGCTCCAGCTCGCGGCCCAGAGATTCGAGGGCAGCCAACTGGTCAATTACCGCGCCGCCCTTGAGCCTCTCCCGCATCGTCACCGTCCACAGGCGCTGAGCGCGCGGAATGTCCTCCCGCAAGGTCTTGATCCGTTCGATCTCGGCACTCAGGTCTTGGGCAGTGGCAAGGCTCGCCTGGCTCGCATCGGCGAGAGGGGGAACGCGTCCCGAGCGCGCTTCAGCGATGAGCGTGCGGAACCGCGCCAGATCCCGGTGCGCCTGCAGCAATAGTCCAGCGTCTGGCAACTGCGCAAGGGTCGGAAGGCTGCACTCAGCGTATTCAATATCCTGCCCCAATTGCCGGCGGGCGTCGCGGAGCCGCGCAACATCCTCGGAATTGAAGCGCGGCGCGTACTGCGGGCCCACTCCCAAAGCATCCGAAATCCACTCGAACTCACCGGCGTGCGAACCTACCTCTTGCGCGGCTTCGAGGGGATCGATGCTTTCCCCTTCCATCTCGATGCGCGACAGGTTGAGCCGGGCCCAGCGACTGGCATCCGTGTCGAGTCGCAACAGTCGCGCGTGCAGGCCTTCGATCGTGTCCTCGAGTTGATCGAGCTCGCGAGCCGTCGACACCAAATCGATACTTTGCACTTCCGAAGCGATCTTATGGATCGATTGCTCGAACTGCTGCATCCCCTCTTGTTCGCTCGCCAACAGCGCGATGGCGAGCGGGCGTATCTCCTCGGGAAGATGATCTCGCAACACCGCCAGCGCAGGGTCTTTCATCGATGTGACGAGTACGCGGCGGCCATTGGCTAGCCAATGACAGATGATGTTGGCGATGGTGTGCGTCTTGCCGGTGCCGGGTGGTCCCTGCACCACAACGCCGTCCGAGGTCTCGAGCAGTTGGACAATTCTCACCTGTTCATCGTTGAACGGCTTGGGGAAATAGAGATCGCTGGCGGTTGCGGACGCCGCCGCGCCGATATGGTAGACGGCGCTGACCCCGCGAAAGTTAGGCAACTCCACCGATGCGCGCGCAGCGCCGGGCTCGGTCACCAGCGCAGCAACCGCTCCGGGCAGCGGACCGTCGTCGGCCCAGCAGTCTACCGCCCGCATGAGGTTGTCGAGATCCTGGATCAACGGGTTCGCGCTGCGCGGACGAGCGAACAGCACCCAGGAATCGGTGAGCGTCAAGCGTTCCTCGAACTTGCTGAGACTCATATCTCCAGGCAGCAAGTCATCGGGCCGCACCTCGAGGCAGGTCTTGATTAGCGTCACTAGCGGCTGATAGGAGGCGGGGTCGAATGGCGACAACGTGGTTGTCGCCTGCGCGAAAAATTCCTTGGCTCTGCGTTCCGCGACCGCAACTCCCGGGTTGTCCGCGGCGGCGTAGAGGTCGATCTCGAGTCTTGGATCCGCGTCACGCGGCCGCACTTGCGCCGCCCCCGTTCGTTGATCGATGGTGATGTCGACCAGGCGGCTGATGAGTGGATACGCCACCGTTGCGTCGTTCTCTCTGCGAGCAGCGAGGCCGATACCCCAGACCAGTTCCAGCTGTCCCTCGACCATAGCGCCCGCCAGCTCCTGCTGAAGGGTGAACAGTTGAACGTACAGCCTGGACAGCCGACGACGCCGTTGCTCGGCCTCGGCCCACGGTTTCCAAACGCTGTCCAGGTAAAGGGCAAATTGCTTCTCGACCTCGCCACGGAACTCGTAGTCCTCCAATACAACGCGCCGATTCGGATCCACTTCGGGTTGCGCCATCTCCGCGACGCTGTTTGGGGCCTGACTCGTATCGCGGTGAGTGCCGGCGGCGATCAGCGCCCATCCCTCGACGGCGGGCGCCAGTCTGGGCGCCTGCAGTAGAGGACCACCGACAGCGAGCCAGGCGGCAAGCCACGGGTTGTCGGCGCGAGGCGGCTGCTCGGGGTTGGGTGGACGTGGGACCGATAGCCATACTTCGTCGTCGCCGTCTGGGCCTGCGTCGTTAAGTTTGACGCCTTCCAACCCGGTCAGGTGGCGTTCCATCAGCAGAAAGCGGCCGTGGTCGCTTACGTGGGACACGAGCTTGGCGCGGCCGCGCGCCGATTGCTGGACGTATTCGATGAGCGCGGCCAGCCGCCGCCTCTCGTGGCTCATCGATCAACCCAGCATGCTATCCGGTAGATCGGCCGACAACAGCGCGCTCGCCTGCGACGACTCCAGTGCGGGGCCGAACAGGTGACCCTGCATTTCGTTACAACCGAGGCCCAACAGAACGTCACGCTGCAGTTTGTTCTCTACGCCTTCGGCGATAAGATGCAGATCGAACCCCCGTGCGATGCCCACGATGGCCGAGATGATGGGGCTGTTGGGGTGCTCCACGGTGAGGTCTCGAACGAAAGATTGATCGATCTTCAAGGTGGTGACCGAGAACTTTCGCAGGTACCCGAAGGACATGAACTGAGTCCCGAAATCGTCGAAGCATACGCGCACCCCGCTGTCGCGCAGGCGCTTCACCGCGGCGGCGACAGACTCCGCATCCCGCATCAGCAGGTTCTCGGTGATCTCGATCTCCAGTCCCTGCGGCGGCACGCGGTGACGCTGCAGGGTCGCGAGCACGCGGTCCACGACGTCGAGTTTGTCGAAGTCGCGCGGCGAGAGGTTGACGCTCATGCGCAGAGAGTCGAAGCCCTCACCGCGCCACCTAGCCAATTGCAGACAGGACTGCTCCATGACCCAGTCGCTGATCCGGGCGATCAACCCGGCCTCCTCCGCAACCGGGATGAAGGTCATGGGGAGCAACATCCCCCGCTGCGGGTGTCGCCAGCGGATCAGCGCTTCCATGCCCACCACCTGTCGCCGACTTACGCTGACTTGCGGCTGGTACCACAGCTCCAGCTCCCCGAGGTCCAGCGCCCGCCGAAGCTCTGTCTCCAGAGTGAGCTTCTGGCGAAAAGCCGCGTTCATCTCAGGCGAGAAGAACGCGTACCCGTTCTTGCCCGCGGTCTTGACGTGATACATGGCGATGTCGGCGTGCTTCACGAGGCTCTCTGCCTCCGAGCCGTCATTGGGGTAGAGGGCAATGCCGATGCTCGCTGTGGCGCGCACTTCCTGTCCACCGACACTGAGCGGCCGTCTAAGCTCGTCGATCACCTTCTGCGAGATGATGGCAGCATCCTCCGCATCCGATAGATCGGGCAAAAGAATGGTGAACTCGTCGCCACCCAACCGGGCCAGCGTGTCACTGCGCCGGACGCAGCTCTGCAAGCGCGCAGCGACACCTTTGAGCAATTCGTCCCCCTCCGCGTGGCCCAGGCTGTCGTTGACCAGCTTGAAACGATCCAAGTCGATGAACAGGACCGCCACCAGACGTCCGCTGCGATGCGCCTGCGACAACGCCACGCTGAGACGATCCTTGAATAGCGCGCGATTCGGCAACTGGGTGAGCAGATCGTGGTAGGCCTGAAAGCTGATCCTCTCTTCGGCTCGCTTGCGCTCGGTAATGTCGCGCGCCACGCCATAGCTGCCCAGGAAGCGCCGCTTCGCCGCTGCCTCCTTCTGCTCTATGTACACGCCGGTCGCGCTCAGCGCGATGGTCAGCACCTCCGTCTCTTCCGGCTTTCGTTCTTCACCGCCGGCCTTGCGTTTCAGGCGCAGCTCGACGTTGCGAGAGGCGCGCTCTCCGGTACGCCGCTCGCAGAAAGCGTAGCGCGCGCGCTCCCGATCTTCTTCGTGGATGATGCTGGAGTAGTGGTGGCCGATCAGCTCCTGGCTCGGGTAGCCGAGCATAGCCGCTACGGTCGGGTTGAGGTAGGTGAACTGGCCCTGGTCATTCACGGTATAGATGATGTCCGGAGAGTGATCGACCAGGTAGCGATGCAGCTGCTCGGACTGCGCGAGACGAGCGCTGATCAGCGCGTTGGTATGCTCCAGCGCCTTGCGCTGCAGAGCGTTGCCGACCGTATGCAGCAGCGCCTCGGGCTGATAGGGCTTGCGTACAAAGTCGTAGGCGCCGAGGCGTAGCGCTCCGATCGCGGAGTCGATCACATCGTCCGCGCTCACCACGATCACCGTCATCGAGGACAGCTGCGATTTCAGCCGATCCATCACCTGCAGCCCGGTCATATCCGGGAGTCTGAGGTCGAGGAGCACGAGATCGTAGTGCTGGCGGCTCAACGCGACCACGGCTTCCGCTCCCGTGGCACACTCGTCGACCTGACGGCCCTCGTGCTCCAGCAGCAACCTCAGGCTATGGCGCAGCCGAGCCTCGTCGTCCACGACGAGGATGCGAGGGGCCGGAGGTATCAGCTCCGATGGCTGTGGTACAAACGATGCTCCGCTCGGCAGTTGCATTGGCGCGTCGGGCGTCAGGGGGCGGCTTCGGAAACCTTGGGCATGGCTTTTTCAGCTCCGGCAGAGTACACGCGGCGCGGAAGCAGTGTGAGAAAAATAGTGCCACGGCCCGGGTGGCTGCGGCACAGGATGCGCCCGCCCAGGCGCTCGAGAATCGAAGCGCTCTCGGCCAGCCCAATGCCCTCGTGGCCAGCCCCTTTTGTAGTCGTACCGGGCTTGAACAGGCGCTGCATGACTTCTGCCGGCATTCCCCCGCCGGTATCGCTGATCTGCAGCAGGACGAAAAGCTCTCCGCCAAAGTTGACGTTGTCGGCAGTCATAACCCCGAGGCGACCGCCATTGCCCATGGCTTCGGCGGCATTAGTGAGCAGGTTCAGTGCGACCTGCTTGACCGCTCCGACATCGCCATGCAAAATGGGTAGCTGTGGATCGAGCTGCTGTACGATCTCGATGCCACGTTTCGCGAACAGCGTATCCTTGCATAACAGCATCAATTCCTGCACGACGCCGTTGAGGTCGAGTCGAGCCGGCTCCTCCGATTCGACAGCGAATGGATCTCCCATCCGTTGCACGATGCGCGCGACGCGGTCCAATTCTTCGTTCAGCACCGTCAGCTCCTCGCGGAACTGGCCTGCGTCGCCAATCTTGTCCCTCAACAGCTTCAGGTAGTTTTTTACGATGCTCAGCGGGTTACCGGCCTCATGCACGACCCGTCTGCCGATTGCCCGGAACCGCTCCGTCAACTCGGCCCGGGTTCGTTCCTCATAGCCCGACTGCCGACCGATCCGCGACAGGGTTTCGCCGGCCAGCGCAGCCAATCGCGCGAGCAAGGCTTCGTCGTCGTACGGTTCGTGCCAGTCCGCGGGCAATCCGACCACGAGCACGCCGAGCACCGATGTCTCCGCGGTCATCGGAACGCAGAGCAGGCCTCCGGTTTCCATCATTCGCGCCAGCACTCGATCGATCGCCGCGCTGCGTTCGAGTTCGAAACCCACCGCTCGAGCTGGCCGGCGCTCCCTTGCAGCCTGAGCCAGCAGGCTGGGGGAACCGTCGAGGGAAACAGCCAGCTTAGCCAGACTGGCTGGGTCTTCACCCGAGACCACACCGATCAACCTTTGATCGGCAGGCATCGCGAGAAAGAAGAACTGCCGTCTGAGGCCGGTGAGCAGTCGCGACAACCGTCGAATGCGAGACAAGGCGACCTGCTGATCCTCGGCGTTCCACAGCGTCTGCCGCATCATTTCGTGCAGGCCTGCATGAGCCACCACTGAGACCAGCTCCTGGGACTTCCGAGCGGTGCAGGCCACGGTGGCGGCAGGCAGCTGAAGGCTGAGGTCGCCTTCTACCACCCCCCGCTCAGGCTGAGCCGGGACGGTGCCAGTCCAATCGACGATATCGATTCCTGCCGGGTTTCCCCGCGCTGCGCTCGTGGCTTGTTCGTACAAGCGCGCGATTGCGGAGGCGTCAATGCTGGTAAGCTCAGCTGCGGCGCGGCGCGTAGCCTCGGTGATACCGTCCTCGGCCAAAGCACTGCCCACAGCCACCGCCCGCACCACGAACGGTGCATCCCCGAGCCTGTCCACAGGCTCGTGCCGGAAGCGCAGCGCGTCGGCAACGAACCCGGGTAGCCCACAGGCTTCCACCCACGCCGCACCGACTGCGTCGTGCGTGGTCTCGATCGCTTCTCGCTCGGCGCTGATGAGATCTGCGTCTCGATGCACCGGCGCGACAATCCGAGCATATGCTTCTCCGCGAGAGCGCAAAAGGACGAGCTTTCCAATTTGGTGTAGAAGGCCCGCCAGATACGCGGGCTCAGGCGGTTGGTTAAGGGCTTGGGCCAAGCGACCAGCCACCTCGGCACACACCAGGGAGCGGCCCCAGATCCGCTCCAGGAGGAAGCGAGGATAGGGAAGTGCGCCGTTGCCGAGTTGCCTACCCAACTGAAGCAGCGCCAGTGCCTGCAGCATGTCGCGTCCGAGGACGCCAAGGCAGGCCTCCATGGAGATGGATTGGACCGGTTCTGCGCTCGTGGGAAACGGGCCAGCACTGGCCAGGACGTGCAGGGCGAGCGCGGGGTCGCAGAGAAGCAGATCCGCCAACGCCTGAGAAGACGTGCTCCTGTCGTCGAGCGAAACCAACACCCGAGCGAGGACGTGCTCATTGAACGGCAGATCGATAGTGCCTCCCTGATCCGCCGCCCGTAGCGGTTTCATTGTTGCTTTAGTCTCTGCAATTGGCGGGCGATGTCTTCTCTCGCTTGCTCAGCTTGCAGGACGCGAAGCCGGCGCGAGGCTAAAGACCACCCACCTCGGTGTTATATGAAACAGAATTTCTCACAACTGCGTCGTTAGGACAAGCGGATGTGGTTGGATCGCGCGGCGCAAGTGTGGATGGGCCCGGATTGTCGACGGCTTTCACATTGGCGAGCCGAGTTTGACACGGCCTTGACATTGGCGCCGTCTGGGATATCGAGTCGGCAACCCGGTTCCGGAGGGCTTCTCAAGACGGAGTGCGCGAAAGCAAACCGCACAGCCGCATTAGTGGCGTTGCGGCAACGATGATTGCAACGAGCACGAGCTGGGCAGCCCTGCGCGCGCTGCGGGGGCGGAGCCGTCACTTACTATTTCTATTTGTTGTTTGCCGGATTCGAGGGTTTGCCCGGTGGTCTGAGCGCGACGGGGCATTGTCGGCGCAGCGCACGTTCACCAGCTAGTTACCAGGTCGAACCACAAGGCCACGCCAAGAGACGCCGCGAGCGCGGTGAACAGCAGCTGAGCAAGATCGCCGGGCTGCTCTGCCCCGGGCGGCGGTTGGAGAGCAGCCGGTCTCCGCCTTCTTCTGAGTGCCGGGGGTCTTGGATCTAGCGCTTCGAGGCGCGATCCATGACATCGTCAAATCACACCTGGATCCGCTTGCGCAGATCAGCATCGGTAAGGCTGGCGCGCTACGCGCTGCGCGGCTCGCTGGCAAAACCCCGTTCCGCCGCGGGAGCTCGGGCGCTACGATAGAGCCCCCTACCAGCGAAACCCCACCAACCGGTCCCCCAGCGCCGCAAAATGCGTTGGGTTGGGTCTAGTAGCGTAATCAAAGAGCTAGTCAAGCTCGAGCAGCAACCAGGGCGGCATGAACGAGGCACAGCCGCTTGAACTGCGGAACCCGGTAGTCTACGATGCACCTGAGGCGCTCCCGGCGCTAAACCTTTCGGCGGGCGCTGCCGTAAGGAGCCTTGATCGACCGGGTTGCGGGTATTCGGCAATCTGGCTGGCAACTGACCAGGAGGTGAAGCTGTGACAAAAATTGGTGGTGATTCAATCAAGCCCGTCACCCCTGCAGGTCTGCAAGAAGCAGAAGCAGGGACGCAGCCCGATCCTCAGGGACCCATCCCCTCCGCTGCCCGTACCGTCAAAGTCGAGATCACTTCGACCCCGGCTGGATTGCAGCACCTGGACAAAGTGCTGAACGGGGTTGGGGTGGTAGACATCGCCTCGGTGGAAAGCGCCAAGCTGGCGATCATTGAGGGGCGGTTTCGGGTTGATTCCGAGGTCGTTGCGAGGAAGCTAGTGGCCACGGTGCGCGAGCATCTCGTGCTTCAACAGAAGAGGTAGCAAGTCCAAACCGGATCTACCGGGAGGAACGCGGCACCCGCCGCAGCTTAGCGTTCTTTGCGGGTCCATTCCTTGAGGCGACTGCGCAGGCGTGCAACCGCCTGGGCGTGTAGCTGGCACACGCGGGATTCCGATACACCCAGGACCTCGCCGATCTCCTTAAGGTTCATCTCCTGCTCGTAGTACAGGCCCATCACGATCTTCTCGCGTTCGGGCAACGAACCGATAGCGTGCACCAGCTGGCGCCGGAAACGCTCATCCTCCAGTACGTCGAGTGGCCCGGTCTGGTGGTCAGCAACGTATACGTCAAAGAAATCACTGTCCTCCGATTCCTGGAAGTCTTCGTAGTGCAGCAACTGGTAGCCACGCGACTCCAATAGCATCGTCTGATACTCTTCCAAGGAGACCCCGAGTGTATCGGCCAATTCCTGTTCACGCGGGGGACGGCCGAATCGCTGCTCTAATGTGCTGATCGCGGCCTCGATGCGCCGCAGGTTTTTGCGAACGTTACGCGGTAGCCAGTCGGCTTGGCGTAATTCGTCCAGCATGGAGCCGCGGATGCGCTGAATCGCATAGGTCTCGAACCGCGCACCCTGGGCGTCATCGAAGTTCTTGGCGGCATCCTGCAGGCCGAGCAATCCTGCTTGGATCAAGTCATCGACCTGCACGCTCGCGGGTAGGCGGACCATGAAATGATAGGCGATCCTCTTCACCAGTGGCGCCATGTGCTCGACGAGTTTGGTCTGATCCGGGGTCAGAATGGCGCCGACGACGCGCTGCTTGCTCATCGTCCGTGCCCGACGGCCAGCGATGTCTGGCCCCACCAGCGTGCAGACTGCGCGAAGCCGCCTCCCACTGAGAAAGCCGATTCCGGACCCGCGTTCGGGAACGGCTTCATCAAGATCTGCCGCGATAGCGAGGCGCGCGGGAGGTAGTCATCGTCGGGAGGTGGCCATGGCTCGAGCGGCGGGTTAGGGAGCCGCCGGATGTGGATGAAAGGGTACCAAAAAAACCCGTGGGCGTGGGCCGGGTCTGCTGCGCCGCTTGTGAACCGGTTGCGCCAGGCCCGACTTGGTCGGTGTACCACGCGTGGTGGACATCGGGCGTGAGCGTTCAATCGGGGACTGACCCAAGAGTTGGACCTCGGTGGTTGGTGGTTAGCATCCGCATGTCCAGCGCAAACTGGCCCCAGAGACAGCCACGCCGACTATTCGCATCGCGTCGTGGCGCAGCGCCGGAACTGGGACTTGGCTTGCTCAACCGGCGCCTTGGCTGCGAAGGGATGAAGCTGTACGCCGTCGTCTCGGAGAGCTTTTCCAATCGTTGTGGGATTCCTCCCACGCCCGGCGCCGGGGCTGCAGAGATTTCGGCCTTGACTGTCAATCGACCCCATGCTGCAATGAGTTCACGCTTGTTTTGCACTCATAAGGGCCGCAGTTCGAACGGCCCCGGAATTGTAAAAACGGGAGTTCTGCGGCAGCAACCTGGCACTTGTAAAGCCGCCCTTTCGGCGCCATCTTCTCTGCGCGCCACCGGTGGGAAAGCCAAACACCATAACAACGAGTGCCTGTCGGCTCCTTGAGCGGGCACACGGCGGGCTCCAAGAAAGCTACGCCTATTCGGTGCATTTTTTTACGCGCCAACATGGCACAGCGTGAGGGAGGTTTCCTTCCCACAGACGTGCCGCCTTAGATTTGAACTCTAACGAACCGGGAGGATGTAGAAGTGAACAACCCTCTGAAGCTGCTCTCGATCTCCCTGGGGCTGGCGGCGGCCGTGTCTGGGTCCGCGCTGGCCAACCAGGAACTCGCGCAGTTGAGCGCGAACCCCAACAACTGGGCGATGCAAGCAGGTGATTTCTCCAATCAGCGCTACAGTAAGCTACAACAGATCAACGCAACCAATGTCAATAAGCTGCAGGTTGCATGGATGTTCTCGACTGGCGTACTGCGGGGCCATGAAGGCTCGCCGTTGGTCATCGGCGACACCATGTATTTACACACCCCGTTCCCCAACAACGTCTTCGCGATCGAGCTGGGTTCACAGAAGATCAAGTGGAAGTACGCGCCCAAGCAGGATCCAGCGGTAATCCCGCAGATGTGCTGCGACACGGTCAACCGCGGCCTGGCTTATGCCGACGGCAAAGTCATACTACAGCAGGCCGACAGCATGCTCGTCGCACTCGACGCCAAGTCGGGCAAGGTGGTCTGGAGCGTCAAGAACGGCGATCCGAAAGTGGGCGCGGTGAACACGAATGCTCCGCACATCTTCAAGGACAAGGTCATAACTGGTATCAGCGGCGGCGAATGGGGCGTACGTGGCTATCTTTCCGCCTACGATCTGAAGACCGGCAATCTGGTCTGGCGCGGCTATAGCACTGGCCCGGACAGCGAAATGCTGATTGACCCCGCCACCACGACCACCTGGGCGAACGGTGCTGTGGTGCCCGTGGGCCCGGACTCCAGCCTGAAGACGTGGCAGGGAGACCAGTGGAAGATCGGCGGCGGCACTACCTGGGGCTGGTACAGCTACGATCCGCAACTCAACCTCGTGTACTACGGAACCGGCAATCCCAGCACCTGGAACCCAGCGCAGCGGCCCGGCGACAACAAGTGGTCCATGAGCATCTGGGCACGTGACGTCGACACCGGCAAGGTCAAGTTTGTGTATCAGATGACCCCCTACGACGAGTGGGACTTCGACGGGATCAACGAAATGATCCTGGCCGATATCAGCGTCAAGGGACAGCCCAAGAAGGTCCTGGTGCACTTCGACCGCAACGGTTTCGGCTACACACTGGACCGCGTCACCGGGGAACTCCTGGTAGCGGAAAAGTATGACCCGTCGGTGAACTGGGCCACGAAGGTGGATCTGTCCACCGGACGCCCGCAGGTCGTGGCGAAGTACAGCACGGCGCAGAACGGACCGGACGTGAATAGCAAGGGCGTCTGCCCGGCTGCGCTCGGCTCCAAGGACCAGCAACCGGCGGCGTATAACCCGAACACCAAGCTGTTCTACGTGCCTACCAACCACGTCTGCATGGACTACGAGCCGTTTGCCGTCGAGTACGTAGCGGGGCAGCCGTATGTGGGCGCCACGTTGTCGATGTATCCGCCGCCGGGCGACAAGAATATGGGTAACTTTATCGCCTGGGACGCGAGCACTGGCAAAATCGTCTGGTCCAAACCTGAGAAGTTCTCGGTCTGGAGCGGGGCGCTGGCCACCGCCGGTGACGTAGTGTTCTACGGCACGCTGGAGGGTTACCTCAAGGCAGTGGACCTCAACGGCAAGGAGCTTTGGAAGTTTAAGACCCCGTCCGGCATCATCGGCAACGTCTTCACGTATATGTACAAGGGCAAACAGTACGTGGGCACGTTCTCCGGTATTGGCGGCTGGGCCGGCATCGGCATGGCCGCGGGTCTGGAGAAGGACCAGGACGGTCTGGGCGCGGTAGGAGGTTACAGGGAGCTTAATCAGTACACCGATCTGGGTGGCTCGTTGACGGTGTTCGCGCTTCCGAACTGAGGTCTGCAACTCGCAGTCAAACCTCTGGCATCCCGGTGCTCCCGGGATGCCAGTTTTTTTAATGTGACGATGTGAGAGAACAGCTGACGATGAGACTCGCATGGTTGGCGGGAGCGGTGCTATTGGTGGGCTTGGGTGCGCTCGCTTCGGCAGAGGACCGGGTGCAAACCGATCTGTATACCGTGGTGGACGGCTATAAAGTGGATCCCGGGACGATGGAGGGCTTTCGGGCGTGGCGCGCGGCGGCCTGCGATCGTTGCCACGGCGCCAACCAACAAGGTTTGGTTGGCCCGTCTTTGATCGAGAGCTTGAAGACGCTATCGCGCGCCGATTTCGATAAGACCCTCCTCGATGGTCGACTGGAGAAGGGCATGCCCAGCTGGAAGGAAAGTAAGGCAGTGGCAGAGCATCTCAACCAGCTTTATGCCTATCTGAAGGGTCGTTCTGACGGCGCCATCACGCGGGCGAAGGTGGAACTCCTCAAGTGACGGCGCGCGCCCTCACGCTGACCACACGAACCAGACCGCGCTCCAGGTGCCCGAGCGCGCCGCTGTGGCTGGGGATTCTTCTCCTGCTGGTATTGCCGCGATGCCCGTTCGCACAAGACGATGTACTGCGCGTCTGCCAGGATCCCAACAACCTGCCGTTCTCGAATTTGGCAGGAGAAGGTTTCGAGAACAAGATCGCAGAATTGTTCGCCGCAAAACTGGGCTGGAAACTGGAATACTTCTCCTTTCCACAGCGTATGGGCTTCATCCGAAACACGCTGCGCTTCAAGCTGCCAGGAGAACAATATCGATGCGATCTGGTCATGGGCGTTCCTGCTGCCTACGACCAAGTGTCTCCGACGCGCCCATACTACCGCTCCGCTTATGTGCTGCTCTATCCGCAGGGGGGCAAGCTCGAGGGGGTACACAGCGTACAGGACCTGAGTTCTCTTGCGCCGGAGAAGCTGCGGAGTCTGCGTATCGGCGTCTTCGATCGCTCGCCTGCATCTGACTGGCTCCTGAAGCATGGCTTGCTGGACCAGGCCGTCCCCTACCGCATGCTCAATGCAGACCCCGAATACTATCCTGGCGCGATCATCGAGAAGGACCTGACCCAGGGCAAGATCGACGCTGCAATCGTGTGGGGACCAATCGCGGGCTTCTTTGCCAAGCGCGTGTCGGAGGCGCGGCTGGTCCTCGTCCCTCTGGGTTCAGAACCGCCAGCCCGGCTCGACTATGAGATCGCCATGGGTGTGCGCTTTGGCGAGCCTGAATGGAAAGCGACCGTCGAGCGGCTGATCGCGGAGAATCAAAAGGCAATCGAGCAGATCTTGCGGAACTACAGCGTGCCCCTCTTGGATGCCGACGGCGCGCTGAAACCATGAATTCCAGTTCTAACGATGTCGAAAGCATCCCCGCATTCTTCGGAGAGCTTGTCGCATGGCCATCCTACGACTCTCCACCTTGAGTGCGTGCATCGCAGCTTTTGCCGCGCTCTGCCTAGTCTGCCTGGCTCAGGCCGCCTCTGAGCTTGATCGCAGCGAACTGACGCGCTTATCGAGCAGCCTGGTGAAGGTAGAAGCGGTCGATGCCGACGGTCGCCTGTGGGTTGGAACCGGTGTTGGTGTCGCGCCCGAGCATGTGGTCACCAGCTGTCACATTACCCGCCGAGGGGAGAGTATCCGCGTCCAACATGGGGGCATGCGTCGGCTCGTCGCGGCCCAGTCGGCGGACACCATTCACGATCTCTGTCTCCTGTGGGTGCCTGACCTTGCCGTTCCCCCGGCAAGATTGGGGCGGACGGGCACGCTCAAGCCCGGAGAAGCGGTATTGGCGCTCGGCTTTGAAGGTGGCCTCGCGCTGCAAGCTCGCGCCGGCATCGTTCGCGCGCTGCACGCCTACGACGGTGCCCGCGTCATCGAATCAACCACCGCCTTCACCTCGGGCGCAAGCGGAGGCGCGCTGTTCGACGCCGAAGGTGAGCTGGTTGCGATCTTAACCTATCGTCTGCGCGGCGATCGACGCTCCTACTTCTCGGTTCCGGTTGAATGGTTTGTTCCGAGGCTGGAAGCAGACCAAGCCTACACGCCTGTGGGGCCATTGGAGGGAGCCTTGCCTTTCTGGCAAGGACGGGACGAGAAGCTGCCGTTCTTTCTCCGAGCCCATCAATTGGAGACCGGCGGCGATTGGAGCGGATTGTTGCGCCTGACCGAAGAGTGGTCGAGGGCCGACGATACCAATGCCGAGCCGTGGCTGTTCCGGGGCAAGAGCTTGACCGAGACGCAGAACCTGGCAGCCGCGCACCTCGCCTTCCTGCACGCCGTTACACTCGACCCGATATCCAGTGCAGGCTGGTTGCGGCTGGGCCGGCTGTCAGCGCAGCGTGGTCTGATCGAAGAGGCGGAGGGCGCGCTGACGGAGCTCAATCGGCTCAATCCAGCGTTGGCGCAATGCTTGGCTCTGGTGTTGCGACGGGCCGCAGAGCGAGAGGATGATCCCGCCCTCAATGCGTGCTCGGCGATATAACGTTCTCCCAGTCCTGCTCTGCGCTGCACTCATCGCGAGCGGCCAATCCGCCTATGCCGACCAGTCGATATCGCCCGCCGAAAACCAGCTTTTCCAGTCGAATCACCTCGGCAGCCTTCCCGACAGCGCGGTTCTGAGCTACGCATATGCGAGGGTCGGGAGCCTAGAGGCCCCTCGCGAAGACAGCGTGCGCGTCACGATCTCACCCGCGAACCCGGGGGCCGGGCGGCAGGTTCGCGTAGACTATCTGAGTGGGACGCAACGCTTCGAACTGCCACCCATGGGTGCTGTCAATGGAAACCCCGTGATCTTGTTTTTCCTGGAACGCGACGTGCGCGAGATGCAACGACTTACCGGCGGGCAGGCCGCCTACTTCCGGAAGCGCGTTCGGATGGCGCTCGCGGACGCCGCCGAAATACTTCCTGTCACGTTCGAGTTCGCTGGGCACACTGTCTCTGGCGAACAGATAACCGTCCACCCTTACCGAGACGACCCGCTCCGGAAGCGATTCCAGCGCCTGGCGGAGAAAGCATATATCTTCACCCTCTCCGACCAGGTCCCCGGCGGGATCTATCGGATGGAAACCGTGGTCGAGGCGGCCGACGCGCGTGCGGACACACCGCCACTGATCTCCGAGACCCTAACCCTTCTTGGAGCCCAACCGTGAATCTGCTGACCAAGAACGGCTCAGCTGGTCTGCTCCTACTCAGCTCGGTGATGACCTTCGGGACAGCCTCGGGCAACGATTTCCCTACGATCGACCGTGTGCTGTTCGTCGAAAACTGCGTTCGCGACTACCCCGACCACCCCCGTCAGGAGATGCTCTACAAGTGCTCCTGCGCGGTCGACGCCATCGCCGGTGAGTTCGGCTATGACGAGTACGTGGAGCTGGCGACTGCAGTCGACGCTGGGCAGGTCGCCGGAAAGCGTGGGGCCGCCGTGCGCGAAAGCAGCGAGGGCAAGAGTATGAGCAAACGGTTCAAGGACGCTCGCGCCAAGGCCTTCAGCAGCTGCTTCATACAATAACGCTCGACGGCCCCGCCCCGCGCAGGTCGCGGAGGAGAGGAGAGCATGTACCATTTGCAAGTAAGCATAGCGAACATCGCGCTCGCGGGTACCCTAGCATTCGGGTCTGTCGCAGCGGCTGCGGACGCGCCGCCAGATCCGGAGCGGTCACCCGTCTGGAAGGTCGTGCGTCAGAGCCTGTTTGGCGAGCGCGTCGTCGCCGAAGACGAAGGGGACGGTGAAATCGTCTCCCTGCGAGCGCCGATGCGGGCTCAGGACTCATCCACTGTCCCAATCGCCATCTCGACGCGCATCGATCAGACGCCGGAGCGCTACGTACGGAAAGTGTATCTGCTGATCGACAAGAATCCGTCGCCGATCGCGGCCATCTTCACTTTCACGCCCGAAAGCGGGCGCGCCGACATCCAGACGCGCGTCCGGATCGAAGACTATACCTGGGTGCGCGCCGTCGCCGAGCTGAGCGACGGGCACCTGTTCATGGCTGCGCGCTACGTGAAAGCGGCGGGCGGCTGCTCCGCGCCCTTCGGCACCGCGCCCGACTTCGAGGCTTTCCAGCCGCAACTCAGGCTCAGGCTCGGCGCCTCTGTTGTGCCGGGACAGCCGACACTGGCCAATTTGATGATCCAGCACCCAAATTCATCAGGCCTCGCGAAGGACCAGGTTACCCAACTCTATATCCCGGCCTACTTCGTTCGCACGGTTAACGTGACCTATGCAGGCAAGCCCGTGATGACTGCCGAGATCGACTTTTCCATCAGCGAGAATCCGAACTTCCGGTTCTACTTCGTTGCGCACGAACCAGGGGAGCTCAAGGTAGTCGCGGTGGATACCAAAGACCGGGAGATCCAGGGGAGCGTACGCGTAGAGCTCGAAGGGGAGCAGGTAAAGAGGTGAAGATGTGCGGGGGATCACGCCGCGTCGGCTGGAGGTTCAACAGTCACTCCTTCACCCCTTTGCCTGTCGTCAATCCCAACGGTTGTCGCGGACCTCGATCTCGCCCTCGCTGACGCGAACCGGAAACACGGCGGTGGGCTCAAACGCCGGCGGGGCGAGTGCCTCGCCGGTGCGTATGCTGAAACGTGCTCCGTGGCGCGGGCAGACGATCTGGTCCCTCTCGACCAGGCCACCTGTGAGGATACCTCCGTCGTGGGTGCAGACATCCTCGATGGCGTAGTAGTGGCCATCGAAATTAAAGACCGCAACCCGAGCGCCGTCTACGTCCACCACCCGATGGGTACCAGGCGGGAGTTCAGACTCGGGACAGACGGCGACCCAGCTAGCCACGGGGCTCGGAAGGCGCGATTCGTCGCTCGTGACCGGCAGGAGGCAGTCCTGCGCGCGTAACTTTTACGATCACTGCTTGCCGGTCACGAACAGCAAGGGCCGCGTTGGCTCAGACAGCTACAACTTCCATCTCCGGGTCGATCTCCCGCACCAGACCCTCGATGCCGGCGAGCGTACCGGAGATAGAACTGGGGCAGCTGCCACACGCGCCTTGGTAGTGCACCTTCAGAACATGGTCCTCTAGCCCGAGCACGTACAGATCACCGCCATCGCCTTGGAGGTAGGGGCGCACGCGCTCGTCCAGCAGCTGCCGGATCGCGCTGAGTTTTTCGCGCTCCGCCGGTGACAGATTCGACTCGTCGAAAGCACCGTCGGGGCGATCGGAACCCTCATTGATCAGCTCGGCGGATCTCTCCTGCGCGGACTGCGCATCGCGGATCGGCACAGCTAGCTCGCGCAGCAGTTCGGGCCAGTGGGCCTTGCCGTCCTGGGTGACGGTGATCCAGTGGTCGACATAAAATACGTTGGTCACGTGCGCTATGGCAAATAGCGCCTCCGCCAAGGGATCACCTATCGCCTGCTCAGCGTTCTCGTATGACTTTGTCACGCCATAGGAAAGGGGCTCGCGCAGAATGAACTTTCTGGCGTTGGGATTGGGGGTGAACTCGATTTCAGCGATACGAGGCATGGAGAACACTCGGTTGGCGCTCAGCTACGAAAGCAGATATCCGGACGAGGTTCACTACGCCGACTCCTTGGCCGCAGGCAGGCCCATCGGGTCAGCGTCACCTTCCGTCGAAGTACTTTGCCGGTCGCAGAACGCCGCATGCAAGGTGTGCCAAGGCAGAATGGCGCACTTCACCCGAGACGGCAGATCCTTGATCCCCGCGAACACCGCCAGCCGCCCGAGATGGTTAGGCTGTGCGGTCACATCCAGTTTACCCGTGGCCATCTCGCGGAACTCCTGCACCATCCCCTCGGCCTGCTCGATTCTCTTGCCCTTCACGTTGGCGGTCATCATCGATGCCGAGGCCTTGCAGATGGCGCAACTTTCCCCCTCGAAGGCAATCTGCTCGATGAGCCCATCATCGACCTTGAGCGCAACCCAAATATGGTCGCCACACAAGGGGTTCAAGCCCTCTGCGCGGTGCGTCGCGTCGGCCAGGCTGCCCCAATTGCGTGGCTTCTTGTTGTGATCCAGGATGATTTCCTGATACAGCTGTTTGCTGTCCATAGCTGGGTTCTCAGGCGAACATCCTCTGCACCCGCCGGACGCTGGCCACCAGTTGGTCGACCTCTTGCAGGGTGTTGTAGAAGGCGAACGAAGCCCTGGCCGTAGCCGGGATGCCAAACCGCTGCATTACCGGTTGCGCGCAATGGTGTCCGGTGCGCACAGCCACACCGTCTTCGTTCAGCACCGTTCCCACGTCGTGCGGGTGGACACCCGCGACCGTGAAGGACAACACGGACGCTTTGTCGGCCGCCGTCCCTACGATACGCACGCCCGGCAATGCCTCCATTTGTCCAGTAGCGTAGGTGAGAAGCTCCAGCTCCCAGGCTGCGATCTCTCGCATCCCGATCTCGGACAAGTAGTCCACGGCGGCGCCCAGGCCAATCGCAGCGGCAATCGGCGGCGTGCCGGCTTCGAACTTGTGTGGGATCGTGTTGTACGTGGTCTTGTCGAACGTCACCGACAGAATCATGTCGCCGCCGCCCTGGTACGGCGGCATCTTCTCGAGCCACTGCGCTTTGGAATAAAGGATCCCGATGCCGGTGGGGCCGAACATCTTATGGCCCGAGAAACAGTAGAAGTCGCAGTCCAAGTCCTGCACGTCGATGCGAAGGTGCGGCACCGCCTGCGCACCATCGACCAGCACGGGTACCCCCAGCCTGTGCGCATGCGCGATCATCTGCTTGACGGGGTTCACGGTACCGAGCGCGTTGGACACGTGAGTGATGGCGACCAGCTTGGTGCGCTCGCTAAACAGTGTCTGGTACTGGTCCTGGAGCAGCTCGCCGGCGTCATTGCACGGAATCACGCGCAGCGTGCAGCCCTTTTCGTCGCGCAGCATCTGCCAGGGGACGATGTTCGAATGGTGCTCCAGCTGAGACAGGATGATCTCGTCACCGGCCTTGAGGAAAGCGCGCCCAAAGCTATGCATCACAAGGTTGATCGCGTCGGTGGTGCCGCGCGTGTAGATGACCTCGCGCTCTTCCCGTGCGTTGACGAAGCGCTGGATTTTCCGGCGCGCCTCCTCGTAGGCGGCAGTCGCCGTCTCGGACAGGTAGTGGACCG
Organism: Gammaproteobacteria bacterium; assembly: GCA_041488355.1. Classification (GTDB taxonomy): domain Bacteria; phylum Pseudomonadota; class Gammaproteobacteria; order Burkholderiales; family SHXO01; genus SHXO01. The sequence continues at coordinate 26,506 of JBGPPC010000004.1, forward strand.
CGCGGTGGATGTTGGAGTGCTCCTGGGTCTGATAGCGGATCAACCGGTCCAGGACCGGCTGCGGCATCTGACTGCTGGCCGCATTGTCGAGGTACGCCAGCGGCTTACCGTTCACCATCAGCCGCAGGATCGGAAAGTCCGCGCGCAGACGCAGCAGATCCAACCCGGAAGGCCGAGCGGTCTGTTTCTCTCGGGCCAATACTTGGCTGCTCATCGGGTGTCCTTAGCTTTGTGTGCGGTGGATCACCGTGTCTTCCAGGCTTTTCACCACCGAGGGTAGTCCGATCCGCTCCACGATCTCGGCGGAAAATGCGAAAGTCAACAGATCGCGGGCAGTGGGCTCGGAGAGTCCCCGGCTCTTGAGGTAAAAGAGCTGTTCGGCGTCGAGCTGACCGACAGTTGCCCCGTGCGCGCACTTCACGTCGTCGGCGAAGATCTCGAGCTGAGGCTTGGTATCCACGTGCGCGCGGTCGCTAAGCAAAAGATTGCGGCTCTCCTGCGCGGAGTTGGTGCGCTGAGCACCGGGCCGGACCAAGATCTTGCCGTTGAACACAGCATGTGCGGCCCCGCCGGCGATGCATTTATGTAGCTGCCGGCTGCGGCCGTGAGGTTGCGCGTGATCGAGGAAACTGTGGGTGTCGGCCAATTGCCGACCGGAGATCAGTGCCAGCCCGTCAATCTCGAAGCTGGTTCCTTCGCCGCTCTGCGTGACGTTCAAGTTATAACGCGAGATACGCGCCCCGAGCGACACGCTTACGTTCGAATAGCAGCCGTCTCGGGCCGCGCGCACGCCGCAGGTCGCGATGTGAAATGCGCTCGCGCTTTCACTCTGCAGGCGGAGGTGCCGCACGCTAGCGTTCTCGCCCACTGCGATCTCTGTCACCGCGTTTGTGAGGCTTACGTCCTGGTGTGGGGAGCGGAAATCTTCTATGACGGTGCAACGGCTGCCGCACCCGGTAACCACCAGCGTCCGCGGATAGACGGCAACACCGGGGCTGGCACTCACAAAAAGAAGGTGGATCGGGTGGGTCACATCGCGATTGGCATCAACCAGCACTACTGCGCCGTCGCGCAACCAGGCGGTGTTGACTGCGCTGAACGGATCGTCACTGGAGGCGACCACGCGCCCAAGCTGTCCTTGTAGGTATTCGCCGTGTCGGGCCAATGCAACTGCCAGCGGGGACACCACGACGCCATCCTCGGGTCTTAGCACCGACAGGTTGGACGCGAACACACCATCCACGAAAACTAGGCGGCTGCCCGCCTCGGGAATCAGCCAGGGCTCGATCATCGACGCTGCCGCCTCGGCCGGCTGACTGGAAGGCCGCAGCACAGTCTTATACAAGGGAGACAGGTCGGTAAAACGCCAATCTTCATCCCTCGTGGTGGGGGCTGTTAGTGCGTTAGCGCGCTCCAGGGCCTCGGCCCGCAGCGCGTTCAGCCACGAAACGGACGCAGCGGAGACCTCTCTCTGCCCGTGCAGCAGGCCATCCAGGTAGGTGCTTTTGAGCGCGTCCATCGATATCATGCCGCTTGACGCGACCGGTACTCGTCGGCGACCCAATCGTAGCCCCGGCTTTCGAGCTCTAAAGCCAGTTCCTTGTCTCCCGTTTTGATAATCCTTCCGTCGTCCATCACGTGGACGTAGTCGGGAGTGATGTAGTTGAGCAAGCGTTGATAGTGGGTCACCAGGATCACGGCGTTGTCAGGCGAGCGGAGGCGGCTCACGCCGTTGGCTACAATGCGCAGCGCGTCGATATCTAACCCCGAGTCCGCTTCGTCCAGAATGGCGAGCGTGGGTTCGAGAATGGCCAGCTGCAGGATCTCGTTACGCTTCTTTTCGCCGCCTGAGAAGCCCTCATTGACGCTGCGCTCCAGGAACGCGGGATCCATGTCCAGCAACTTGAGCTTGTCCTGAACGTAGTCGTCGAATTCCAGTGGATCTAGCTCGTCCCTACCTCGAGCGCCCTGCACGGTGTTGTAGGCCAGACGCAGGAAGGATGAGTTGGTAACGCCCGGTATCTCGACTGGATATTGGAATCCAAGGAATAGACCGGCACGCGCTCGTTCCTCTGGCGTCCTGTCGAACAGGTTGCGGCCCTCGAATAGGACCTCACCACCGGTGACCTCGTACGCCGGATGCCCAGCCAGCACTTTTGCGAATGTGCTCTTCCCGGATCCGTTAGGCCCCATGATCGCGTGTACTTGGCCGGAACGGACGCTTAGGTCGATACCCTTGAGAATTTCTACGCCGGCAACTTTGGCGGTCAAGCCATGAACTTCCAGTAAAGCTTTCCCGCTCATCAGCCCACGCTTCCTTCGAGCTTCAGGCCCAGCAGCTTGGTGGCCTCGACCGCGAACTCCATGGGGAGCTGGGTGAACACATCGCGGCAGAAGCCGTTGATAATCATCGAGACGGCCTCTTCGGCGCCGATGCCGCGCTGCGCAAAGTAGAACAACTGGTCCTCCCCGATCTTCGACGTGCTTGCCTCGTGCTCAACTTGGGCGGTGCTGTTGTTGACCTGGATGTATGGGAAAGTGCTAGCGCCGCACTTGTCCCCGATCAGCATGGAGTCGCACTGAGAGTAGTTTCGTGCGTTCCCCGCGTTGGCGCCGATCTTCACCAGCCCGCGGTAGCTGTTGTTGGAGACCCCGGCGGAGATGCCCTTGCTGACTATGGTGCTGCGCGTATTCCGCCCGATATGGATCATCTTGGTGCCGGTGTCGGCCTGCTGATGATGGTTGGTCAGCGCGACCGAGTAGAACTCACCGATGGCGTTGTCGCCGAGCAGCACACAGGACGGATACTTCCAGGTGATGGCCGAGCCGGTCTCGACCTGGGTCCAGGAGATTTTCGAGTTGACGCCTCGGCACAACCCGCGCTTGGTCACGAAGTTGTAGATCCCGCCCACCCCCTTCTCGTCGCCGGCGTACCAGTTCTGGACCGTGGAATACTTGATCTCAGCGTGGTCTAACGCCACCAGTTCCACGACTGCTGCGTGCAGCTGGTTGGTGTCGAATTTGGGTGCTGTGCAGCCTTCAAGGTAGGACACGTAGCTGCTGTCCTCGGCCACGATCAGCGTGCGTTCGAATTGGCCCGACTCTTGTGTGTTGATGCGGAAGTACGTGGACAACTCCATTGGACAGCGCACCCCCTTGGGGATGTAGCAGAAGCTGCCGTCCGTGAATACCGCCGAGTTGAGCGCAGCGTAGAAATTGTCGCCTGGAGGCACGACCGAGCCGAGGTACCTGCGCACCAGCTCCGGATGGTCGCGCACCGCCTCGGAAAAGGAGCAAAACACGACGCCCACTTCTGCCAGCCGATGCTTGTACGTGGTGGTGACCGACACGCTATCGAAGATGACGTCCACCGCGACCCCAGCGAGCGCTTTCTGTTCGTGCATGGGCACTCCCAGCTTCTCGAACGTACGCAGCAACTCCGGGTCGACCTCGTCCATCGATGCCAGCTTTTTCTTGGCCTTTGGCGCCGAGTAGTAGCTGATGTCCTGGAAGTCGATCTTCGGATATTTGACGTTGGGCCAGTTCGGCTCCCGCATGGTGAGCCAGTGCCGATAAGCCTGCAGCCGGAACTCGAGTAACCACTCGGGCTCGTTCTTCTTCCGAGAGATGAGCCGGATGACGTCCTCGCTCAACCCCTTCGGCACGACATCCGATTCGATGTCGGTCACGAAACCATGCCGGTAGGGCTGGTTCACCAGGTTCTGCAGTACCGTGCTCAAGCTGTACTCCCAGAATTACCGAACTTCGCCGTCCGCCTGAAGGCGGATCTACTACACGTTGAAGCTCTCCCCGCAACCGCACTCATTCTTCGCGTTGGGGTTCTCGAACTTGAAGGACTCTTTGAGACCTTCGCGCGCGAAGTCGACAGTCGTACCGTCGATATACTTGAGCGCCTCCTTATCCACTACGACCTTGGCGTCGTGGGATTCGAACAGCGCGTCGTTGGCGCCCACCTCGTCGGCATAGTCGAAGGTATAAGCCAGCCCGGAGCAGCCTACGTTCTTCACTCCCAGGCGCAGGCCCACGCCCTTGCCACGCTTAGAAAGTGACCTCTGAATCTGTCTCGCTGCACTTTCAGTCAGGGTAATTGCCACGTCTCTTCACTCCATCACGATTCCACTCGTCCGCAGGACTCGCCTACAGAACTGGCTCGGCGTGATCTCGCCGGGCCCGCTGGTCCTTCAGTTCCATAACTTTGGTCTCCGCCGCTTGGGCCTGCGCCCTTACCACCATCTGGGCCAAAGTGACCGAGTTGAGGTAATCAAAAATGCGGTCATTCAGGCTAGCCCAGAGGTCGTGCGTGAGGCACTTGCGATCGTCCTTGCAGTTCTCCCTGCCGCCGCACTGGGTAGCGTCGATCGGCTCGTCGACCGCACGGATGATGTCGGCTACCGAGACCTCATCCAACTTCTTGGCAATCTGATAGCCGCCGCCAGGGCCGCGCACGCTGGACACCAGCGCGCGTCGGCGCAGCTTGCCGAAGAGCTGCTCGAGATAAGACAGCGAGATCTTCTGCCGTTCCGAAATGTCTGCCAACGTCACTGGCCTCCGCTCATCGCGCATGGCGAGGTCGATCATGGCGGTCACCGCGAAACGTCCCTTGGTCGTCAGTCGCATGGCTTGCTCCTCGGGGAAATCTTTTAGATCAACCTGGATGCTCAAAGCCGATCAGCACACTCAACTTTACAATACCCGAATATTTCAGTCAACAATTCTGCCGATGGTTGTAGTTGGGGTCGAAGGGCTCAGATTTCACCTCCCCATCCCGACGATGAACTCTCGCCTGTTCCAACCGAAGCACTATTTGCTCGATCATCTGATCTATCGTAACTCCATGATCTAGAAGACTATGTACCGCCGTTGTCAATGGATCATTCCGATCGCCGCTTACGCCGTACGCCGGAAACCCAATCTTCTCGGCCATGCGGGCGCGGGCCTCGTCCCGTCCGTTGTCGAGGATACGAGCGGGAATACCGACTGCCGTAGCTCCCGCCGGCACATCTCTGACGACCACCGCATTCGAGCCAATTTTGGCGTTATCCCCGATGATGATCGGGCCAAGGATCTTGGCCCCGGCGCCGGCAACGACACCATTGCCTAAACTCGGGTGGCGCTTTCCCTTGTCCCAGGTAGTTCCCCCGAGCGTCACCCCATGGTAGAGGGTCACATCGTCTCCGATCTGCGCGGTTTCACCGATTACCACCCCCATACCGTGATCGATGAAAAACCGCCGCCCGATGACGGCAGCCGGGTGAATTTCGATGCCAGTCAGCCAGCGAGCGATGTGAGAAACGAAACGCCCCAGCCACTTGAGCTTCCACCGCCACAAACAGTGCGACAGCCGATGCAGCATCCGTGCGTGGAAGCCCGGGTAGCAGGTGATCACCTCCCACGTAGTGCGCGCCGCGGGGTCGCGTTCGAACACGCACCGGATGTCCTCTAGGATCCCCTTCAGCATGGTTGATGAGTTAGATCTCAATAAAACAACACCTTACAATTACCTACTGAGTTAGTCAACTATTCCGTTTGATTGGCCTTTGAGCGGCGCTGAGGATGCCACGTAGGATGTTGACCTCTTCCTTCTCTAGCCTCGCGCGCTGGAACAACCGGCGCAGCCGTTGCATCAGCCGCTTAGGCTGCATGGGATCCAAGAACCCGATGTCATACAGGGTCTGCTCGAGGTGACGAAAGAAAAACTCGACGTCGCCGTAGTTGGCTGCATCGTAGGCGTCCTGAGGATAGCTCACCACTCCTTCGGCGGCCTGGCGCACCTCGTATGCGAAGACCTGTACCGCCGCAGCGAGATTGAGGGAACTGTAGTCGGGGCTGGTCGGGATCATGCCAATGGCAGCACAGCGGCCTACCTCCCGTCCTGTCAGCCCGCTCTGTTCAGGTCCAAACACGAGAGCCACCGGACCGCGCGCCGCCTCCCATATCAAGCGCACCCCTGTCTCACGCGGAGTCAAGACGACGTGGGACAGGTCGCGGCTGCGCGCCGTGCAGGCGACTGCGAACACGGTGCCATCGAGTGCCTCGTCGATGGAACCACATACAGCCGCCGTCCGTAACAGATCAGCCGCACCCGATGCCATCGCGTCGGCGTCTGCAGCGGGGAAGTGCTTCGGGCTCACCAAGTACAGCGACGCCAGCCCCATGGTCTTGAGGGCGCGCGCGCTGGCGCCGATGTTGCCCGGGTGGGTTGTGCCGCAGAGCACGATTCGCACACGCTCAAGAGGAGAAGGATGGGGCATGGAGTAGAATCCGCGCTTCGCTCAACTGGCTCTTACGGAAATTCGAGATGGCGATTCTTCATCCCATGGTGAACATCGCTGTGAAAGCAGCGCGTCGCGCGGGCCGCATTATCAACCAGGCTGCGGGCAACTTGGACGTGTTGACGGTACGGCACAAAAGCTTGAACGACCTAGTGTCGGAGGTCGACCGTGCGGCGGAGGAAGCGATTATCGAGACGTTGAAGACGGCCTATCCGGAGCACGCGATTCTAGCAGAAGAGAGCGGTGCGGCCGGCCAGTCTGATCACGTCTGGGTCATTGATCCGCTCGACGGCACCACCAACTACCTGCACGGATTTCAGCAGTACGCGGTGTCCATCGCGCTGCTGCACAAAGGGATCATTACGCACGGTGTCATTTACGATCCGTGCCGCAATGATCTGTACATCGCCTCGCGTGGCCGCGGCGCCTACCTCAACGATAAGAGACTGCGCGTGTCGCGACGCGAAAAGCTGATCGATTCGCTCATCGGTACCGGATTCCCGTTCCGCATGTTCGAGCATCTCGAAGCTTACACCGGCATGCTCAAGGACCTGATGACGAAGACCGCGGGTGTGCGCCGTCCCGGCTCAGCGGCGCTGGATCTCGCCAATGTCGCGGCCGGGCGTCTGGACGGATTCTGGGAGATCGGCCTCGCACCCTGGGACATGGCAGCCGGCTGTCTGATGATTACCGAGGCGGGTGGACTGGTAGGAGATTTCCAGGGCAACGACGGTTTCATGCAGAGCGGCAATCTCGTTGCCGGAAGTGCCAAGATCTTCGCGCAGTTGCTCCAGGTCATTCAGCCCCATCTGACGTCGAAGTTGCGCTAGCCGCTACCATGGGGACCCGCTCGCGCGCTGTTGGCGCCACGCCTAGTCTATGGCGCCGCTACTTTGCCGCTGTGGCGAACCTGTTCTTCAACGACCTCAGTCGCTCCAGCAGCCCTTGGCCAAAGGAGCTGGTTTGTGCCTTTGCCGTGTCCTTTACCTTGTGCCGCTCCAGCAGTTCCGGCGAGTGCTCGTATTCAGCATAGCGAGTGATAGCAGAATTCAGGTGCTGCTGCAGCAAACCCAAGTTCACGGGCTTGTTCAGAAAACGGTAGATCTGCGCTTCGTTGATCAGGTGTATTACCATTTCCGAATCGGAAGCACCAGTAAGTACGACAACCAAAATCTGGGGGTACTTGCGTTTGAGCAGGTTGAACAGGATCAGGTAATTCTCGAACTCGGCGTCGATGTCGGCGATGAAAACCGCGACCTCGCGCGCCTCGAGCTCGGCCAACGCCTGGTCGATATTAGACGCAGATACCAATTCGTAGCTCGACCCCAGCACCTTGCTCAGCGCTTGATAAAGACTGGGCCGTTGTTCCAGCAGGAGTAGGGCCGCGTCGATCTTGGGTGGCAGGGGCTGCTTCGGGCGATTCCGCTCCAGTAGCTGCTGGCCAATGTCCACCGCTTCCGCGATTACTTGCTGCAGCTCCTGGTTGTCCCAAGGCTTGCTGATAAAACGATAAACCTCGCCTTCGTTGATGGATCCGACTATGGAGGCGAGGTCGGAATAACCCGTCAGGAGGATGCGCACACTATCCGGCGAGAGGTCACGCGCGCGGCGCAGCAACTCAACGCCTAGCATGCCCGGCATACGCTGATCGCTGACGATCACCGGGATCTTGAACTTACCGATGAAATCCAAGGCCTCTTTGCCGTTCGCCGCTGTCAGCACGTGATATCTACCGCGGAAGATGGTCTTCAGCGCCGTGAGTATCCGTTCCTCGTCGTCGACGAATAGCACGCGAGCGCGGGGCGCCGCGGTGACTAGCGGTTCGCTGAACTGAGACACACCATTCGCGCTAGGATCCCCCGACCCATTTTCGTCGCCGGACCGCGCGAGTGTCCGCAGCTTGCGCGCGGCGCTGAGCATGTCGGACGAGGCACGCACCGCGCTCGCCAGGCTGTCCGGGCGCAACGAAGGATCGTCTCCCAGATGATCGGGGATCGCGTTAAATAGCGCCTCGCTGAACTCGCGAGCATTGTCGAACCGATCCTGCGGGGCTTTCGCCAGCACCTTCTGCACCACCCAATCCACCGCCGGCGGCAGCAGCGGGTTCAGACGCGACGGATCCACGGGCGTCTCGTAAAGGATCTTGTTCATGATCTGCCCGCTGCTCTCGCCCGCAAACGGCTTAACGCTCGTCAGCAACTCGTAGAGGAGTACTCCAGCCGAAAACAGATCAGCTCTCCCATCCGGCGTCTCGCCTAGATACTGCTCCGGCGACATGTAGCTCGGCGTGCCAAGCATATGGCCATGCTGGGTCACATTGGAGGTCTCCATGCGGGCGATGCCAAAATCGGTGACCTTGATGTTGCCTTCCCGCGTCACCAGCAGGTTGCCCGGCTTGATGTCGCGGTGAACGACGCCTTGCGCGTGAGAATAAGCAAGCGCATCCAGAAGTTGTCTGATGATGTCCCGAACGCGCTGCAGCTCCGTTTTTAGGCCTTCGCTGAGATAAGCGGTCAGCGGCTTGCCTGCGACGTGCTCCATGGCGATGAAGCAGTAGTCGCCCTCCTCGCCATATTCGTAGACCTGAACCACATTGGCGTGCGCCAGACGCGCCGCAGCTTGTGCCTCGCGTTTGAACCGGCGCAGCGCTTCGTCCTTGGTTTCCGGGTCCAGCTTGGCCTTGTCCACCAACTTGACCGCCAGTGTCCGGTGCAAAACCGGGTCCCAGCCTTCCAGCACGGTCGCCATGCCACCCTCGCCGAGGATGCCGCGCACCTCATAGCGTCCGATGGTGCGAGGGATGTTCATCCTTGCCTGACTGGGTTGGCGAACGCCGGATTCATGCTGCGAGTGCCTGCGGCTGGACCGCCTTGGCGGGTAAGAATACGGAGAAGGTGGTGCCACGCCCAACCGTCGACTTGACCTCGATGCGTCCGCCGTGCTCCTGCACGATCTTGTACGCGATTGACAAGCCAAGCCCGGTGCCCTGCCCCACTTCCTTCGTGGTGAAGAACGGATCAAAGATCTTAGCCAGGATTCCCTCAGGTATGCCGTGGCCGTTGTCCGACACGTCCACCCGTACCTGTCCGCCCTGGGCGACCCCGGTGGTTACGGTGATCTCGCCGGAGACGTCATCGGTCGCCTGTGCCGCGTTGGTGACCAGGTTCAAGAACACTTGATTGATCTGCGACGGCGAGCACTCAACCAGAGGAATCTCCCGCAGCTGCTTGTGCACAGTCTTGTGCTTGACCATGTTGCGCGCGATCACCAGCGTGCTCTCGATACCCTCGTTGAGATTGAAGCGCTGTAGCTTGCTTCGATCTAGACGGCTGAAGTTTTTTAGGTTGACGACGATCTCGGCAATCTGGTCGATGCCATGCAGGCCGTCGCTGGTCAGGTGAGCTAGATCGCCGGCCTCCGATTCAGCGCGGAACCTCGCCGACAGAGTCGAGACGCGCGTGAACTGCGCGGAAAGCTCTGCGTCCGGGACGTCGCCGCGCTCGAGCATGGCCACCAGTTTCCCGCACTCGGCCACTATACCCTCAACGTGGGGCAACCTGTCCTTCACTGAAGCGAGGCTGGCCTTCACGTACGCCAGCGGCGTATTGATCTCATGCGCGATGCCGGCCACCATCTGGCCAAGAGAGGACATCTTCTCGGTCTGGACTAGCATCAGCTCCGACTCTTTCAGATGCCTCAGCGCTTCGGACAGCTCTTTGGTCCGATCCTGCACTTTGTGCTCGAGATTCTCGTTTGCCGTCTTTAAGGCCTCGTTCGCCTGGTTGATCTTCGCGTAGCTCTTGCCCAACTGCAAAACCACGTAGGCGAGGAATACCAGCAACGCCGCGGAGTAGAACACCAAGTAGACGCGGAAGCGCTCCTTCTCGTCGGCGATGGCCTGAAACTCGCGATCGTAGGCGTTGTTGAGCGAAGAAATGCGCGGTGCGGTGGGCAGCAACGCAAGCTGCCCGGCTACTTGCGTAGCACCAGGCTCCTGCTTGAGCAATACGGCCGCGGTCTGGGCTAAGCCCGAGAGCGGTGTGCGGATGGCCTCGGGGTACTGCTCCGCCGACTGCGCGACGCCCGCGGCGGCGCCTTCGACCGCCTTGCGCGCGCTGTCGTCCGGTTGCACATACAAACGGAGCAACTCGGCGTTCAGCGCTGCAAGCTGACCGTCCAGAGTCGATAGCTTCTGGCGCTGTTTGGCATCGGTTTCGGCCAGCCGCGCCGCTGTCTGCCTGATCCCGGACAGTTGTGCGAGCAGGTCTTTGAGGGTGACACGCAACTGCGCGTTGACCTCTTCGAATTGGTCAACCAGTTTCTGCTTCTACAAAAACGCGCTGCGCAGCCCCTCTACTCCGGTGGTCAGCGCTCGATTCTTAAGCGCCGCGGTCTCCATCATAAGATCATCGAGCAGCGGCTGCAGCCGCACGATCGGGTCCGGCGTGCGGGGTTCGGCGTTCACAGCATCGCTGCGAGCGGCGGCGATGTCGCGATTCCAACGGGTATCGATCTCCTTGAGGTTGCGCAGGTCGGTTGCGATCTGCGTCTGGCGCCTGAGATCTCCGCCCTGACTCATCACGTAGAGGAAGGCGAGGACCGCCACCAGGAGCAATGCCAGGAGCATTCGTAGCAGTCGGCCAATCATGGTTGATCCGGATTCAGGCGGTATTGTTGTTTGAGCCGGCCAGTTGAAGAGCCCCTTTGCGCCTCGGCCGAACGGTAAGCATTGGGCTTACAAAGCATTATCGGCAAAATGCACGTCCCGTGCCAGAGCCCCGTTTCCAATGGGCTATGCCTAACGCGGGAGCAAGCTCGGAGCGGCGGCCTTGCCGAATCCCCACCGATGCGAGCACTCGGGCGCGGCCAGCGTGCGCTAACCCAGTCACGCCGCAAATGTCCTCAACTCGCGGACGTTCAAGGATATTTTCGAGACAGTCGGTCTCGGACGACACGATGCCAAAGGTCAGCGAACGAGCAGGTTGCACACCGCCGGCGCTCAAATTTTAGTCGATGTCTCAGGCGCTTCATTGTCGCCGCAAGACTGCCACGCGTCCTGCTAGCCAGCATCGACCGCTGCCCGCGGGAATTTAAGGAACTTTTTCGCCTGTCGGCGCGAGACCGCGCCCGAGCGGCAGAGGCGAGTTTACGCCCTGATGACTAGAACCTCAGGGATCAGGCGCATGACGCGAAGGATGCGCGGACCGCCTGTGTACCTAGTACCTGCCCCAATGCGGCTCGAATTGGGCTGCACGGTCTATCGGATTCCTCAAGACACCCTCGACGGTCTCCTTACGCCGGAGGTGTGACTGGTAACACGCCTGCTCCCAAAAACATGATTCCAAGCGACCCCACTTCGGCGCACACGGCCACGATGCAGTAGTACGTTTTCGCTATGAAAATCGGCGGAACTCCTGGCGGCCTACACTGTGAATCGGGAGCAAGAATTCCCCGCGGAGCGCTCCGTTGCGGCGGTCGCGACGATTAGCCCGACGCCGTCTAGCGAACCGAACGGCGGAATCGCTGGGAAAAAAGGACCTTGCCGAGGGTTTCGTCGGACAGGCCGGTTGGGCGCCCGCCGTAGACCGGGAAACCTAGGTGAAAGGACCTGCAGTAAGACTGGTGCGGGGCTGCACAGCACCGCGCCGATTGAAGTTCAAAGCAATCATGGGACGTATGTGGAAGTAGAGCCGGTAGAGCGCAACGCTCACCACCATCCCCAAGACCATCCCGCTGAACATGCCGCCGAGTATTGGGGAGGGACTGCGCGCACCCGATGGCGCGGCCAGATATTCGAACACGAGCGCCCCGGCGGACATCCCGACCGTCATCCATGCCGAGCACGCGACGTTCTGGGCCAGGCGGACGCAGTATTGCTTGCGGCAGGTAGGCCGAATGGCGCGCAAAAGAGGTATCGCCGCAAAGCCGCCGATCCACATGCCGACGTGCATGCAAGGCAATAACGTCCAGTGCAGCTGCATCATGGACCAGAGATTGCGGTCCGCCATGCCGCAGAGGCTGGCTAACAACCCCAGTTGCATCGCATGGGAATCGGCCGTCAAGCCCAGCACCATGCCGATGGCGCTGAGCAACAGCATCGCCTGCGGCGCCGTCAGGCCAGCACGCTGCGGGCGCAACCAACCGAGGGCCGACGCGCCAAGCAGCACCGCGCCACCCGTATATAGGATCTGCAGACCGTCCTCGGGCCGCGAATAGACAATCGACTGGGAGCCACAGGCTAGACCCATCAGGACAACGGTGGTGTAGCGGCCTGCGGTCAGCAGCACGGTGGAAGTTCTCACGCCGGAACCCTGGCCACGGAAGCGCGCTGAATAGCCGCATACTTTGCCGGGTCTTGCAGGAACGTGGTTCTGCAGCCGTCACAGCAGAAGTAGAACGACACGCCTTCGTACGTCTCGATGTGTATGGGATTGGCGGTGCTCACGGCCATTCCGCAGACGGGGTTGATGAATTTGCCTTCCGCCGACGCTACGCCAGGTGCAGCGAGCGAATTCGGCTTGCTCGTGTCCGGCCCGGCATTCATGGACGATTCGCCACGACCACGCAACAACGCGAGCACCCCGACGATCGCAACCAGCGCAATCTCGCCGGGTGTCTTGGCACCGGCATCCGGACCCGCCGGAGCCTGCAAGCGTGCAAGCCGTGATTCCTCGACGCCGCGCATCCGCATCATTGCGCGCAGCTGCTCGATCTTGCGCCGGCTTGCAATCATCAGCACATGCTTGGCCTGACTGCACAGGGCGGCCTC
>JBGPPC010000005.1:0-39205 GCA_041488355.1 Gammaproteobacteria bacterium
AGACACCGACGTTGCGCGAGGCGTCTGGTACCCACACCGTTGGACCGGAATAATTGGGCTCGATCTTCACCGCCGTGTGTACGCGCGAGGTGGTCGCGCCTCCGATCAGCAGGGGAACCTGAAAACCCTGCCGCTCCATCTCCTTGGCCACGTGCGCCATTTCCTCGAGGGACGGGGTGATCAGCCCCGACAAGCCGATGATGTCGGCGTTCTCGTCGCGGGCGGTCTGCAGGATCCGTTCCGCCGGTACCATCACACCCAGGTTGACGACGTCGAAGTTGTTGCATTGGAGCACCACCGAAACGATGTTCTTGCCGATGTCGTGCACGTCGCCCTTGACTGTGGCGATGACGATCTTGCCCTTGGCCTTGTGCTCGTTTCCGCTGCTGCGTTTCTCTTCCTCGATGTAGGGGATCAGGTGCGCTACTGCCTGCTTCATCACGCGTGCCGACTTGACGACCTGGGGCAGGAACATCTTGCCTGCACCAAACAGGTCTCCCACCACGTTCATGCCGTCCATCAGCGGGCCTTCGATCACCTGGATCGGGTGCGCATACTGCCGCCGCGCTTCCTCCGTGTCTTCGACCACCCAAGTGTCGATGCCTTTGACCAACGCGTGCGAGAGGCGCTCCTGCACGCTGGCCCTGCGCCAGGCGAGATCTTCGATCGCCTGCTTGCCTTCCTTCTTGTAGGTTTCGGCAAAGGCCACCAGGCGTTCGGTAGCATCTGGGCGCCGGTTGAACAGCACGTCCTCGACTCGTTCCAGCAGGTCCTTGGGGATCTCTTCGTACACGCCCAGCTGCCCGGCGTTCACGATGCCCATGCTCATGCCGGCCTGGATAGCGTGATACAGGAATGCGGTGTGGATCGCCTCGCGCACCGAATCGTTGCCGCGGAAGGAAAACGAAATGTTCGACACCCCTCCGCTTATTTTGACGTGCGGCAGGGCCCGCTTGATCCCGCGCGTCGCCTCCATGAAATCCACGCCGTAGTTGTTGTGCTCTTCGATGCCGGTGGCCACCGCGAAGATGTTGGGATCGAAGATGATGTCCTCGGGTGGGAAACCGATCTCCTTCACCAGGAGGTGATAGGCGCGTGAGCAGATCTCTATTCTGCGCAGGAGAGTATCCGCCTGGCCCTTCTCATCGAATGCCATCACCACGGCCGCCGCGCCGTAGCGCCGCACCAGCTTCGCCTGGCGCAGGAACTCGGCCTCCCCTTCTTTCATGCTGATCGAGTTCACCACCGCCTTGCCTTGCACGCATTTGAGACCTGCTTCGATCACGCTCCATTTGCTGGAGTCGATCATGACGGGCACGCGCGATATGTCCGGTTCGGAGGCGATCAGGTTAAGAAACGCGACCATGGCGGCCTTCGAGTCGAGCATGGCTTCGTCCATGTTCACGTCGATCATCTGCGCGCCGTTCTCCACCTGCTGGCGTGCGACGTTCAGCGCATCGGCGTAGTTGCCGCCGAGGATCATGCGCGAGAAGGCCCTCGAACCCGTGACGTTGGTGCGCTCTCCGACGTTTACAAACAACGAGTCGTCGCCGATAGTCAGAGGCTCCAGCCCCGACAGCCGCAGCTTCTTTTGCACTTGTGGCACGACCCGTGGAGCGAACGGCCGCACCGCGTCGGCTATGGCGCGGATATGCGCAGGAGTCGTCCCGCAGCAGCCCCCCACTATGTTGACAAACCCGGCCTGTGCGAACTCGCCCAGTATCGACGCCATATACTGCGGCGACTCGTCGTATTCCCCCATCTCGTTGGGCAGGCCGGCATTCGGATGGAGAGACGTGTAGGTGTCGGCGATGTGCGCCAACTCCTCGATATGCGGGCGCAGGTCTTTCGCGCCGAGCGCGCAATTGAGGCCGATTGAGAGCGGTTTGGCGTGCGCGACCGAGTTCCAAAACGCGCCCACTGTCTGACCTGACAGCGTGCGACCGGAACGATCCGTGATGGTGCCCGAGATCATCACCGGCAAATGGATTCCACTGCGCTCGAAAAACTCGTCCAGGGCGAACAGCGCGGCCTTCGCGTTCAGGGTGTCGAAGATGGTCTCGACCATGATCAGGTCGACACCGCCCTCCACCAGACCGGGCACTGCCTCGGAGTAAGCCGCGACGAGTTCGTCAAAGTTCGTATTGCGGGCGCCGGGGTGGTTGACGTCGGGCGAGAGCGAGGCCGTGCGATTGGTGGGGCCGAGAACTCCGGCCACGAACCGCGGTTTTTCCGGCGTCCTACGCGTGAATTCATCAGCTGCCTCGCGCGCCAGCCTCGCACCCGCAAGGTTTAACTCTCCGGCCCTATCCTGCATGCCATAGTCGGCCATGGAGATGCGCGTCGAGTTGAAGGTATTGGTCTCGACGATATCGGCACCGGCCTCGAGATAGGCGGCATGAATGCCGGCGATGATGCGCGGTTGCGTCAGTGACAGCAGGTCATTGTTACCCTTCTGGTCGCAGGCGTGATCGTGGAACAGATCGCCGTGATAGGCATGGGCGTCCAGCCTGTGCGTCTGGATCATGGTGCCCATTGCGCCATCCAAAATGAGGATGCGCTCCTTGAGCAGGCGATTGAGGATGGCGGTGCGATCGTGAGCCATAAAACAAAAACCCGGCCGCAAGCACGGACGGGTCGCTGATTGCTCCCCGCGCTTTAGCGACATTTGTTTAAGCGCCCGCAAGCTGCGATCAAATCGGCGCGATTCGTTGCAGATTAGCGGGTTACACCACGTATGTCAATCGTAGAGCGGGCTTACACCCGCCCCGTTTCAGCCCTTGGCACGCCGCTCCCCCGCGTCGGGGCGCGGGGCTTTATCGTTGCAGTTACTGTGCTCAACCTCAACCCAGACTTACTCCGAGCAGCCTGCCGATCGCGAACGTCAGCGCGCCCGCTGCTCCGCCGATCAGCAACATCCGCGCCCCGCCGCGAAGCGCACCTCGACCGGTGAACAGGCTCAGCATTGACCCGACCGCAAACAACGCCGCCGCGGTAAGGCCAATGGACACATAGAGTGCGCCGGCGCTCTTGCCGAACAGAAACGGCAACAGCGGGATCAGCGCACCGCCGGCGAAGGAGAGGAACGAAAAAGTGGCTGCGCCCCAAGGGGACCCGAGCTCATCGGTGTTCAGACCCAGCTCCTCGCGGGCCAGTGCGTCCAATCCACGCTCGGGATCCGCGATCATCGAATCGGCCAGGCGCTTCGCCTCGGCCCCAGCCAGGCCGCGCGCTTCGTAAATCAGCGCCAGCTCCTTCGCTTCCTCCTCGGGGTACGCCTCGAGCTCATCGCGCTCAAGGCCAATCTGGTATTCGTACATCTCGCGCTGCGAGCGCACCGAAACATACTCGCCCGCGGCCATCGAAAAGGCGCCCGCGAGCAGCCCGGCCACCCCGGACAACAATATGATGCCCGGCTCGGCCGCTGCCCCCGCGACGCCCAGGATGAGGCTGGCGTTGGAAACGAGTCCATCGTTGACACCGAACACGGCTGCGCGCAAGTTTCCGCCGCTGGCGAGGCCGCGGTGCCGGCGCTCTGCGCCAGTTGAGGCATCCGGCATCGGGTGACCGGGCTCGGTGCGAGAGTACACCGACATCCCGCGCACCTTCATGGCCGCCAGCATCGAGCGCATGTGACGCGGCCCAAATCGACGCGTTAGCTGCTCCACGATTCGCGTGCGCAGATCCGGTCGGTACTCGGCGGGTACCCGACTCCCCTCTCGTCGCGCAGCGTCCGCCCATATACCGGATTGAGCCTGCGCTTCGCGCGCGAGCTCGGAGAACAGCCTTTTTCGGAGCGCATCCTTGTCGATCTCGGCCAGCACACGATAAAGGTATGCCGAGCGCTGCTCTTCGTCCCAGCTCTTGAGTTCTTTCATCCGTTGCCCACGAGGCTAGCTGTCCCCGGGGTCAGCTTCTGTCTATCCTGCGGTACTGGATCGCCTCGGCGACATGCCGTGACAGCACCCGCGCCTCGCTCGCGAGGTCAGCGATGCTGCGCGCGACTTTCAGGATGCGGTGATAGCCACGTGCTGACAGCCCCAAGCGGCTGATGGCCTGCTTCAACAGCAGTTCGCCGTGGTCGTCGGGCGTGGCGTGCTGACCCACTTCGCGCGACGTAAGCTGGGCATTGGGCTTGCCCTGGCGCCCAAGCTGACGCTCGCGCGCGGCGCTGACGCGAACCCGGATCGTGGTGCTCGGCTCGCCTTCTGGGCGCCCTACGATCTCCTCCGGTGCTACCGCGGGGACCTCGATGTGGATATCGATCCGATCCAGCAACGGTCCGGAGATGCGCCGCCTGTAGCGTGCTACTTGCTCGGGCGTGCAGCGACACTTGCCGCCGTAGTGCCCAAGAAAGCCGCAAGGGCATGGATTCATCGCGGCTACGAGTTGAAAGCGCGCAGGAAAGTCTGCTTGGCGCGCTGCACGCGAGATCGTGATATGCCCCGATTCCAAGGGTTCGCGCAGCACCTCGAGAACGTCGCGGTTGAACTCCGGTAGCTCGTCCATAAACAGAACGCCGTGCATCGCCATGGAGATCTCTCCGGGACGCGGCAGGCTGCCACCGCCCACCAGCGCCACGCCGGAAGCCGTGTGGTGAGGCGCGCGAAACGGTCGGTGCCTCCATTTGCGCACATCAAAGCCGTTCGAACCCAAGGACTGGATGGCAGCGGACTCGAGCGCCTCCTCGTCAGTCATCGGCGGCAGGATGCCAATCAGACGCTCGGCAAGCATGGTCTTGCCGGTGCCTGGAGGCCCGGACATGATCAGGCTGTGCGCACCGGCAGCCGCCACCTCCAGCGCACGCTTCGCCTGCACCTGGCCCCTGACCTCTGTCATGTCCGGGTAAGCGCTCTCGGATGTGCGCGTCGTTTCCGACCAGCGTTGCAATGGCTCGGCGCCAGTCAGATGTGCGCAGACCTGCAATAACGTGCGGGCTGGATATACAGTGGCATCGCGTACCAGCGCCGCCTCCGGAGCATTGAGCTCGGGCAGCACGAAGGCCCGCCCCGAATGGTATGCGCCGTAGGTCATCGCAAGTGCGCCCCGGATCGGTCGCAACTCGCCCGTGAGCGCCAGCTCGCCGGCAAATTCGAGCTCGGCGAGCCTTTCGTCCGGAACTTGCCCGGTCGCAGCGAGAATACCGAGCGCGATGGGCAAGTCGAAGCGGCCACTTTCTTTGGGTAGATCGGCAGGTGCGAGATTGACGGTGATGCGCCGCGCGGGAAACTCGAAGCGCGCCGTCTGCAGTGCGGCGCGCACGCGATCCTTCGCCTCCCTCACCTCCGCCTCCGGAAGCCCCACGATGGTGAAGCTGGGCAGCCCGTTTGCCAGGTGCGCCTCGACCGTCACCGGCGGGGCATCCATGCCGGATATGGCGCGGCTGTGCAGCACGGCGAGCGACATGTCGGCAGGATAGACCAAACGAAAAAGGGGCGCTGCGCCCCTTTCGCCCGGGCCTCTGAAGGCTAATCCTTGAATGCTTCGACGTTGATCAACAGCTTTACTTCGTCGCCCAGGGCAGGCACGTACTTCGTCATTCCGAACTCGGAGCGTTTGATCGTGGTGCTGGCCTCGGCACCGCATACATCCTTCTTCAGCATCGGGTGCAAACCGCAACCGAAGTGCGTGATGGTCAAGGTGGCGGGCTTGGTCACGCCCAGAATCGTGATCTGGCCAGGTACGGATACGGGCACATCTCCATCGAACGCGATCTTGCTGGCCTTGAAAATAATGGTCGGATACTTTGCCACGTTGAAGAAGTCCTCGCTCTTTAGATGCTCGTCGAGCTTGGCCACGCCGGAGCTCACAGAGCTCGCATCGATGGCCACGTCCACGCTGCCCGTCTTTGCTGTGCGATCGAGAGTGATCGTGCCGGTGACGTTGTCGAAGCGGCCGCGCTGCGTGGACCAACCGAAGTGGTTGATCTCGTAACTTGGGTGCGTGTGGCGGGGGTCGATGGCGTAGGAATCGCCTGCCCAGACCGGTACCGAAGACAAACCAGCGGCGAGTACTACTATCGCCGGACTAAAGTTCCTCATTCACTTCTCCTTACTTTCTGTTCGTTGGAAACGCGCGCCCTTCATTTCTTGAGAGTGGCGCCCGTCGCGGAGATACGAAATTTGACTTGCACTTCGTTCGCGACAGTGTCGGTGTCAGACCATGCCCCCTCACCGAGGCCGAAATCCAGGCGCTTGAGCACGAACGCACCGTCGAACACGGCGCCCTGCTCGGCGGGCTTGAATGTGAACGGTGCCACCACGTCCCTGGTACGCCCTTTGATTGTCAGCTTCCCGGCGAGTTCATAGCGACCTGACCCCAAGCTCTTTACGCCGCTGGAGACAAAACGGGCGGTTGGATGGTTCTTGATGTCGAACCACCCCTTGCCCTTGACCTCGTCGTTTGCCTCGTCGCTTCCGGTGTCGATGCTTGCCAAGTCCAGCTCGACCTGCACCCGCCCGTCGTTCGATTTGGCGGCGTCGAACGCGAGCTGTATGGAGAACCTCCCGAACTTGCCCTCCACCGGCACGTTCATTTGTTTCGAGACGAAAGTGATCGTGCTTTTATCCTGGTCCACCGCGGTTACGCGCTGCGCGTGTCCGCGGCCTGCGGCCGGCACGAGAAAGGCGACGAACAGTGCGCACAGTAGTAGTTGGCGGCGCGATGGAGTCATTGCTTATTGGCTCGACGAGGTCGGACCAGCGGCAGCATGCGATACAGGACGTCGTCTCGGTCCAGGAGATGATGCTTTAAGGCGGCGGCTGCGTGCAGAGCAACTAAGGCCAGCATGGTGAATGCGAGCGTTTCATGCAACGCCTTGAGTGTATCGCCCAGCTCCTTGTTCTTCCCTACCAGGTCGGGCAGTGGGAGCACACCGAAGTAAACGACCGGGACGCCGTAGGCAGAACTCATCAGCCAGCCTGATATCGGGATGCAGACCAACAGTACATACAGGAGCCAATGATTAACCACCGCAGAGATCTGCTGCCACCTGGGGCTGGCGATCAGGGGCGGCGGCGCGTTTACCGCCCGCCACATCAAGCGCGCTACGATCAGCAGAAAAATGGTCACGCCAGTCCACTTGTGCCAGGAATAGAGTCTCAGCTTCAGCGGGCTCAGCTTCAACCCAACCATGTAGAGGCCAAGGCCGACAGAGATCAGGATCAGTCCCGCAATCAGCCAATGCAGGGCGATCGCGGTGGAGGTATAGCGAGCAGGCGACGACTCAGGTACCACTAGGAGTATCGGGTCGAAAAGTAACCGGCCGGCTCAGCACCTGAGACGTGGTTACCATCGTCGGCGCGTTTTTCATCAGATACGTTCTAACCATCAGCCGCGAGTTTAGCAAGGCGCGCGGGCTTGCAGCGTTAGCGTTTTTGAGCGAATCGATCAGTTGATTTGAAGCTGCGGGTCGACAGGGAGCCAGGAAGCAACGCAAACCGGAGCCAGGACACACGTGTCTCGCGGTCACCCTCGCCTCACGTCAACTGCTCGATCGCGACGCCAGGTAGTTTTCCAGCTCTACCACTTTGGCCTCCAGCTGTTCCAGCTTCTCGCGAGTTCGGAGCAGAACGGCGCTTTGCACGTCGAATTCCTCGCGCGTGACCAGCTCTAGCCGAGCGAAGAAGCCAGTGAGCAAGGCGCGCGCGTTCTTCTCGAGATCCCGGGCTGGGCTCTTAGCGATCAACTCGCTGAGTCGTGCGCTCAGCTCTTGGAACAATGTTTCATTGCGCATATTCCCTCCTGCGCGGCGCTGGGGCTGGCGCCGAGTTTAGCAAAGTCCCTTAAGCACGCTGGACCTCGTCCCGCGCAAGAAAATCCGATGACCCCCGATGCCGCACTCGGACAGTGCGCAGCCCAGAAATGCCGCATTCCTTTGGTGCAATAAATTCCGCCAGTGCCGCGCAAATGACTCTATGTAGTTGTTTTATATATGTCATTTCACTGGCATAGGAAATGCTGTCGGGCTCTGACGCTGCTCCTCCCATTCGATAGTTTTTTGACGCATACGCAAGAAAAGGAAGACCTATGCTCACGCGCAAACTCATCGTTGCAGGACTACTCGCGGTTAGTATGCTCCCGGCCGTCGCCTTCGCCGAGGATGCTGCGAAGCCGGCGGAACCGCCCAAGGCACCGGAGCCACCTAAGCCACCGTACAGCCTGACGGCGAACGTGTACATCGTTTCGGACTACTTCTTCCGTGGAATTACCCAGACGTGGGACAAACCGGCTATCCAGGGTGGCTTCGACTTTGTCCACGATTCCGGCCTCTACCTCGGGACCTGGCTCTCCAACGTAAGCGGAAACCAATTTGCGGGTGGATCGTTGGAGTGGGACCTCTACGGTGGATACAACTACAAGATCAATGACGACTTCACGGTAGGCGCGGGCATCTACTACTACTACTACCCGGGTGCGAACTTTGATAAGGCCGCGTTTCCAGTAGCTGGTGTCAGCCAAACTTTCAACACGTTCGAAGGCAACATCAGCGCCTCTTGGAAGTTTGTGAGCGTCAAGTTGTCGTATGCATTCACCAGCTACTTCGGAGCGACCACGACTACGGGCTTTACTGACAACACCAGCGGTACCTATTATCCGGAGGTAAATGTCGCCTACCCCCTTGCGTCAGTCGAAGGGTTGTCGCTCATCGGTCATCTCGGCTACACGCATTACTCGGCCGGCCTTTCCGCCCCGAACGTGAATGGCGAGACAGATCCCAGCTATGCAGACTGGAAGCTGGGCGTGAGCTACGCGTGGAAGGATGGGTGGACCGTCGGCGCGTATTACGTCGGCACGACCAACACCGACTTCTACAAGAACACAACCTCCTTCGCCAATTCCGACGTCAAGAACCTCGGCGGCTCGGGCGGTTACATCACTGTCGGACGCACGTTTTAGGCTGATTGTGCGGCGCGCCGCTCCGGCGCGCCGCCAACAGCCTTTTAGAACTTGACTGCACAAAGGGGATAGCGATGAAATTTGTGACGGCAATCATCAAGCCGTTCAAGCTTGACGAAGTGCGGGAAGCTCTGTCGGTGATCGGCGTACAGGGCATCACGGTCACGGAGGTTAAGGGCTTCGGCCGGCAAAAGGGACACACGGAACTATACCGAGGCGCTGAGTACGTGGTCGATTTCCTGCCCAAGGTCAAGATCGAGGTTGCGATCAAGGACGATCTCTTGGAGCAAGTCATCGAAGCTATCGAAAAAGCGGCCAACACGGGCAAGATCGGAGACGGAAAGATCTTCGTCTTCGATCTCAAGCAGGCAATCCGGATCCGCACCGGTGAAACGGGCGCCGACGCTTTGTAGCGCGGCGGCGCGGCAACGCGTGCCGACGTCGATCGAGTTCGCCGGTCTGCCGAAACGGCGCGGAGCACTGCAGCACAGTTCAAAGCCCGGCCAACAGGTGCTAAATGCATTCTCCACAGGAGCAGAGGGATGAAACTCGTCACGGCAGTCATCAAACCTTTCAAGCTGGATGAGGTGCGCGCCGCGCTTTCAGAAGTCGGCGTTCAAGGCATCACGGTCACGGAGGTCAAGGGCTTCGGCCGGCAAAAGGGGCACACCGAGCTGTACCGTGGGGCGGAATACGTAGTCGACTTCCTCCCCAAGGTGAAGCTCGAGGTGGCGATTCAGGACGAACTCCTCGACCGAGTGCTGGACGCCATCCAGAAGTCGGCCAACACGGGCAAGATCGGAGACGGGAAGATCTTCGTGTTCGATCTTGGGCAGATTATCCGCATCCGCACCGGCGAGACCGGGGCCGAAGCACTTTAAATTCAGGGAGAAGAAAGTGATGAGAAGAATTTTGTTGTCGCTCGTAGCAGGCATCCTGCTGGGCCTTGCTGTACCCGGCTATTCCGAGGACAAGCCGGCTGACGCGTCGGCTACCTCTGCGACTGCGGCTCCTGATGCCAGCGCGCCGGCAGCGGCGCCCGCTGCACCACCGGCTCCGACCGAGCCGTTCATGATCGAGATCAGCAAGATCAACTCCGGCGATACCGCTTGGATGCTGGCGTCCACGGCACTGGTGCTGTTGATGACGATCCCGGGGCTGGCGCTGTTTTATGGCGGTATGGTGCGCAAGAAAAACGTGCTCGCTACCGTCATGCAAAGCTTCGCGATCACTTGTCTGGTGACGATTCTATGGATGGTCGCGGGGTACAGCCTGGCTTTCATGCCAGGCAGCCCGTACCTGGGCAACCTGGGCCGCTTCCTGCTGAACGGCATGAGCTTTGTCAACGGGCAGAAAGTGTCGGTATCCCACATCGCGACGAACGTACCTGAGTCGGTCTACATGATGTTTCAGATGACGTTCGCGATCATCACGCCGGCGCTGATTTGCGGTGCGTTCGCGGACCGTATGAAGTTCTCGGCGATGCTTTGGTTCATGGGCATCTGGTCGATCGTCGTCTACTCGCCGATCGCGCATTGGGTGTGGGAGCCGAGCGGCTGGTTAGCGGTCAAAGGCCAGCTGGATTTCGCGGGCGGTACAGTCGTGCACATTAACGCCGGTATCGCTGGCCTTGCAGCTGCGTTGGTATTGGGAAAGCGTGTTGGCTACGGCAAGGAAGCCATGCCTCCGCACAACCTGACGCTAACAGTGATCGGCGCTTCTCTACTCTGGGTCGGTTGGTTCGGATTCAACGCGGGCTCGGCCGTTGCGGCTGACGGGCGCGCAGCTCTGGCGATGACTGTGACTCAGATCGCCACCGCCGCTGCCGCGCTGGCGTGGATGTTCGCCGAGTGGCTGACGAAGGGCAAACCCAGTGTGCTAGGCATCGCCTCTGGTGCCGTCGCAGGACTGGTCGCGATCACTCCGGCGTCGGGCTTCGTCGCACCGGTCCCGGCCGTTATCATCGGTATCGCGGCAGGCGTCGGCTGCTTTTATGCCGCTACCAGTGTCAAAAAGATGTTCGGCTACGACGACTCGCTCGATGCCTTCGGGGTCCACTGCATCGGAGGGATCATCGGCGCGTTGCTCACAGGCGCGTTCGTGTCCAAGGAGATCAGCGGGATGGAGGGCAGTGTGTTGACCCAGTGCTGGGGCGTCGGGGCGACTTTGATCTATGGCTTCATCATGAGCTTCATCATCCTGAAAGTCATCGATATGACCATCGGTCTGCGCGTAACTGAAGAACAGGAACGCGAGGGGCTGGACGTCGCCCTGCATGGCGAGCATGTCGAGTAACTCTCGGCGGCGGGGTCGCACGGTTGAATGGTGGGTGAACGCTATCGTTTGAGCTGCCGCTAATTTGTCAAATATCCAAGGGCGCCTTCGGGCGCCCTTGCTTTTGTCGGGATGGCCCGATAAGGGCATCGGCGAGCGAGCACTGACCTCAGGCGAGGTTTAACAATGACTGGGTTACGCTTTGTGCTCAGGGGGCTAGAGGTGGTCCGGGGGCGTGGGAACGCTTTCTGCTGCCACAGGATATAGCGCCAGCCGCGCTGCTCGATCCCCATAGGCATTGTGAACCCGACGAACATGAGCGCAGATATCGACATGAAGGCGTGCACTATCCTCGAGCGTTTCGGGGCCGAGTTGCTCGACGCGGAAGTGGATTACTGCTGCACGATGGACCTGCACGAGTTCAGCATCACGCGCGGAGGGTTGACGCATGAGGTGGGTTTCACCGAACGCGTGCTACGGCTCAAGGACATCCCGGATATCGAGGAAGTCGTCGCCAAGCTTGCAGAAGAGATCAAAGCCAGCACGCAACCTCGCAAGATCCGCGTTGGCAGCCGTGCTTCGGACGCCGCCCTGCAACTAGGCTAGCGCGTCCAGCATTCGCTCTTAGTTCCGCTGCGCAATGCGGAACCGGTTCCACCGCCGACGGAGCGGCGTCTACCGAGGTGCGAGACTACTTTCCCAGTCATCCGGCCGCGGGGCGCGCATACGGCGTGCTGCTCATACATTCTGTTGACGATTTTCGACACGCAGGCGCGTTTCGCGTTACAACGACGCGAACAGCAGGGCGGCCGTCATTTCGCGGCTGGCGGGCATCGAGGTTGGAGACCGAGAGGAACTTTCCATGGGCAGCTTGGACAGCCGCGCTTTCGCAAGAAAGGCTCGGCCTATTCTCTGGAAACGCGACTACGAAGCAGCCAAGAGTCGGCTGCTCCTGATCAACAAGGGGGCAGACGGCGACGAGCGGTTCTTGGCGCTGCTCTCGGAGCTGACCGACTACGAACGCCGCAATCCCTCCGTCGAGTTGGCCCGAGTCGTGGAGTGGGCCGAATGCGTGTTCGTGCCGGTTCTGCGCGTGGGCTCTGAACCTGCGCGCCGCTGGTGTGACGGGTCGGCTTGACGCTACCCCGTTCTTCTTAGCGCGTTGGATAGCATCCGCTTCGCTTCAGCGGGCAGAAAGGGCGGTGCGGGTCGACATGCTAGAATTTCCCGCATGAGCACCAGCCTCCGCTGGCGCGTCGCCTCCGGCTCCAAACGGTGTCAGTCCCCTCGCGCGTCACCATTGCCACACGTGAAAGTGCGCTGGCCCTCTGGCAAGCGCATCACGTCCGCACCCGTCTGATCACTCTGTATCCCGGCCTCGAGGTCGAGATACTCGGCATCACGACCCAGGGCGACCGCCTGCTGTCGTCCTCTCTAGCGAAGATCGGCGGCAAAGGCCTGTTCGTTAAGGAGCTCGAGAGCGCCCTGGAGGAGGGCTGCGCACAGATCGCCGTGCACTCGATGAAGGACGTGCCCGTGTCGCTGCCGCCCGGTTTTACGATCGCGGCTGTTGGTGAGCGGGAGGATCCGCGCGATGCCTTCGTCTCCAACCAGTATGCACACTTGTCCTCGTTGCCTCCGGGCGCCAGGGTAGGGACCTCGAGCCTGCGACGGGAGAGTCAGCTGCGCGCACACTATCCACACCTGGCTGTGGTGCCGCTCCGTGGCAACGTACACACGCGCCTGCACAAGTTGGACGAGGGACAGTATGCGGCGGTGATCCTGGCTGCAGCGGGCTTGAAACGTTTGGGGCTGGCCTCGCGCATTACCGCTGTACTGGAACCCGAAGACAGTCTTCCCGCTCCCGGTCAGGGAGCGCTGGCGATCGAATGCCGCGAGTCGCGCACGGATCTGGTCCAGATGGTTGCGCCGCTCAGCCATCCTGAAACGCAGTGGTGTGTCCGGGCGGAGCGCAGCGTGAGTCGGGGACTCTCCGGAAGCTGCGTGATGCCGATTGGCGCCTTTGCGCGGCTGGTGGACTCCGGCATGTGCCTGCGCGGGTTCGTGGCCAGCCCGGATGGGAGGAGGCACGTGTCGGCCGAGGAGCGCGCACCCGATCTGTCGGCGGATCCCGAGGCGATGGGGCAGGCTCTGGCCCAGAGGCTCCTGGCAGGCGGCGCGCGCGAGATACTCGCCGCGCTGACGCATGAACAATAGCAGCTCGGCCCACTCACTTCAGGGGCGGGCGGTGCTGGTGACGAGGCCCTTCCATCAAGCGGAGAAGCTGGCCGGCCTGATCAGCGCAGCGCACGGCGAAGCCGTGCGGTTTCCGGCGCTGGCGATCGAGCCACCGACCGACCCGGTCCGAGTCAAGGAGCTGTTGCTCAGCCTGCAAACCTTTGATCTCGCCGTCTTCGTAAGCGGCAACGCGGTCGATCATGGCCTTGCATTGCTCGGAAGTACGTGGCCGCCGGCCGTAACGGTTGCTGCTGTGGGTGAAGGATCCGCAGCCGCACTGCGCAGTCACGGCATTGTCGCGGTCATTGTTCCTTCCGGCAGCGCGGATAGCGAGTCCTTGCTGGTTGCGCCGCAGCTGCAGAACTTGCACGGCAAGCGCGTACTGATCCTGCGCGGCGAAGGCGGGCGCGAGCTGCTGGCCGAGGAGCTGCGTCTGCGGGGCGCGGATGTGACTTATGCCGAATGTTATCGACGCATGCGCCCGTGTGCTGATCCCACGGCGATCATCTCGCGCTGGGAGCGGGGGGCGCTGGATGCGGTCACTGTAATGAGCGGCGAGACACTGGATAACCTTCAGGCTATGCTCGGGACGCGCGGACAGCAGCTGCTGCGTACCACCCCGCTGTTTGTGCCCCATGCCAGCATCGCCGAGCGCGCCAGGCGCATCGGCCTCACCGAGGTGGCCGTTACGCCTCCCGGCGACGAGGGTGTGGTCACGGGCTTGTGCGCGTGGTTCTCCTGGCGCACCGGATAGGGACGACGCCCCCGCGACCTAAGGTACACTGCTTCTTCGCTCGCTTCGCGCGTCGTCATTCTTCCGCTATGGAACCAGGACAGAGCCAGCCCGAGCCGGCTTCGGAGCCGCCAAAGCAGATGACGGCAGGCCCGGATGCGATCGCACTGGATCCCATTTGGAAACGGCTGTCCCGGTGGGGTACTGAGCGCATCAGCCCGCGCATGCTGGCGGTGCTGGCTGTGGCCGCGGCCGTCTCCGCCTTATGGGTCGACTCGCGCGGCCAGATCCACGCGTTGCAACAGGAACTGGTGCGCAAGCTGGCAGAGGCGGACGGCTACAACAAAGAGAGTCATCAGGCAGCCAACCAGGCGCGAGACCTGGCACGGGATCTGGAATACAGGCTGGGCGTGGTTGAGAGCCGTCTTGCCGAAACTCAGAACCAGCGCCTTGCAGTCGAGTCGCTATACCTGGAACTCACCCGCAACCGCGACGAACGCACCTTGGCGGAGGTTGAGCAGATTCTGCTTATCGGCAGCCAGCAGTTGCAGCTGGCTGGCAATGTAAAGGCGGCGCTGATTGCCCTCGAGGCTGCGGATAGCCGGCTGCAGCGCACCGATAGCGCTCAGTTCACGTCTGTGCGCCGTGCCATCCGACGCGACACCGAGCGACTTAAGTCGATGCCGTACGTGGACGTCGTCGGCATGAGCCTGCGCTTGGATGCGTTGGGTCAGGTGGTGGACGGGCTGCCGCTGTCCGCTTACCAGCGCCCGGCCGAAGAGAAGGCGGCGGCCGCAAAGCCCGAGGAAAGCGCTCCTATGCGAATGGCCCGGGAAATTTGGCGTGACATCCAAAGCCTGATCCGTATCCAGCGCAGCGAGCGCGAGGAGATGCCTTTGTTGTCGCCATCACAGACCTTCTTCGTGCGCGAAAACCTGCGCTTGCGGCTGATGAGCGCGCGCGTGGCCCTGCTTGCCCATGACGGCGACAGCTTCAAGGCAGACACCCGCGATGCCGTCGAGTGGCTGCAGCGTTACTTCGATACTAGTGATCGCAAAGTCGTGCAGGCGCTGACCATGCTCAAGCAGTTGGCCGCCAGCGAGATCACCGTCGAGGCGCCCGACATTCACGGCAGCTTGGAGGCTGTGCGCAGCGCAAAACTGGCGCGCGAAAAGGGGTTGCGTTGAGCGGCATCCACATTACGCGGCGGGCGCGGAGGCCCCACCTCCACTGTCGCGGGTTGGCTCTCGCAATTGGTCGCGAGGGGTCGACCGTAGGCCTGTGCCCCGGCCAGTAAGTCGCCGACCGTGCGCGCGCTGTTGTGGATCGTCGGACTATTCGCGCTTGCAGTAGCGCTCACAGCCGCCGCACGCTACAGCCCCGGATATGTCCTTCTGGTCCTTCCGTTCCACCGAGTCGAGGTGTCCCTCAACCTTGCCGTCGCACTACTGTTAGGCGTGTTTGTCGCCGCTTACCTGCTGGTGCGCGCGCTGGGCCTTACGCTGGCGATGCCGGCTAGGGCGGTGGCGTTCCGCCGCGAGCAGCGACGCGCGCGTGCGCGGCGCGCCTTCCAAGAAGCGGTAAGGGCTTTTTTCGAGGGTCGCTTTGGTCGCGCCGAGCGTGCGGCGAAACAGGCGCTGGAGCAGGACGAGGCGGTCGGCTTAAGTCTTGTGGTGGCGGCGCGGTCGGCACATGAGCTGAGGTCGTTTCATGCACGCGATGAATACCTGCGCGAGATGGATCGTCGGGCCGCCAAGGAAAGCTACTTGCGGCTCATGACCCAAGCAGAACTGCTGCTCGACGAGCGTCGTTATCACGATGCGCTGAAGGCTCTGGGCCAACTGCAGGACAAGCATACGGCGGCGCTGCGGCTGGAGCTTCGGGCGCAGCAGCTGGCCAAAAACTGGGATCAAGTCCTGCAGTTGCTGCCCCAGCTGGACCGACGCAAGGTGTTTGAGCCGGGAATACTGGACCAGATCAAGCACTATGCCCAGACCGAAAATCTCAAGCGCAAAGCCTTGGATTGGAAGGCGCTTCGCCAGTACTGGGACAAGGTCCCGGTCGAGGACCGCAGGGACGGCCGTGTCGCGGCGGCGGCCGCGCAGTGCTTCATCGCTTTGGGAGGCGTCAGCGAGGCGCACGATATCATCGAGCAAAGCATGGAGGTGACGTGGAACCCCGCCCTGTTAGCACTGTATGTGGAATGCTTACCGCGCGATGCCCGTCGACACCTGGAACGCGCCGAGAGCTGGCTTCAGCAACACCCTGGCGATCCCGTCCTGCTACTTGCTCTGGGTCAATTGTGCATGCAGCAGGCACTGTGGGGGAAAGCGCGCAGCTACCTTGAGGCGAGCCTGGCGGTGGAGCCGACCCATACCGCATACGTTGAGTTCGGCAAGTTGCTCGAGCGCGTCGGCGAGGCGGAGGAAGCCAGCCGCATTTATCGCCGCGGACTGGAACTCGCACTTGACCAACTCAAGAACAGCACTGGCGGCCGGCGCCAGATCGCGCTATAAACCAACTAATCTGCTTCGGTTTCTGTCGCCTGGATTGGGCTGAACCGGAGCTGAAAAAGAACCCATCAATCGCTGCCAAGGGAGAGAGGAGGTAGAGCCAGCCGGACAGTCGTCCATCCCCTCACTAACCACTGAAGGAAGGCAGCGCGATGAACAGCACCGACCGCGTCCACGCGACCCTCGACAAGGACCTCCCGCTCAAGGAGGACATCCGGTTGCTAGGGCGTTTGCTCGGCGACACGCTACGCGAGCAGGAAGGCGATGAAACGTTCGATCTGATCGAACACATCCGCCAGACGGCTATCCGCTTCCGCCGCGACGGCGACACCCAGGCTCGCGGCGAACTGGAGGCGACTCTCAACCGGCTCAGTCACGCGGACACCGTATCGGTAATCCGCGCATTCACCTATTTCTCTCAACTTGCCAACATCGCCGAGGACTTGCATCACAATCGACGCCGGCGCGCGCATCAGATCGCCGGCTCCCGTCCGCGCGAAGGCTTGGCCGTCGCGCTCGAGCGGATAGCGGACGCGGGGGTCGGGCCCGCCCTGGTCGCGGACTTCTTCCGCGATGCCCTGATTTCCCCGGTCCTTACCGCCCACCCGACCGAAGTTCAGCGCAAAAGCATCCTCGACTGCCAACTGGAGATTGCGCGGCTCCTCGCTGAGCGCGACCGTCTGAACTTGACCGAGGAGGAGCGCGCGATCAGCGAGGAGAACTTGCGCCGCGTAATCCTGACGCTATGGCAGACCCGGATCCTGCGGGAACTACGCCTGAAGGTGCACGACGAGGTCGAAAATGGGTTGTCGTACTATCGCTACACGTTCCTGCGCCAGGTGCCGCGGTTATACGCTGAGATGGAGGATCATCTAAAGGCGCAGTGGCCGCAAACGCCGATTCCGATAGCACCCATCCTGCGGCTGGGGGCATGGATCGGTGGCGACCGCGATGGCAACCCCTTCGTGACCCACGATGTCACGCGCTACGCCTTGATGAGACAGTCGTCCACAGCGCTGGATTTCTACCTGAACGAGGTGCACGAGCTCGGGGCCGAATTATCCCAGTCCCTGCGTCTGGTAACCGTGACTCCAGAGTTGGACGAGTTGGCTGCGCGTGCTCCGGACGCCTCTGAACACCGGCGTGACGAACCTTATAGGCGCGCGCTGATCGGCGTCTATGCGCGGCTGGCCGCAACCTCCCGCGAGCTCGATGACCACACGCCAGAACGCGTCGAGGTGGCGCCAGCCCAACGCTATGCCAATGCTGGCGAGTTCGTGCGGGATCTGGACGCGATCTCGCAATCGCTTGCCAGTAACGGCTCGGCGCGGATCGCCCGCGGGCGTTTGCGTCACCTCAAGCGCGCGGCTGAGGTGTTCGCGTTTCATCTGGCCCCGCTGGACATGCGCCAGCACAGCGGCGTACACGAGAAGGTGGTGGCGGAGCTGTTCCTGCTGGGCGCGCACCGAGAGGGCTACGACCAACTCCCCGAGGAGGAGCGCCGGCGATGGCTGTTGGCGGAGTTGACCGTGCCGAGGTTGCTGCGCTCGCGATTCGTCACCTATACGGAGGACACGCTCAGGGAGTTGCGCATCGTCGACGCGGCGGCGGACTTGCACCAACGCTATGGGGCGCAAGCCATACCCAATTACATCATCTCCAACGCCAACGGCGCTAGCGATGTGTTGGAGGTGGCCCTGCTGCTCAAGGAGGCGGGGTTGATGCAGCCCGGCTCACCGCCGCGGCTGGCCCTGAATATCATTCCGTTGTTCGAAACGATTGCTGATCTGCGCGGTTGTGGCGCCGTTATGGAGGCGTTGTTCGGGATATCCGAATATCGCCGCATGCTTGAGAGTCGCGGCGGTGTCCAGGAGATCATGCTCGGCTATTCGGACAGCAATAAGGACGGTGGTTACCTGACTTCGAACTGGGAGCTGTACAAGGCCGAGGTCAAGCTGGTGGAGGTATTCGAGCGCAACGGAGTGAAGTTGCGGCTGTTCCACGGCCGTGGCGGAACAGTGGGTCGGGGCGGTGGACCAAGCCACCATGCCATCCTGGCGCAGCCTCCCGGCAGCGTGCAAGGACAGATTCGTATTACCGAGCAAGGCGAAGTGATCGCGAGTAAGTACTCCGAACCCGACATCGGGCGGCGCAATCTGGAGACGCTGATCGCGGCCACGCTGGAAGCAACCTTGCTGGACCGCGCTTCGCCGCGCGGCGAGTCCGAGCTGTATTGGAGCGCAATGGATGAGCTGTCGGCGGAAGGATTCAAAGCCTACCGGAACTTGGTCTACGAGACGCCCGGCTTCGTCACCTTTTTCCGCACCGCCACCCCGATCACCGAGATCGCCGATCTGAACGTGGGCAGCCGACCGGCTGCGCGGCGAAAGTCGGACCGGATCGAGGATCTGCGCGCTATTCCTTGGGTGTTCAGTTGGTCGCTTGCACGGATTATGCTGCCGGGCTGGTACGGCTTCGGTACTGCGGTGGAGCAGCTGGTGCAGCGCCAAGGCGAGCAGGGCCTCGCCACGCTTCAGGACATGTACCGTAACTGGCCTTTCTTCCAAACTCTGCTGTCCAACATGGACATGTTATTGGCCAAGGCCGATATCCACATCGCATCGCGTTACGCCGCACTAGTGGCGGACGAGCAGTTGCGCGACCGGATCTTCGGGCGCATTCAGGCGGAAATGCAGCGCACTGTAAGTCACTTGCTCGCAATCACCGGTCAGCGCGAACTGCTGGAGTCCAACCCCGCGCTGGCACGCAGCTTTCGCAACCGCTCCCCCTACATCGACCCGTTGAACCACCTGCAGGTTGAGTCGCTCCGTAGGTTTCGGGCTGGGGATCAGGACGACAAAGTCAAGCGTGCAATCCTCCTGACGATCAACGGCATTGCCGCTGGCCTCCGCAATAGCGGCTGAAGCCAATCAACCGAGCTTGGCGCCGTCTGACGGCGTAAACGCGTCGGAGAAGAACTCGTCCTGCGGAAGGTTGCAGCGCGCCGTGAAGTCGGCTTGCGCAGCCTCGACCATGATGGGCGCGCCGCAGGCATAGACCTGGTAGGCGGACATGTCGGGGAGATCATCCATAACAGCGCGGTGCACCAGCCCCGTGCGGCCAGTCCAGTTATCCTGGGGTAGCGGCTCGGACAGGACAGGCACGAACCTGAAGCCGTCGTGGTCTTGCTGCCATTTCTCGGCCAAGCCGCTCATGTAGAGATCCGACTTTATGCGCGCTCCCCAGTACAGCACCATCGGCCGCTTGACGCCAATATGAAACGCGTGCTCGACAATGCTCTTGATCGGTGCGAACCCGGTTCCGCTGGCCAGGAAGACGATCGGCTTTTCGCTGTCCTCGCGCAGGAAGAACGTGCCTAGCGGACCCTCGAAACGCAAGATGTCGCGGTCTTTCATCTTATTGAAGACGTAGTCGGTGAACGCACCGTTGGCCATGTTGCGCACGTGCAGCTCGATGTGGGCGTCGTCTTCGGGTGGGTTCGCCATCGAATAGGCGCGGCGCTTCCCATCTCGCATGATGATTTCGAGATACTGGCCGGCTAGAAACTGCAGCCGCTCGTTGGCGGGAAGACTCAGATAAAGCACGGCGACTTCGTGGGACGGACGCTCGATCCGCTGCACCCGGCAAGGCAGCTTCTTGATTGGGAGTTCCCCGGCAGCGTTGATCTCGCGCGCCTCGATCACCAGGTCGGTGAGTGGCTTAGCCTGGCAGAACAGCGCGTAGCCGTGTTTCTTCTCGAACTCCGGGAGGATGTGGGCTGCGTATTGACCATAGTCCACTCTGCCCTCCAGGACTTTGCCCTTGCAGGCGCCGCAGGCCCCATTGCGGCAGCCGTAGGGCAGGACGATGCCGTTGCGCATGGCGGCCTCGAGGACGGCCTCGCCTTCCTCGACGTTGAAAGTGCGTTGACTTGGCTTGATGGTGACCTGAAAAGACATGCAGTACCCCTCGACTGGCGCTGGGGTTTATCGCGCGCCAGTGCCGCCCCCCACTTCCACTAGAATAACGGGATGAGAAGACTCCTGATTGTCGGCTGCGGCGATGTGGCTCTGCGCATGGTGGGGTTACTGCGTGGACGCTATCGCCTCTTCGCGCTCTCCCACTCGGCCCAGCGCCTCGGACTGCTGCGCGACCATGGGATCGTGCCGCTGGCCGGAGATCTAGACGACCCGGCGACCCTGTTGCGCTTGGCTGGACTGCCGCACGACATCCTGCATTTCGCGCCGCCGCCGAGCCAGGGGTCGCTCGACTTACGCACCAGCAATTTGATCCGCGCGCTCAGAAGGAGCGGGAGCATACCACAGCGCTTGGTGTACATCAGCACCAGCGGGGTCTACGGCGACTGCCTGGGTGCGCTGGTGGATGAGCCCCGTCCGCTGCGACCGCAGAGTGACCGCGCGCGCAGGCGGGTCGACGCGGAACGCTTGTTAAGGGCATGGGGGCGAGCGAGCGGGGTGCGCGTGGTGATCCTGCGCGTGCCGGGGATCTATGCGGCAGATCGCCTCCCGATCGAGCGTATCCAGGCCGGAACGCCTACGCTTGCACAACCCGAGGACGCCTACACCAACCATATTCATGCCGACGATTTGGCGCGCATTGTGCTCGCAGCCCTCGCACGCGGGCGGCCGGGCCGCACCTACAACGCCGCCGACGGCTCTTGGCTGAAGATGGGGGACTACTTTGATCTAGTGGCCAAGAGCTTCGACCTACCGCTGCCGCCGCGCGTGTCCCGCAGGGAGGCGGAGAGCCTGGTATCGCGAACGCAGATGTCGTTCATGGGCGAGTCGCGCAGGCTTTCCAATCGCCGGATGAAACAGGAGCTTCGAGTGCGTCTGCGTTATCCGAGTGTAGCGGCGGGTTTGGCGGAAGCGGTTCGGCTGCGACCAGGGCCTGCCGCGTAGCACTCCCCCGGCGCGAAGCCGTGTATGGCATCATTCGGCCCCCAGGACGACAGATCTGCTGCATATGGAACCGATCCTGCTCGTGCTCACCAACGCTCCCGACCGTGAAGCAGCTCGGAGGTTGGCTGACGGACTGGTCGAAGCTCGATTAGCCGCTTGCGTCAATGTCTTCGCGGAATGCACCTCGGTGTATCGTTGGAGGGGGGCGGTAGAGACTGCCTCGGAGGTCCCCATGCTCATCAAGACCCGCGCCGCGCTGTTTTCGGAGGTCGAAGCATTCATCCTCAGTCACCATCCCTACGAGGTCCCTGAGGTGATTGCGCTCTCTCTGTGTGATGGGTCTGTCGCTTATTTGGAATGGCTCGTGCAAGAGACCAAAACGGAAGCACCAGGTGCTGTCGAATCCTCATGATGCCAAAGTGTGTGCTCTCACATGTGGCTGGCATAGGCTTAGTAGTTTGCATTGCGCTTTTGGCGATGGCCGAACTACTAGGGCCGGTGTACGCCTTCAGTTCTACCGCCGAAAGCGGCGCCGCCATCGATATCGGGCGACAGACGCAGAATTGCATCGATGTCGGTGGGTGCTATCCGTCACTGCTGAAGGCGAAAGCGCTCATACTCGCGGCTAACGAGGGCGCACCCGCGAGCGATGCGGGCGGTCCGCTCTCCAAGCTGCGCGCGTTGGCCGCCAGCAGCGACGCGGAGGAACAGTTCCTTCCGATGGACAAGGCGTTCAAGGTGGACGTGAAGGTGAAGGACGCGCATACGCTGGTAGCGACCTTCTCGCCCGCCGACAGTTACTACTTGTATCGCGACAAGATCGGCTTCACGGCGTCGGGCGAGCCCGGGATATCGATTACTAACGTCGAGTTACCGCCCGGGGAGAAGAAGTCCGACCCGAACTTCGGTGATACGGTGGTGTTCCATAAGCCGTTTCAGGCGACGATCGCACTGGACCGAAGCACGGTGCGTAATGTCACACGGGTATCGGTCGATGCCCGCTACCAGGGGTGCAGCGAGAAGGGCTTGTGCTATCCACCCGCGAAGAAGAGATTCGATCTCACTCTCGCGGCATGGTCGCCAGCGAAGAGTAGAACGGGCGCCGCGCTCACCAAGGGACCTGGTGGCGGGGCCGAATCTACCGTCGCTACAGCGTCGCCCGCAGCACCGCGCGGCCAGACGCAGCAATCGACGGGCACCGGATCGAGCATGGACGGGGGAGAGGCGCGGCAGGCTCTACTCAGTGGGAGCCTGTGGTTGATCGCACCGCTGTTTTTCGTGCTCGGGGTCGGGCTCGCCTTTACCGTATGCATGTTGCCCATGATCCCAATCTTGTCGGGGATCATTCTGGGCCAAGGCAAAAGCATGACGCGGGCGCGGGGCTTAATCCTGTCCGGCAGCTATGTGCTGGGGATGGCGTTGACCTTCACGATTGCGGGCGTGGTGGTCGGGCTTTCGGGAAAGAACATTGCGTCAGTGCTACAGAATCCATGGGTGTTGGGGGCCTTCGCCGGCATCTTTGTGCTCCTGGCATTGTCGATGTTCGGCTTCTACGAGATCCAGATGCCGAGCTTCATCCAAAGCAAGGCCACGGTAGCGAGCAATCGGCTGTCGGGCGGTCGCGTGTTCAGCGTCTTCGTGATGGGAGCGCTGTCTGCCGTCATCATCGGTCCTTGCGCTGCGCCGCCTGTGTTCGCGGCGCTGGCGTTCGTGTCGCACACCGGGGATGCGACGCTCGGTGGAGCAGCGCTGTTCGCGATGGCTTTGGGTATCGGGACGCCGCTGCTCATTGTCGGAGCCTCCGCCGGCACCCTGTTACCCAAAGCCGGTCCCTGGATGCAGACTATCAACCGCGTCTTCGGGGCGCTCATGCTGGGGCTGGCCATATGGATCGTCTCGCCGGTCATTCCCTCCGCGGTGCATATGCTGCTGTGGTCGGCACTGCTGATCGTGTCAGCGATTTATCTGCATGCTATCGACCCGTTGCCGCCAAACGCATCGGGTTTCCGCAAATTGTGGAAAGGGGTAGGCGTGATCGCGTTGCTGCTCGGTGTCGCGCTGCTCGTAGGAGCGCTGTCCGGCGGACGCGACATACTGCAACCTCTGGCCAGACTCCGAGGGGCCGGTGGCGCGGGCGCAGAAGCTGCTGCGCGCCCTGCCTTCGAACGAGTCCGATCCGTGGATGAACTCCAGCAGCGCATTGCGCAAGCCGGTGGGCGGGCAGTGATGCTCGATTTTTACGCCGATTGGTGCATTTCTTGTAAGGAGATGGAGCGCTTCACCTTCGTCGATCCCGAGGTTAAGGCGCGCATGGCTCGCATGCTAGTGCTGCAGGCCGATGTGACGCAGAGTACCCCGGAGGCTGACGCGCTGTTGAAGCGCTTTGGCTTATTCGGGCCGCCGGGCATCGTCTTCTTCGGCCCGACCGGCATTGAGCTGGAACAGGTTCGCGTGATTGGCTTCCAGTCGGCAGAGAAATTCGTGGGCGCGCTGGACGCCGCGCTACAGAAATCATGAACAGCGCGGCACGGCTCGTGCTAGTTGTAGCCGTAGCGGCTGCTTCGCTCGCCGTGGGGTTCGCGCTCCGGTTGAGTGGTCAGGATCGAGCGCCGAGCGCGATAGCGCCCGCTTCTGCTGCCGGGGGCCTGATGACGGCGCGATTACCCGACATCGATGGCCGGCCACAGGCGTTGGAACAGTGGCGCGGCAAGGTCCTGGTAGTGAACTTCTGGGCCACCTGGTGCACACCCTGTCGCGAGGAGATCCCTGCCTTCATGAAGGTCCAGGAGAAGTGGTCCGCGAGGGGGCTCCAGATCGTTGGCATTGCCATTGACGACACTGACAAGGTCCGCCCGTACGTTGCTGAGCTCAAGATCAACTATCCGATTCTCGTCGGTGGCCTCGACGGAATTGAGCTGGCCCGTCAGGCGGGGAACCGGCTCGGTGGACTGCCCTTCACCGTCGTCTTTGACAGGGAAGGCGGCGCGGTGCACAGTCAGCTTGGGGGCGTGAATCAACGGAAGCTCGAGGCGTTGCTCGAACCGCTTCTTTAAGCGATTCCTGGTGCTCTCTCGTGATGCTAACTCACCGTAAGTTCGTCGAATAGGGAGACAACGGTTCCTATCCTGTTATCCACTTTCAGGCGTTTTCCTGGAAAACCAGTCGGCATTTCGTTAAGCCCTTTTCAGTAACCCCAATTTGGCAAGCTCAGTGGGGCTGACCCGTTGTTTCTTGCCCCAAGTTCTTCGAAGTTCGCAAAAACCTGGACATCGTGCGACTAGCTGCGGCAAACTGGCGTGTAAGATGCGTACTTCTAAAAGAGGTCCGGCCCAAGGTTCCTGCTAAACCGTTGGTGCTGCGTGGTCCATTGAGGTTTTGGGGGAGTCAAGCCCAAACTGCATGAGTTATTCAAGGTGGCCGGTATCCTGAACGTTATCCGCTGGCGACAAGACACGAGCGCGTAGCGATGGACCTGAGAAAACTCAAAAAGCTGATCGATCTTGTTCAGGAGTCCGGCATTGCAGAGTTGGAGATTACAGAGGGAGAGGAAAAGGTCCGCATAAGCCGGGTGGGCCCTGCAGCTCAGACCGCGGTAACCTCGGCGCCGCATACGGCCCCTACCGTCGCTGCCGCGCCTGCCGCTGAAGTTCCCGCCGCGGTCGAAGGACATGTCGTCAAGTCCCCAATGGTAGGAACCTTCTACCGCGCTGCCTCG
Source organism: Gammaproteobacteria bacterium (assembly GCA_041488355.1). Lineage (GTDB taxonomy): Bacteria > Pseudomonadota > Gammaproteobacteria > Burkholderiales > SHXO01 > SHXO01. The sequence continues at coordinate 25,294 of JBGPPC010000005.1, forward strand.
CCAGGGGCCAAGACCTTCGTGGAAGTGGGCGACCGCGTCAATCCAGGGGATACCCTGTGCATCATCGAGGCCATGAAGCTGCTCAATGAGATCGAGGCTGACCAAGGCGGGGTCGTCAAGGAAGTCTACGTCGAGAATGGCCAGCCCGTAGAGTACGGTGAGCCGCTGTTTCTCATCGCCTAAGTCGTCCAGTGTTCGAGAAGATCTTAATCGCCAACCGCGGCGAGATCGCGCTCCGCATTCAGCGGGCGTGCCGCGAGCTCGGTATCAAGACCGTAGCCGTCCATTCCGAGGCGGACGCGGAAGCGAAGTACGTTCGTCTGGCCGACGAATCAGTGTGTATCGGTCCGCCGCCTTCCAGCCACAGCTATCTCAACATTCCCGCAATCATCAGCGCAGCTGAAGTGACCGACGCGGAAGCGATTCACCCAGGCTACGGGTTCCTGTCGGAGAACGCCGACTTTGCTGAGCGTGTCGAAAAGAGCGGCTTTGTGTTCGTCGGGCCACGCCCGGAGACCATCAGGCTCATGGGTGACAAAGTTAGCGCCAAGCACGCCATGATCAAGGCGGGTGTACCGGTAGTGCCTGGCTCGGAAGGTCAGTTGCCGGAATCTCCCGACGAGATCGTAAAGATCGCCCGCGGCGTGGGCTACCCGGTGATCGTCAAAGCCGCCGGTGGCGGTGGCGGCCGAGGCATGCGAGTGGTACACACCGAAGCGGCGCTGCTTAACGCGGTAAGCATGACACGCTCGGAAGCCCAGGCCGCATTCGGCAATCCCACGGTGTACCTGGAAAAGTTCCTAGAGAGCCCGCGCCACGTGGAGATTCAGGTGCTCGCGGATGAACACAAGAACGCCGTCTACCTTGGGGACCGCGATTGCTCCATGCAGCGCCGACATCAGAAAATCATCGAAGAGGCGCCGGCACCGTTGATCAACCCGCGCCAGAAAGCTCGCATTGGCGAGCGTTGCGCCGAGGCCTGCCGCAAGATTGCGTATCGTGGCGCTGGCACCTTCGAGTTTTTGTTCGAGAAGGGCGAGTTCTACTTCATCGAAATGAATACCCGTGTGCAAGTGGAACACCCGGTCACCGAGATGATCACCGGCATCGACATCGTGCAGGCACAGATCCGCGTTGCCTCGGGCCAGAAGCTACCGTTTCGGCAGCGCGATATCCAGTTTCGTGGCCACGCGGTAGAGTGCCGTATCAACGCCGAGCATCCGTACAAGTTCAGTCCGTCGCCAGGTCGCATCACGCAGTTCCACGTGCCTGGCGGTCCCGGTATCCGGGTGGATTCGCACGTATACGCAAACTACTTTGTCCCCCCCAACTACGACTCGCTCATCGGCAAGGTCATAGCCTGGGCCGACACCCGCGAGCAGGCCATCGCCAAGATGCGCATCGCGCTATCCGAGATGATCGTCGAGGGAATCGAGACCAACCTGCCTCTGCATCAAGAACTCATGCTCGACTCCGCCTTCCTGCGCGGAGGCACAAGCATCCACTACCTGGAAGAGAAACTCTCCAAGCAAAGTCGCCCGGACTGACCTTTGGATCCAAGCCATGCGCTGGGTCTCGTTAAGTGTGGAGGTCGACGCCCCCTGGGCGGAGGGCCTGGTGGACGCGTTGCTCGAGCGTGGCGCGCTTTCCGTCGAGGTCACTGATGCCGACGTCGGCACGAGGCGTGAAGCGCCCCTGTTTAGCGACCCCGGCGAAGCAGTCGGGATTGCTTGGCCGCGCAATACCCTCAGCGCACTATTCGACGTTGCCGTCGATCCTACCCAGGCTCTGGCTGCAGCCTGTCACGCAATCGAAGCGCCTATTCCTGCCGAGTTGCGCATCGGATCGGTGGAGGAGCAAGATTGGGTGCAAGCGACTCAGCAGCAGTTCGGGCCGATCCAGATCTCATCGCGTCTTTGGATCGTGCCGACCTGGTGCCAGCCGACCGTGCCGGGGACTCTCATGTTGAAGCTCGACCCCGGGCTCGCCTTTGGAACGGGTGCTCATCCTTCGACGCGGCAATGCCTGCAGTGGCTCGATGAGCATTTGCATCCGGGGCAGTCGGTCCTGGATTACGGGTGCGGCAGCGGTATCTTGGGCATCGCCGCCAAGAAGCTCGGAGCAGGGGAGGTTGTCGCAACCGACACGGATCCCGATGCCCTGGTGGTGAGCGCGCGTAACGCTCGCCAGAACGGTGTGGTCCTTGATGTTCTTGTCCCGGAGGAGTTGCCCAATCGGAAATTCGACGTTGTGATAGCGAACATCCTCGCCAACCCGCTTCGGCTCCTGGCGCCTCTGCTGAGTAATTATACCTCCGCGACAGGTCACATCGTCCTCGCCGGAATACTCGATCTCCAGGGTGCGGCGGTGCGCGCGGCCTACGGCGAGTGGTTTGATTTGACGCAGTCGGATTCGCTCGAGGCCTGGATCTGCCTCGCCGGCCGAAGGCGCGCGGTAGACTGACGCGTATCGGGCTTGCGGCGGCGGCAGTTGCCGGAGAGAAGCGTTGGTGCTGGAGCCTTGCGCCTCAGCTGTGCCAACCTGTTAGAGTCCGAAACGCGCCAAGTTCCGTCCCATGAGCATGTACACTCGTTGTCCGCACTGCGAAACCCACTTCAGGGTCTCGCGCGAGCAACTCCAGGTTTCCAGTGGCCAAGTACGGTGTGGACGCTGCCAAAGAGCGTTTGACGCGTTTGCGACGCTGACCTCTCACCCGTCCACTGTGCCCAGTCCGGCTAAGCAAGGAGCTTCGCCGTCCGTCGCCGCGGCTGTCGTACCAACTCCGGAATCGCGCCCCGCTGTGCACACCTCGATTCGACCATCTACGACCTTGCTTGGTGAGCTCGCGGACCCGCACTCCGCCGATGCTCGGCCGGGATCGCAGTTGCCAAAGAGCCGCGCGGCGGAGCGCGAGCCCCTTACGCTCCCCGACGACCTGTTCAGTACCGCCACCGCGCCACAGCCCCATGGGGGTACGTGGCTATGGGTGCTGGGGACCTTCGCACTGGTTCTGACATTATCGGCGCAAGCTCTCTATATCCTCCCAGCCGAACTCGTCGGGCGTTTTCCACAGTTCCGACCTCTACTGGGCGAGGCTTGCGTCTGGCTGCATTGCGACCTTGCCCTTCCGCGGATGCCCGACCAGCTGTTCATCGAAGCGTCCGATCTGCAGGTCCTCGATACCACTCGACCCGCAGAGGTTCTGCTCACCGCCACCATTCGCAACCGTGCGGCAGTGACGCAAGAGTTGCCGTTGATCGAGTTGACACTGTTAGACCGACTGAACCAGACCTCCGCGCGTAAGGTTTTTCGTCCCGCGGACTATCTCGATAAATCTCAGGATCCGGGGCGGGGTATTGGCTCGAACCAAGAGTTGCCGGTCAAACTGTATCTGGATACCGGAGATCTACGACCTGCCGGCTACCGGTTGTACGTCTTCTTCGCGTGAACACTACGAATCTCAAGCGCACCCCGCTGTTCGAAGAGCATCGGCGGTGCCACGCCCGCGTAGTGGATTTTGCGGGCTGGGAGATGCCAGTCCACTATGGTTCTCAGGTTGATGAACATCACCGCGTGCGACGCGACGCCGGCATGTTTGACGTGTCTCATATGCTCGCGATCGATATCGAGGGAAGTACGGCGTCTACGTTTCTCCGTCGCTTGCTAGCTAACGATGTCACCCGCCTTAAGCTCCCAGGCAAGGCGCTTTACAGCTGTCTGCTTACTGAGGCGGGAGGGGTGTTAGACGACTTGATCGTGTATAACGTGGGCCCGGAGCGTTTTCGCGTGGTGGTCAACGCCGCGACCGCGGAGAAGGATCTCGCATGGATCATCGCAGCGCGTGATCGTTTTGCTCCGGCGGTGGATCTGCGCCCTCGGCGCGACTGGGCTCTGGTCGCAATCCAAGGGCCTGCTGCGCGCCCGCGTTTCTGGCAGGCGCGAGAGATGACCCGTGCAGCGACCGAAGGGTTGCAGGCGTTTCAAGGTGCGGAAGGCTCGGGCATGTTCATAGCACGCACTGGCTATACGGGCGAAGACGGCTTTGAAGTGATGATTCCAGCGGAGCACGCCGTAACGCTGTGGCGCGACCTGCTTGCGGTGGGTGTGGCGCCGTGCGGGCTCGGCGCTCGGGACACGCTGCGCCTGGAAGCAGGGATGAATCTCTACGGCCAGGACATGGACGAGTCGGTGACCCCAATGGAGTCTGGACTCGCATGGACGGTGGACATGTCGAGTGGGCGCGATTTCATCGGTCGCCAGGCGCTGGTCACTACGCCGCCCCGGAAGCGACTCGTCGGTCTGCTGCTGTTGGAGAAAGGCGTCCTGCGCAGCCACCAACTGGTGGGCACTGCTGACGGTGAGGGCGTGACCACCAGCGGCAGCTTCGCACCCACATTGGGGTGCTCTATCGCGCTCGCACGAGTGCCACGCGCGGTCACGATAGGTGACCTGGTTCAGGTTCGGATCCGCGACAAGTGGCTCGCGGCGAAGGTAGTAAAATATCCCTTCGTCCGCATGGGCGAGAGGCTTGTTGAAATCCCCACTTCCTGATCCATCGACGAGGAGTTCTCGATGCGCTTTCCCGCCGATCTGAAGTACACAGACACGCACGAATGGTTGCGGCAGGAAGGCGATGGCACTGTCTCAGTCGGCATCACATGGCACGCCCAGGATCGGCTCGGCGATCTGGTCTACGTGGAGAGCCCGCCGCGCGGCAAGGCCTTCAGGCGGGGTGAGGAGTGCGGTGTCGTCGAGTCGGTCAAGGCTGCGTCAGACATCTATGCGCCGATCTCTGGCGAGGTGGTGGCTGTAAACGAAGAGCTCACCAGTAGCCCGGAAAAAATCAACCAGGAACCTTACGACGCCTGGATGTTCAAGCTCAAACCGAGCGATCCGGCCGAGTTGCAGACGCTGCTGGATGCCGCCAGCTACGAGAAGCTGGTCGAAGCGGAATCCCATTGAGCGCCCCGGATCATCCGACCATAGCGTCCGAGGTGAGCGTAAGGACGATCGCTTTGTCTGATTCCTAACGTGCCCTTCATTCCCCACACCGAAGCTGATGTACGCAGCATGCTTGAGGCGATCGGCGCGAGTTCGATCGAGGATTTGTTCGACGAGATCCCCGCGAGTTTGAAGGCGGCACGGCTCGACCAAGTGCCGCTGGGGTTGACCGAGATGGAAGTGCTACGTCTCATGCAGGAGCGAGCAGAGGGTGATGGGCGCTGTCTGAATTTCATCGGCGCGGGCGCGTATGAGCACCATATTCCCGCAGCTGTCTGGCAGTTGGCCACGCGTGGCGAGTTCTACTCCGCGTACACGCCCTACCAAGCCGAGGCGAGTCAGGGGACGCTACAGGTGTTGTACGAGTACCAAACGATGATGTGCTCACTCACCGCGCTGGATGTGACCAACGCCAGCCTCTACGACGGTGCCTCGGCGTTGGCTGAGGCGGTGCTGATGGCCGTGCGGTTGCACAAATCGTCGCGTCGCGTGCTGGTGCCGGCCACGCTGCACCCCGCGTACCGTCAGGTCGTACGCAGCATCGTCTCCAACCAGCAAGTCGAGCTGATCGAGTTGCCCTATTGCGCTGAGCTCGGGACCATCTTGCCGGAGTCGTTGGCCCGTTTTGACCGCCAGGACTTTGCGGCGCTAGTAATCTCGCAACCGAATTTCTTCGGCGCACTCGAGGACGTGCACGCGCTGACGAACTGGACGCATCAGCAGGGCGCGCTAGCGATCGCAACTGTCAACCCGGTGGCGCTAGCGTTGCTGGCGCCCCCCGGGCGCTGGGGCGTGCGAGGCGCGGACATCGCGGTGGGCGAAGGTCAGCCACTGGGTGTGCCGCTGGCGGCAGGCGGGCCTTATTTTGGGTTCATGGCCTGCAAGCAAGCACACGTGCGGCAGATGCCGGGGCGAATCGTGGGACGGACCGTGGATGCAGACGGCAAACCCGGGTTCACTCTTACGCTGCAAGCGCGCGAGCAGCACATCCGGCGCTCTAAGGCAACCTCGAACATCTGCACAAATCAAGGTTTGGCGGTTACCGCGGCTACCATTCATCTCGCGCTCCTGGGCCCGCAGGGATTGCGGCGTGTAGCGCAGATCTGCCACGCCAACTTGCTCGCGCTGCTTGATCGGCTCAAGGGCGTGAGCGGCGTGCGACGCTGCTTCGCGTCGCCAGCGTTTCACGAAGTAACGTTGTCGCTAGCTGCCTCGACCTCCGCCGTCCTCGATCAACTTTGCGATCAGGGCCTGCTCGCGGGTCTGAATCTGTGCGAGTTCTACCCCGAACTGGGAGACGCCGTCCTGGTCTGCACTACCGAGACCAAAACGGTGGCTGACCTCGATCGGTATGTGCGGAGTCTTGCAGCAGTTTTGTCTGCTGCGCCAGACGCAGCTGCGGCTTAAGGTCGGATATCAGAACATTACCCAACCACACCCCCCACCAAGGAGAACCGAATGGCCACAGTCACTCTCAAGGGAAGCCCGGTAACTGTCGGGGGCACGCTGCCCGCCAAAGGCGCAGCCGCACCCGAGTTTGCTCTTACCAACAAGGAGCTGAAGGATGTCAGCCTGGCGGACTTCGCAGGGAAGCGCAAAGTCCTCAACATCGTGCCTAGCCTCGACACGCCGACGTGCGCCAAATCCACGCGTGTGTTCAATGAGAAGGCGAGCGGCATGAACAACACGGTGGTGCTGGTGATCTCTTCCGATCTGCCATTCGCGATGTCTCGGTTCTGCAGTGCGGAAGGACTAAGCAACGTGGTTACGCTTTCCACCTTCCGCAACCGGGCATTTCACGCTAAATACGGGGTCGAAGTGGCTGACGGCCCGCTCAAAGGGTTGACCGCACGCGCGGTGATAGTGCTAGATGAAAACAATAAGGTATTGCACTCAGAGCTGGTTCCTGAAATTGCCAACGAGCCCAACTATGACGCGGCTTTGGCTGCGCTGAGATAGCCAACGCCGAGTTCTGACCGCAAATAGTGGTGTGACTGGTTCCCGATCCGGCAGATGGAAGTTAGGCTGCACGCGGCACGCGACAAATGAGTACGGCTGAGATGCTGATCTTCCATTTGTCACAGCCGGGACGGTTGAGCCATGCACAGGTGCCGGCCGTCCCGGGAGGCGGGCTCGAAATCCCGCCCGAGCTGCGACGCGAAGGACCGCTTTTGCTTCCCGAGGTCTCCGAGCTGGATGCGGTGCGCCACTACACACGCCTGTCTCAACGCAACTTCTCGATCGACACGCAGTTCTATCCTCTTGGTTCTTGCACCATGAAATACAACCCGCGTGCCTGCAACGCGGCCGCGCTGATGCCACAGTTCCTGGCGCGCCATCCACTGGCGCCAGAGCGGACTGGGCAGGGATTCATGGCCTGCCTGTTCGAACTCCAGGAGATGCTGAAAGATGTCACTGGCATGGCAGCGGTGAGCCTCACGCCGATGGCTGGTGCTCAGGGGGAGTTGGCGGGCGTGGCGATGATCCACGCGTTTCACCGATCGCGCGGTGATACCGCACGACGCGAGATTATCGTGCCGGACGCGGCACACGGCACCAATCCCGCGACCGCCACCATGTGCGGGTTTGCGGTGCGCGAGATCCCGACTGACGCGGACGGCAACGTGGACCTCGCTGCATTGCGCGCCGCAGTGGGTCCTCAGACTGCCGGCCTCATGCTGACCAATCCGTCCACCTTCGGCCTGTTCGAGGAAAAGATTCTGGACATCCGAGATATCGTGCACGCGGCCGGCGGTTTGTTGTACTACGACGGCGCCAACCTGAACGCGATCTTGGGCAAAGTCAAGCCGGGCGCGATGGGCTTCGATGTCATGCATATGAACCTGCATAAAACCTTTTCCACGCCGCATGGAGGCGGTGGGCCGGGCGCGGGACCGGTCGGCGTGTCGGCGCATCTCGAGCCATTTCTTCCCTTGCCGATCGTCATCCGTGAGGGTCCCCGGTATCGCTGGCTGACGGGCAAGGAGCGCCCGCATAGCATCGGTCGATTGTCTGCCAACATGGGCAACGCGGGCGTGCTGCTGCGGGCCTACGTCTATGCGCGTCTGCTGGGGCGAGAGGGGATGCGGCGGGTCGCGGAATATTCGACGTTGAATGCGAATTATCTGATGGCTGAGCTCCGGCGCGCACAGTTCGAGGTGGCGTTCCCACGGCGGAGGGCCAGCCATGAGTTCATCGTCACGCTCAGGCGGTTGAAGGAGGAGACTGGCGTCAGCGCAATGGATGTGGCCAAGCGTCTGCTTGACAAGGGCTTCCACGCACCGACCACGTATTTCCCGCTGCTTATTCCGGAGTGTCTGTTGATCGAACCAACCGAGACCGAATCGAAACAGACTTTGGATGCGTTCGTAACGGCGATGAAAGAGATCCTGGTCGAGGCACACACGACGCCGGAGCTGGTAAAGCGTGCCCCACACACCACCCCTGTGCGCCGCCTTGACGATGTGAAAGCGGCGCGCGACTTGGATTTGGCATGGAAGAAGTGAGCGACGAGTTCAACAATAGCCCGCACAAGGGCAAAACGGGTCTGCGCCGCATCTGGAACGCCTGGTTCTATTCCATAGCCGGCTTCAAGGCTGCGTACCACCACGAGGACGCGTTCAGGCAGGAGAGCTTGCTGGCTCTGATCCTCGTCCCCGCGGCCTGCTTCATGCCGGTCAGCGGCATCGGCAAGGCGTTGATGATCGCGGTAGTTCTACTGGTTCTGATCGTGGAGCTACTCAACTCCGCAGTGGAAGCGACAGTAGATAGGATTTCTCTTGAAAATCATCAACTGGCCAAGCGCGCCAAGGACATAGGCAGCGCTGCCGTCTTTCTTAGTCTAGTCAACGTCGCAGTGGTCTGGGCATTGGTCCTCTTCGGCTGATCGGGGTCCTCGGCTCGGAAACGGCGCTTGCGATCCAGTCCGATGGGCTGTAACCGAACCATCACAGCAGCGTAATCATCCTTTAGTTCTCGGCGAGCAGGCTGCGTGGGCATGAACGACGCCCATAGCCCGGTTGGAGAGTCGGCGGGCACGCGTGCTGGACTGCGGATCGCGGTCGTAACCGAAACTTTCCCACCCGAGATCAACGGCGTAGCGATGACCGTTGGGCGTATGGTGGAAGGTTTACTTCGCCGCGGACATGCAATCCATTTGGTTCGGCCGCGGCAGCACCGAGGAGACGTGCCCCGCTTCGCTGGTCGCTATGCCGAGCTCCTGGTGCGCGGGCTGCCGCTGCCTCGCTATGATGGCCTGCGCATGGGGCTTCCTGCCGAGCGAATGCTGCGTCGGCTGTGGGACGGCGAGCGACCGCATATCGTGCACGTTGTGACCGAAGGCCCCCTCGGGAGATCTGCAATTAATGCGGCGCGGCTGCTTCGCATTCCTGTCAGCTCGGACTTCCACACCAACTTCGATGCCTATAGTGAGCACTACGGTTTCGGCTTGCTCAGGCCGCTCGTAGCCGCGTACTTGAGGCGATTCCACAACCGCGCAAGCTGCACTTTCGTGCCCACGCGCCAGCTGCGTGCCCGACTCGAAGATGAGGGGTATCGCGACTTACTAGTGGTTGCTCGTGGAGTGGACACCACGCTGTACACCCCGGCGCGCCGATCGACTCAGCTGCGGGTGAGTTGGGGCGTGCAAGACGATGCGCTGGTGGTGATGTACGTCGGACGAATCGCGCCGGAGAAGAATCTGCCCTTGGTGCTGGCGGCCTTTGAGCGGATCAAGAGCCGTTTGCCGTCTTCGCGGTTGGTGGTGGTTGGGGATGGACCGCTGCGGTCGGACCTGCTGCAACGCCATTCCGAGCATATTTTCGCTGGTGTGAGACGGGGCGAAGATCTCGCTGCTCACTACGCGTCGGGCGATCTGTTCCTGTTCCCGAGCGTCACGGAAACCTTCGGTAATGTGACAGTGGAAGCCATGGCAAGTGGACTCGCCGTTGTAGCCTACGACTATGCTGCCGGACGTGAACACATTGAACACGGCCACAGCGGCCTGCTAGCCCCGTTCGACGACGCGCCCAGCTTCCTCCAGATGTCGGCCGACTTGGCGGTGGATCGCACTCTGATCGAGAGGTTGCGGCGCAACGCCAGAGTGGCGGCTGAACGAATCGACTGGAATGAGGTGATCGACGCCTTCGATTTAGCCCTCTCCGGGCTTGCCGCGCGGTGGCACTCGCCACCAGGCGAAAAGGCGTCGCGCTGTTTAAGGACTGGTGCTAGTCGATGACGCGCGCGCGGTTTGCGGCGAGAATTGTTTCCGCCTGCACACCGCAGGCGCCGGAGGAATACCTGAGGAGATAATTCATATGCCCGCTTACCTAGTTTCTACCATCGATGTGCGCGATCCCGTCGGCTACGAGGAGTACAGGAAGCTAGTTCCCCCGATCCTGGCGAAATATGGTGGCCGCTTTGTTGTGCGCGGGGGTGCTACCGAATACAAGGAAGGCGATTGGCGTCCCAAAAGAATAGTGATCGTCGAGTTCGAGAGTTTGGAGAAAGCTCGCGCCTTCTATGATTCCCCGGAGTACACCCAAGCGAAACATGTCCGCCAACGGACCTCAGACGGTAGCGTCCTGTTCGTCGAGGGCATCTAGCCTGGGTACCGAGGCCTCGGGCTTCGTACTCGGCGCCCCAACCCTGTTGGCATAAGCCTTGCATTCCCGCAGAGCCGCCGAAGGCCGTCGTGGCCTTCGCGTCGCAGCCACGCCAGTTGTTTCAGGGGGAGGGTCGAGATCACAAGCAGGCTAGCCGCATCCACAGCTGCTGGATTCCAACCCACCTCGGGCGGAGCGTTTGGCAGCGGGCTCCGCTCGCAGCTCACGTCTTCGCCATCCATCCTCGGCGGCCGCGTATCGAGGCCGGATGACAAGTGTCTCCTAGACTTGGCTTTTGATAGGAAATCATATACTTTAGGGCGAAATATCGTAGAATTATTAACTGATGCAGGCTAACTTACTAGAAAACAAACAGAATCCTGCGGGAGGATCCGCGCTGCCTAGGGCACGATTGCGAGGCATCCTCGGGAGTGAGCATGGGAACAAAGGAGTTGAGGAATTCGCTCAGGGGTCCTTGGCATCAGCGTTGCGTCCGCAGAGGCCGGCGTGTCTCGGGCCCGCTTTGGTGAAGTGCCTTGAGCAGGAGACCTACGAGCGGGGGTACCGAGAGGAACCCCTGCAGGGAGCAGGGCGCGTCGTAGGCAAAGCCATCGACTGCACGCGGAGCGCTAAGGGTCGATCAACGGGTCTGCACGTTGCGCCTGCATGGTCGGTGCGTTCGGAGGCTGCGGGCGCGCGGGCCGGGAGTGCCGGGATGACGGGATTCTTTGTTGTTGCGTCAGACGTGCTGTTTCGTAGATCGCGTCGGAGGCTGGCGGACTGTACCGATGGCCGGTGCAGCCTGGGCCTGCGCGGTGTGAGGTTGACGAGAGCGGTGGACGTGACTGGGTAAGTACTCGAGCCGGCATGGACCTCTCCAAATCCATCGAGATGGCGTCGGCCACGCACACCGGAATGGTTCGTGCGCACAACGAGGACAGCATCGGGACCGAGGCGGCGATCGGACTTGCAGTTTTAGCCGATGGTATGGGGGGCTATAATGCCGGTGAAGTTGCGAGCGGTATCGCAGTGGCGTTGATCACCAAGGAGACGCGCGACACGGTCGTGCGCATACCCCCCTACGAGGTGGATGCGGAGACGGGCGAGCCGACGGCCACCAAGATCTTGCGCAACGTGATCGCGAAGGCTAACGCGTCTATCTATCAGGCAGCCAACAGCCAGCCTCAATATGCGGGGATGGGGACCACACTGGTGGTCGCTCTGCTCTGTGACAACCACGTAACGGTTGCGCATATCGGCGACTCTCGCTTGTACCGTATGCGCGATGGGAAGCTCCAGCAGCTCACGCGTGACCATTCGCTCCTGCAGGAGCAGATCGACAGCGGGATGATCAGCAAGGAGATGGCGAGGCGTTCTCAAAACAAGAACTTGGTTACGCGCGCGGTCGGGATCGAACCCGAGGTGGAGGCCGACGTCAACACCTTCGAGGTGACGCAAGACGACACGTTCCTGCTGTGTTCGGATGGGCTCAACGACATGGTTGAGGACGACGATATTCACCTGACCCTTGGCTCGCTGTCCGCGAATCTTCCACTGGCTGCCAACCAGCTCGTGCAGATGGCCAACGACAACGGGGGTCGCGACAACGTCTCGGTGATCTTGATCCGGGTGAAGAGATCTTTCGCGGCTGAGCGCGGGTTGCTTAGCCGGCTGAAGGCATGGCTTAGATGAGAAACGAGGATTGTCTATGGCGAAGCTGATCCTGAGCCTTGATGGCATGGTGATCCGGGAGTACCCGCTCACCAAGGAACGTACCACCCTCGGGCGCAAGCCGCACAACGATATTGTCATCGACAATCTAGCGATCAGTGGCGAGCATGCCATGATCATGACAATTCTGAACGACTCATTCTTGGAGGACCTGGGCAGCACCAACGGCACACTGGTGAACGGTCAGCCCATCAAGAAACACTTTTTGCAGAACAGCGATGTAGTCGAGCTCGGCAAATACAAACTGAAGTATGTGACCGAAGCCACTGTGGCGCAGACCAGCCCGGCTGACTTTGAAAAGACAATGGTTCTGCGAGCTCCCGCTGGCGGCGTCAAGGCCGAGCAGGGCAAGCCGGAGGCTGCCGCTCCCGCAGCCAAGAGTTTCGGCGATACGGTGGTCAATCCTGAGATGATGCAGACGCAGGGACCAGGCTTGCGCGAGGCGGCGCGTCAGGCCCTAGCCATAGGTGAATCGAATGCCGCGCCGGTCGGCGCAGCGCCCTCTGTTACTGCAACTGGTCCTACTCCCGTTGCGCCGGTGGTTCAGCCTGTGGCGGCCGCCGCTGCTGCATTGGCTAGCACTACGACTACCACGGGGGCGACCGCGCCCCCCGGTATCGCACCGCACCTGCAGGGCACCATACAAATCCTATCTGGCCCGAGTGCCGGCAAGGAGTTGCCGTTGTCGAAGCCGCTGACTACGCTCGGTAAGCCTGGGGTGCAGGTTGCGGTGATTGCCAAGCGCCCGCAGGGATACTTCATCACCCATGTGGAAGGTGCGACGTTCCCCGTGGTCAACGGCAAACAGCTGGACGCCCAAGCGCACGGCCTAAACGACCATGATGTGATCGAGTTAGCCGGCGTTAAGATGGAGTTTTACCTCAAACCGGGTTCCTAGCCGCGATATCACTTGCAGCCGGACGAGCCTGTCGCAAGGAGCGTCGGGCACATTGATGCGGGCCGGGTCGTGTGTGTAGTGATGTGCCGGAGGGTAAACCTGGCCCACGCGGCGCACCCAGTGAGTCTGAGTTTGCCCCAGGCCGGACGTCTCCCTCCGCGTGGGTCCGGACCACCTGGGTAGCGGGCCTCTCTCTATGGCTCGCTGCGGCGGAGCCGCTCTATATAGCGTAGACCGCATGCCGCGAATGGGCTGTGGTCCTCGCCCTGGTCCTGCCTTTGCTTAATCGGCAACGGACGAGGTTCCCCCGATTGGTACGGGTTGAGGGGGAACCGGAAGAACTTCCCAAACGAGCTACGAGCAAGAGAGTCTGGCCACGTCGGCGTTGATAGGCGACCGGCACGGTCATCGCCTCACGAGGGTGCTCCTTAGGCCGCAGCGATTGCCTTCGAGGAACGAGCCTGAGGCCCCCAAGTCCATCATCTAGCTGAGCAGAAATGATAAACATATGAGCGACGGTATTGTGCGGCTCACGATGTGCCGGCTGCAGCGGGAGTCCCCTGGCAGCGGCATCGATAGGACCCGGGCGCCTGACGGCGCATCCTGGCATCAATGCCTGGTGTGGGTTCGGCACGATGGCCTCGTGGCTCCTCAGAAGTTCGTCGATCTGCGGCAGAGC
>JBGPPC010000006.1:0-35542 GCA_041488355.1 Gammaproteobacteria bacterium
CGTGATTCGTGACTCGTGATTCGTGACTCGTGGTTCGTGACTCGTGGTTCGTGACTCGTGGTTCGTGATTCGCGGTTCGTGATTCGCGGTTCGTGATTCGCGGTCTGCCTACGAGCCACGAAACACGAACCACGTATGGCTTTCGCCGCAATGAGTGGGGCCAAGCTGCTATCGTTACTTTGCGTTCATCAGAGCGACGGTTGTATCCAGCATACGGTTCGAGAAACCCCATTCGTTGTCATACCAGGCTGAGACTTTGACCAAGGTTCCCTCCGCCACTTTGGTCAGCGTCGCGTCGAAGGTGCTCGAGTGCGGATCGTGGTTGAAGTCCATCGATACCAGCGGGGCCGTGTTGTAGGCAAGAATACCTTTCAGCTCGCCTTCAGAGGCGGCCTTCAAGACCGCGTTCACCTCATCGACCGACGTCGCACGCTTGGCGATGAAGCTCAAGTCCACCAGCGAGACGTTGATGGTCGGCACCCGGATCGCGTAGCCGTCCAGCTTACCGGCGAGCTCCGGCAGCACGAGGCCAACCGCTGCCGCGGCTCCGGTCTTGGTCGGGATCTGGGATTGGGTGGCGGAGCGAGCCCTGCGCAGATCCTCGTGGTACACGTCGATCAACACCTGGTCGTTAGTGTAGGCGTGGATTGTGGTCATCAGTCCGCACACCACGCCGATCTTGTCATGCAGCGGCTTGACCATCGGGGCCAGGCAGTTGGTGGTACAGGAGGCGTTGGATATGACGGTGTGGGTGCTCTTGAGCACGTTGTGGTTCACGCCAAATACGATCGTCGCATCGACATCCTTGCCGCCGGGCGCAGAGATGATGACTTTCTTGGCGCCGCCCTTCAGGTGTGCCGAGGCCTTCTCCTTGCTCGTGAAGAAGCCTGTGCACTCCAGGACGACGTCCACGCCCAGGTCCTTCCACGGTAACTGGGACGGATCGCGCTGGGCCAGCACCTTGATGCGATCGCCGTTGACGACCATCGCATCGCCTTCGACCACGACGGTGCCCTTGAACTTGCCGTGCACCGTGTCGTAGCGCGTTAGATGTGCATTGGTCTCTGGACTGCCCAGGTCGTTCACCGCCACGATCTGGATGTCCTTATTGCGCCCGGATTCGTAGAGGGCACGCAGTATGTTGCGGCCAATGCGGCCATAGCCGTTGATGGCGACGCGGATCGTCATGGAAGCTGCTCCGGATAGAGTTGAGGAAAGCGAGGGCGTAGGCCCGATTCTACTCCAGGCGCACGCGCTGGCGCGTCATTGCCTAAGCCTCAGGGCTCTCGTATAGTAGGCCTCGCGCCCGCGTCGGAGCCGACGCGAGACGAAATCAAACAGCATCAAAACTACCCTCCTGGAGGAGAACTTATGAAACGATCCCTGGTCGCGGTCGCCCTAGGCGCGATCGCTATGGCGCCATACGCGCCCGTGTATGCAGGCGAAGTCGAGGTTCTGCACTGGTGGACTTCGGGCGGCGAAGCCAAATCTGTGGCTGAGCTCAAGAAGGAGCTCGAAGCCAAGGGCGACACCTGGAAGGACTTCGCCGTGGCCGGCGGAGGCGGTGAGACCGCCATGACCGTGCTCAAGTCGCGCGTGGTGTCTGGCCAACCGCCGACCGCCGCGCAGGTGAAAGGGCCCGGCATCCAGGAGTGGGCCGCTGAGGGCGTGCTGGCTAACCTGGACGACGTCGCCAAAGCCGGCAACTGGAATTCCCTGCTTCCACCCGTGGTCAGCAACGTGATGAAGTACCAGGGTCACTATGTGGCGGTGCCAGTGAACGTGCATCGGGTGAACTGGATGTGGGCCAACCCCGAAGTATTCAAGAAGGCGGGCGCCAAGATCCCGACCAACTGGGATGAGTTCGAGGTAGCCGCGGACAAGATCCAGAAAGCAGGCTTGATCGCGGTTGCCCACGGCGGACAGCCCTGGCAGGACGCCACTCTGTTTGAGTCGATCTCGCTGGGCGTGGGGGGGGCCGAGTGGTATCACAAGGCGTTCGTGGAACTGGACCCCAAAGCCCTGAACAGCCCGGCCATGGAGAAATCCTTCGCTACGCTGCGCATGGTCCAAAAGTACATCGACAAGGACGCGGCCAATCGCGACTGGAATCTAGCGACCGCCATGGTAATCAACGGCAAGGCGGGCATGCAGTTCATGGGCGACTGGGCGAAGGGCGAGTTCACGGCGGCTGGCAAAGTCGCCGGCAAGGACTACATCTGCGCACCCGCCCCCGGAAATAAGGGCGCCTACACCTTCAACATCGACAGCTTCATCATGTTCCAGCAGAAGGATGCGAGCAAACAAAAAGCCCAAAAGGACCTCGCCTCGGCCATCATGGACGTCCATTTCCAAGAGGTCTTCAATTTGAACAAGGGATCGATTCCGGTGCGCCTGGGCATGAATCTGGACAAGTTTGACCAGTGCGCCAAGGACTCGGCTGCGGAGTTCGTCGCCTCATCCAAGACCGGTGCACTGGTGCCGAGCTGGGCACATGAAATGGCCATGCCGCCTGCCAACAAGGGCGCCATGTTCGACGTCGTCACGGCGTTCATGAACACCCCGAGCATGACCCCGAAGCAGGCGGCCGAGAAGATGGCTACCGCCGGCAAGAAGAGCTAGAACCAATACCGGCAGGGCCGCGCGGGCCCTGCCGGTATTTGCGATTCACCAAGACGGGAGGCGCGTGAATCCCCCTCCGGTAGCCGCCGGCGCGGCGCTCGTGCGGCCGCGCAACGGCTTTGCCGACTACTTCGAGACCGCGTTGCCGAAGATCGTGCTCGGCCCGACGCTGCTGTGCGCGCTCATCTTCGTCTACGGCTTCATCCTCTGGACCGCCTGGCTGTCCTTCACGGAATCGCGCCTGCTGCCGCGCTACGAGTTCGCGGGAGTCGTGCAATACATCACGCTGTTCGCGAATGAGCGCTGGTGGACGGCGCTCAGTAACCTGGGCATCTTCGGCAGTCTGTTCATTGCGCTGTGCCTCGTTACCGGCCTGCTGCTGGCCATCCTGCTGGATCAGCGCATCCGGGCGGAAGGCTTCCTGCGCGCCGTTTATCTGTACCCGATGGCGTTGTCGTTCATCGTGACCGGCACGGCCTGGCGCTGGATTCTCAATCCCGGGCTCGGCTTCGAACATCTGGTCCGGCAGCTCGGCTTCGAGCACTTCACCTTCGACTGGATCGTGACGCCTGGGATGTCTATCTACACGGTAGTGATTGCGGGCGCGTGGCAGTCGACGGGCTTCGTGATGGCGCTGTTCCTGGCAGGCTTGCGCGGCATCGACGATTCCATCATCAAGGCCGCCCAGGTGGACGGCGCTGGGCCGGTCCGGATCTACACGAGCATCATCATCCCGTCGTTGCGGCCGGTCTTCTTCAGCGCACTGATCATTCTCGGCCACATCGCGATCAAGAGCTTCGACCTGGTCATGGCGCTGACCGGCGGCGGACCCGGCTTTTCCTCCGACCTGCCGGCCACCTTCATGTATACCTTCGCGTTCAACCGCAATCAGATTGGACTGGGGGCGGCCAGCGCGATGATGATGCTGGTGACCATAGTCGCAGTCATCGTGCCCATGATGTACTCGGAGACGCGCAGGCAGCGCCATGGCTGAACCCTATCGCACCCAGACCGCCGGCTCTCAGCTCATCGGGCGGACCGTAATCTACACCCTGCTCATTCTGTTCGCGCTGTACTACCTCATGCCGCTGTTCGTGATGGTGACGACCTCGCTTAAGACGCTGGACGATATCCGCGGTGGCAATCTGGTGGCGCTTCCCCGTGAGATCAGTTTCGACGCGTGGGCGAAGGCCTGGGGAGCCGCTTGCACCGGGGTCTTCTGCGGTGGGCTCAAGGGCAACTTCATGAACTCGGTGAACTTCGTGGTTCCCGCTGTGATCATCTCGACCCTGGTGGGCGCGTTCAACGGCTATGTGCTCACGATGTGGCGGTTCAAGGGCAGCGACGTGCTGTTCACCGGACTTCTGATCGGTTGCTTCATTCCATTTCAAGTGGTGCTGCTGCCGATGGCCCAGACTCTGGGTTGGTTGGGAATCGCCAACTCCATCCCCGGGCTGATCTTCGTGCACGTGGTATACGGGCTGGCTTTTACCACGCTGTTCTTCCGCAACTTCTACGTGACCGTGCCCGCTGAGCTCACCAAGGCCGCACGTATCGACGGGGCCGGTTTCTTCACCATCTTCTGGCGCATCATCCTGCCGTTGTCGCCTCCCATCATCGTGGTATGCGTGATCTGGCAATTCACCCAGATCTGGAACGATTTCCTGTTCGGAGTCGTATTTTCCTCCGGGCAGCGGCAGCCGATCACGGTGGCGTTGAATAACCTGGTGAACACGAGCACCGGCGTCAAGGAGTACAACGTCGACATGGCGGGAGCGATCATCGCTGCGCTGCCCACGCTGTTCGTATACGTGGTAGCGGGCAAGTATTTCCTGCGCGGCCTCACGGCAGGCGCCGTCAAGGGTTGAGGACATCGGCCATGGGCTCGCTCTCCATTCGTAACGTCGTCAAGCGCTTCGGCCCGGTGCAGGTCCTGAAAGGGATCAACATCGAGGCGCAGGACGGCGAGTTTCTGATTCTGGTGGGCCCTTCCGGGTGCGGCAAATCGACCCTGCTCAACATGATCGCCGGACTCGACACGATCACCAGCGGGGAGATCGCCATCGGCGGACGGATCGTCAACGACCTCTCGCCTAAGGACCGCGATATTGCGATGGTGTTCCAGTCCTACGCGCTGTATCCGAACATGTCCGTGCGCAACAACATCTCCTTCGGTCTGAAGATCCGCAAGGTGCCCAAGGAGAAGCAGGACGAGATCGTGGCCGGCGTCGCGAAGACTCTGCAGATGGAACCTCTGCTCGAGCGCATGCCGTCTCAGCTGTCCGGAGGACAAAGGCAGCGCGTCGCGATGGGGCGGGCCTTGGCTCGCAACCCGATGCTGTTTCTGTTCGACGAGCCCCTGTCCAACCTGGACGCGAAGCTGCGCGTCGAGATGCGCACAGAGATCAAGCTGCTGCACGAGCGGCTTAAGGCCACGATCGTCTACGTCACGCACGACCAGATCGAGGCCATGACGCTGGGCGACCGTATCGCGGTGATGAAAGACGGCGAGGTGCGCCAGCTCGCCAGCCCGCAAGAGGTCTACGACAACCCGGCGGATCTGTTCGTGGCGAGCTTCATCGGCTCGCCTTCGATGAATTTCATCCGCTGCCCGGTCGTGGCCGAGAACGGTACGGTTGGTGTGCAACTGCACGAGGGTGCCGAGACGTTTGTCATGCCGGCACCCGGCGCAGGGCAGGAGGCCCTGCGCGGCTGGGCCGGCAAAGACGTGATCGTGGGTATCCGGCCGGAGCAGATCACAGACAGATCGCCGTGGAGCGGCGAGAATCCGCACGTGGTGTCGCGCTCGGCCAAGATCGAGGTCGTGCAGCCGACCGGCCCCGACACGCTGGTGCTTATCCACTTGAACGGGACGCCGGTGACGTGCCGCGTGCACCCCGAGGCGGCACCGCACCCGGGTGAAAGCATGAGCCTGATGTTCGATCTGTCGAAGCTGGTCTTCTTCGATCCGCAGAGCGAGAAGCGGATCTCGTGAGTCCACGCGAGGTGGCGATACGACCCTAGGTGGTCGTAAACCCCGTCTCGAGTGCTGACGCTAACCCGCGCAGAGCTGGATTCTCGGCCAGGATGATCCAGACCGGAACCTGTGAAACGTAGTTGGAGAAGCGTCCCTTCTGGTCAAAGCGCGTCCGGAATGGCGAATGCAGGAAATAGTCTCCCAGACGTGGCACGATGCCACCGCCGATGTAAACCCCACCCCGCGCACCTAGCGTAACCACCAGGTTGGCTGCCGCAGCGCCGAGCACAGCGCAGAACATGCGCAGAGCCTCAGCGCACTGTGGATCAGACGCGTTGAGTCCCGCGTCGGTGACCTGCTCCGGTTTGAGCGCCTTAGCCTGCTTGTGGTCTAGCACGCATAGGGCCTCGTAGGTTGCCACTAACCCTGGACCGCTTGCCAGCCGCTCGGTTGAGACATGCCCGAAGCGGCCGCGCAGGACTCCGAGCACGCCATCCTCTCGCTCGTCCATGGGACTGAAGGCGGTGTGGCCGCCTTCGCCCTGGATCGGCACCCAATGCTCGCCACACGGAATCAGAGCCGACACACCAAGGCCAGTGCCAGCACCGATCAGTGCAATAGGCGCGCCTTTCAAGCCGCTGCCGCCGCCGACCGGGCGCAACTCATCGGGCCGCAGCAGCGGCAACGAGAGCGCCAACGCCGTGAAGTCGTTGATCACGAGCAGGCGCGTCAAACCCAGCGCGCGGCGCGTCTGCTGTATGGAGAACACCCAGGGACTATTGGTCAGCTTGACAACATCGCCGGTGACGGCAGTGGCAACGTCGACCGCCGCTTCGGTCAACGTACTCAGTCCCTCGGCGGCAAGATAGTGCCGCGCAGCCTGCTCGAGGTCGGGAAAGTCGCTGCACACCAGATTCTTTTCTTGTTGCGGGCGTTTGGAGCCTGCCGGCACCAGGGCAAAACGCACGTTGGTGCCGCCGATGTCGGCAACCAGCCGTACAGCGGTCTTGGCTTGCGGGTTGTCGCTCATGGCCACGCCCTACGTGTGAAGTACCCGTTTGACGGTGGCAACGACATTTTCAGGCGTGAAGCCGAAGAATCTGAACAGGTCGCCGGCCGGCGCAGACTCCCCGAAGCGGTCGATGCCCACGACGCCGCCTTCCAGCCCCACGTATTTGCGCCAGAAGTCGCTGATGCCGGCTTCTACTGCAACCCGTCTGACGCCGGGGAGCAGCACTGAGTCTCGATAGCCCTGCTCTTGCCGGTCAAAGCGCGTGGTGGAGGGCATGGAAACGACCCGTGCCGGGATACCTTCTCCTTGCAGGCGCTTTTGGGCCTCGACCGCAAGGCCCACTTCTGAACCTGTGGCGATCAGGATCACTCGCGGGCTCCCACTCGCCTCGGACAACACATACCCGCCGCGGTCGATCAGCGCGACCTGATCGGCACCGCGCGTTTGAAACGGCAGGTTTTGCCGCGAAAGCAGCAGCGACGTCGGCCCATCCCGGCGCTCGATCGCGGCGATCCACGCGACCGTGGTCTCGACCGTATCACACGGGCGCCAGACTTCCATGCCGGGGATATAGCGCAGCGTGGCAGGATGTTCGATCGGCTGATGCGTCGGTCCGTCCTCGCCCAGACCGATCGAATCGTGGGTATAGACGAAGATGCTGCCGGCATGCTCGAGGGCAGCGATGCGGAGTGCATTGCGCGCGTAGTCTGAAAAAGTCAGAAAGGTCCCTCCGAAGGGGATCACTCCGCCGTGGAGGGTAAGCCCATTGAGAGCGGCTGACATGCCGAATTCGCGCACGCCGTAGAACACGTAGTTGCCGCCGCCACCGCCGCGAGTCATCGGCTTGGCACCCGACCAGAGCGTGAGATTCGAGGCGGCGAGGTCAGCGGAGCCGCCGATCAGCTCCGGCAAGATCGTTGCTAACCCCTCGATGGCGTTCTGGGAAGCCTTGCGGGTGGCGATGCTTTCGCCTTTGCCGTTTACTGCTGCCAGGAAAGCGTTGCAGTGCGCTCGCCAGCCGGTTGGCAGTTCGCCGCCCATCCGACGTCGGAACTCGGCGGCCAACTCAGGATACTGCTGGGTGTAGCGCCCGAACTTGGCTTGCCAGGCAGATTCCAGCTGCTCGCCCCGCGACCTCGCATCCCAGCCCGCATAGACATCGGCTGGAATCTCGAACGGCGGGTATTTCCAGCCGAGGCGTTCTCGCGTCGCGGCCACTTCCTTTTCGCCTAGCGCCGCGCCGTGTGCTGCGCCGGTGTTGGCCTTGTTGGGGGCACCCTTGCCGATGATGGTCTTACAGCAAAGGAGGGAGGGTCGATCGGTAATCGCCTGAGCGGCATTCACAGCCCGGTCGATCGCCTCGAAGTCGTGACCATCGACTGCGCGGATCACGTTCCACCCGTAGGCCTCGAAGCGCTTAGGGGTGTCGTCCGTGAACCAGTGTTCCATAGTCGATTTCTCGGAGTCGATCGAAATCCCGTTGTCATCGTAGATGGCGATGAGCTTGCTTAGGCCGAGCGTCCCGGCAAGGCTGGCCGCCTCATGCGAGATACCTTCCATCATGCAGCCGTCGCCCATGAATACGTAGGTGCGGTGATCGACGACTTCGATGCCCGGTCGGTTGAACTCGGCGGCGAGCGAGCGCTCGGCGAGCGCGAATCCGACCGCGTTGGCAAACCCCTGGCCCAGCGGACCGGTGGTGGTCTCCACGCCCGGCGTGAGCCCGCGCTCGGGATGCCCGGGTGTCTTGGAGTGCAGTTGGCGAAAGCGTTCGATCTCGCCCATGGGCAGATCGAATCCTGTCAGATGCAACAGTGCATACAACAGCATTGAACCGTGGCCGTTGGACAGCACAAATCGATCTCGGTCAGGCCAGGCCGGATTGCGCGGGTTGAAGCGCAGGTGATGGTTCCAAATCACCTCCGCGATGTCGGCCATACCCATCGGCATCCCGGGATGGCCCGAGTTCGCCTTCTGCACCGCGTCCATGGCTAGTGCACGCAACGCGTTGGCCAGCTCTTGCCGGGTCGACATTCGATTACTCCCTGCGCGGCAGCTTGATACCGAGCTGCTTGAGTTTGCGGTACAGGTGGGTGCGCTCCAATCCGACGCGCTCGGCCACCCGGCTCATGTTCGCAGCCTCTCGGCTGATGTGGTACTCGAAATACACGCGCTCAAAAGCGTCTCGCGCCTCGCGCAGGGCCAGGTCTAGGGGCAACGCGCCCAGCGCACGTCCCAGCGGAGCGTCCAACCGCGAAACGGCGTTGTTCACTTCAGCCACGCCGACCTCGCTGGAGACCGCCAGCACCGCAGTCGACTTCACAACGTTTTCCAGCTCGGCCAAATTGCCCGGCCAGTCGTACACGCGCAGTGCATTGAGGGCGCCGGTACTGAACTGCCGCGGCGGCACCTCCTTGGCTTCGACGCAACGCTCCAGAACCAGCTTCGCCAACTCGGGAACATCCTCAGGGTGCTCGCGCAGGCTCGGTACGCGTAGCTGGATCGGTGCAATCGCCGAGTACAGCCGGGCATCGAAACCGCCCTCGGCGACCATGCGCGGCAGAGGCTTGGACGCGGAGCAGATCAATCGGGTGTGGTAACGGTCGAGCTTGGCCGTTTGCGCCAGTAAGCTTTGCTGTTGCTCGGGCGTGAGCTCGCTCACTGCATGGAGGTAGAGAGTGCCCTCGGCCGCCTGCCCCACCACGTTGGTTGCCGGGTCGTCGAACACGGCGAAGTTTGCGGGTGCAACCCAGGGCGTGTTCGGTAGATGAAGGAAGCGCGCGCAGAGCGTTTTCCCACAGCCGGGCTCACCGCTCAGCAACACCGGTATTTTTAAGTTCTTGATGGTCTCCAAGCGCTGCCGCAGTTCCGCGATGAGCGGCGCCTTGCCCAAATAGGCCATATCGAGCGCCGGCTGCGACGCGGGCGCCGGGGTGCGCAGCGCCTGGCCCACTGTCGTCAACAGCTTCTGCAACGCAATGGGTTTTTCCAGGAAACCAAACGCCCCAATGCGGGTGGCTTCTACCGCCGTGTCAATGGTGCCATGGCCCGACATCATCACCACCGGCATGGTCAACTGACCGCCGGTGGCCCACTCCTTGAGCAGGGAGATCCCGTCCGTATCTGGCATCCAGATATCCAGCAGCACGAGGTCTGGCCGCACCCGGTTGCGAATCAAGCGCGCCTCGCCGGCATTCTCGGCCAGGCGCACCTGGTGCCCCTCTTCTCGCAGGATCTCCGACAGCAACTCTCGGATCCCGACCTCGTCGTCGACCACCAGTATCTGACTCATGTCCTCATCCCACATTGACGTTTGCTGGCTGCGACTGCGCCGCCAGCTTCTCCCTCGCAACGGGCAGCGAAATCGCTACCTCTGCTCCAGCGGGCTTCAGGTTGCGAATCTCGATGCTCCCGCTGTGCTCTTCGACGATCTTCTTCACGATCGCCAGCCCCAGCCCGGTCCCCCTGGGCTTGGTGGTCACGTATGGCTCGAAGGCGCGCGCCAGGATGTCCGGTGGAAACCCAGTGCCATTGTCTTGCACCGTCAAACGGGCGTGGCCCAGGTCGCGCTGCGTATAGATCACAATGCGGGGCCGCTTGACGTCCGCCACAGCCTGCTCTGCATTCTGCAGCAGGTTGTGGATCACTTGCCGCAGACGCGCTTGGTCGCCCTCGACCCGTGGCAACGCTTCGTCGAGCTCCAAAAGGATGCCGCGACCGTGCGACTCGTACAGGGCAAGGACCTCACGCACGAGGCGGTTGAGATCGAGAGGCTCGAGCCGGATCTCAGGGATGCGGGCGTACAGACTGAAAGCGTCGACCATGCCCTTGAGCTGCCCCACCTGCGCAACGATCGTCTCGGTAGCGCGTACCAGCATCTCGGCGTCTTCTGGCGATAGCTTGTTTGCCAGCCGGCGGGTAAGGCGCTCGGCGGAGAGTTGGATCGGGGTCAGCGGATTCTTGATCTCGTGCGCAAGGCGACGCGCTACTTCGCCCCAGGCGGCAATGCGCTGCGCCTGGAGTAGTCGCGTGATGTCGTCAAACACCAGCACGAAACCGTTTTCGACACCGACTTGCAGAGCGGAACCGCGCAGCAGGAGGACCTTCTTTCCCGACCGACTGCCGAACTCGATCTGGGCCTCCCAGACTTCGCTTCCACCCTGATCGATGGCTCGCACAATTGCGCTCCCGATCTCCGCCAACCGCGGATCTCGCTCGCTCCAATCGCCCACAGCTGCGCCGATGAGCGGGGCCAGCTCGACACCCAGAATTTGCTCGGCGCTGGGGTTGACGGAGCGCAGGCAGCGTGCGCCGTCGAATGACAGCACACCGGCCGACAGTTTGGCCAGGATACTTTCGAGATAGGCCTTAGCGCCTTCGAGCTGACCTTGGTTGCGCAGCAGCTCTCCGCGCGCCTCCGCCAGTTGCGTGGTCATGGTATTGAACGACTCGGTGAGGATGCCGAGTTCATCGTGGCTGCGCACCGGATGACGCTGGCTGAAGTCGCCCTGCGCCACCGCGCGCGTACCGGCAGCCAGCACCGACAGCGGCGCGGACAGCCGCTCGCTAAAGACAATTGCGAGCGCGAGCGCTGAGAGCAGCGCAAGCAGCAGCGCGAGCGTGAGGGAAAGGCCATACAAGCGCTTGAGGCCCTGCCGCGAAAGAGATAGCTCTTGATACTCTTGATACATGGTCTGGACGGTCTCGGCGTCGCGGGCGAGCTCTGGCGGTACTTTCTGCACCAGCTGCAGCAGGCCGGTCTCACCTGACAGCTTGTTCACCGGCACCACCACACGCAGGCGCAGCCCCTTGTCGGGCACCGATTCAACTGCTCGGTATGGCTGTTGCAGCAGCACCTTGCGCGCTACCGCGCGCGGGATCAACTGCGGAACGAGACCCGAACCCTCGCTGACAGAGAAGGCGATGATCCTTCCGTCTGGGTGGAACAGCGCTGCTTCATCCACCGCCGTTTGCTCGCGCAGGGTGTTGAGCACCGCGATCTGTTGCGAGGCAGAGGCATCGGCCAGCGCCTGGCCGATGCCTCCGGCTTTCAACGTTAGGTCCTTGAGCAGGTTCTCCAAGGTCGTCCGGCCGAGGCTTAAGCCCCCTTCCAGTGCTTTGTCCACTCGCACGTCGAACCAGGACTCTATGCTCTTGTTCAAGAACTGAACGGAGACGGCATAGACCAGTGCTCCCGGCAGCACCGCCACCAGCGAAAACAGCAACACGAGGCGCAGCGTGAGCTTGGACCCGAACAGTCCCGCCGCTAGCCGCCGCCTCAGCGCCAGCAGCTGATAGCCCACCAGCACCATCAGGCCCAGGACCAGCGCAACACCGAAAAACAGCGGCAGCTGCAGGTCGCGAGCGAAGGTAGGTGTGTTCGAGCTGGCGCTCGACAGCAAATACAGCATGATCGCGCCGAGCAGCAGAATCAACGCGACCAGGTACTTCATGCCGCGTGACAGGAGCGACTTGCGCATCCTGTGTATCGTCCTGCTCATCGGGCGGCGGGAGGCGGTCATGGCCGAAAGGTCCAGCGGTACCAGTCGGAGGAGAGGTTCCAATCGCGTGAGGCCAGCGCATTGATCTGCAACGGCTTGGGGAGTTGGGTCGTATCCAGCCGCAGCCGCAGCTCGGCGAGATACACTTTCTCAGGGTCAACGTCCTGACGGCCAAACACCACGCGTTCGCGCACGCGGCTAAGAACTCCGAGGGCTTCCTCCAGCGTGTCGAAGTTTTGGTGCAAGTTGCCAAATGACAGCCGGTACTGGCGCGTCAGCGCGTTGTACGAAAGCCGGTGCTGCTGCCGAAACTCCGCGATAGTCCGATTCCACAGGCCAAGCGTCCACCAGCGCGGGTAGGTGAGCTCAAAGTCGATCACGAATGGCAGCGCGAGACCGCGCAGAAGGGCCTCCTCGAGAGTGTGCGAAAGCGTGATCTCGTAATTGGCCTCCAGCGAGTACGCGGCGTCCGACGCAGTCAGCTCGGCGGACTTGATGTGGATACCCTCGGCCCACGCCACGGTTGCATGAAACAACACCGCCAGCGCGAGAAGCGGGCCGCGGAGCAGTTGCAGCATGCTCCCGTCAGGCCCTTTGCAGCAGGGAGTAGAAGAAACCGTCATGCCGGGAGTCAGGCAGGATCTGGCCCTTGATATTCCCGATCACTGGCCCTTCCGGAATGTCGGACAGCGGCAGCAGCCTCGCCTCCGGGTGAGATTGCAGGAACGCGGCAATCTGCAGTTGATTTTCGTCCGGAAAAACCGAGCAAGTCGCGTAGAGCAATTTACCACCTGCGGCAAGCATATGCCATAACACCTCCAGGAGCTGGCGCTGCTGCGCCGCCAAGGCTGGACCGTCCTGCGGGCGGCGCAGCCACTTGATGTCGGGATGACGACGGACGACGCCTGACGCTGTACAAGGTGCATCCAGCAATATTCGCTGGAACCGTGTTCCGTCCCACCAGCTGGAGGGTTCGGCCGCATCCGCACACACTACCCGGGCCCGCAAGCGCAAGCGCTCGAGCGTCTCGCGCACGCGCGTCAAACGGGCGGCGTCGCGGTCGATGGCGGTGAGCTCCACGTCGGCGCTCTCGAGAATATGTGCAGTTTTGCCTCCGGGCGCTGCACACGCGTCGAGCACCCTCTGACCGACCGCGAGATCGAGCAGTCCAGCGGCGTATTGGGCAGAGAGATCTTGCACCGACACCAGTCCCTGACCAAAGCCCGGTAGTTGGTCCACGCGCATGGGTTTGGCCAGTAGCAGCGCTGCGCGACCAACCTGCTCCGCGCCGATGCCCGCACCGTGGAGCAGAGCAAGATAGTCCTCGCAGCGGATCAGGCGCAAGTTGACGCGTAGCGTCATTGGTGGGTGGGCCGATCCCGCCTCCAGTATGGCGCCATGGCGCCCGGGATAGGCGCGCCTGACCTCCTCGATCCACCACTGCGGGTAGGACCAGCGCCCCTCTTCGGTTCGCCGCGCTTGGGACAGCAGCGCTTCGGGGTGACGCAGAAAATTGCGCAACAACGCATTGACCAGTCCTTTGGCCGAGCCTTTTCGCAATCGCGTGCACGCACGCACGGCATGGTCAACCACCGCGTAGGGCGCCGCTTTCGTGAATTGCAGCTGATACAGCGCAACCAACAGCAGCGCCGCTACGTCGCGATCCGTCGGCGCCCGCGTCGCTAGCGCTGCTAGCAGACCCCGCAACAGGCCGAGGTGGCGAAATACACCGAAGCAGATGTCTTGTAACGCCCCCCCGGAGTCGTCCTGGACAGCGTTCCGCGTCCTGGGGAGCTCCGATGCGAGGCTGCGCCCCGCCAGTACCTGGAGCACGACCCGCACGGCCCGCAGCTGAGTATCGATCACTTGCCAAGGATCTCCCCGGGCGCAAGCCGAACCCCGCGCAAGAAGTCCGCGGCCAACATTGGCTTGCCACCGGCACGCTGCAGCTCCTGGATCAGCAGCGCGCCGCTACCGCAACCGACCAGGATTCCGTCGTCGGTGCCCTCGATGCGGCCTGGTGCACCGCGCTCCCGAACAACAGCACGCGCTCGCCACACCCGCAGCAGCTCGCCACGCCAGCTGGTGCTGGCGACGGGAAACGGATTGAATGCACGCACCTGACGCTCGACTAGCACTGCCGCATGGGACCAGTCGATCATGGCCTCGTGCTTTTCGATCTTGTTTGCGTAGCTGACGCCCTGATCGGACTGAGGGTCGGCGTGAATCTGCCGAGCTTCAAGCGCGGCCATCGCTCGCACTATGCAAGAGCCGCCCAGCACCGCAAGCTTGTCGTGTAAAGAGCCAGCTGTGTCGTCCCGCTCGATCTGCACGCTCTGCCTGAGATAAACGGAGCCGGTATCCAGTCCGGCTTCCATGTGCATGATGCTGATGCCCGTTTCGCTGTCCCCTGCCAGGATGGCGCGCTGAATCGGCGCAGCGCCGCGCCAGCGCGGCAGCAGCGACGCGTGAATGTTGATGCAGCCAAAGTCGAATAGCTCGAGCAGCGACGGTGGCAGAATCAAACCATACGCAGCTACCACCATGGCTCTAACCTGTGCTGCCCGCAGAGCCTCCAGCACCTGGTTCGACTTGAGCGTCGCGGGCTGAGCTAGCGGAAGCCCGTGCTCCAGGGCCAGTGCCTTCACCGCGCTTGGACGCGGCCTGAGCCCACGACCGGCCGGCCTGTCTGGCTGGGTCAACACCAGGGCCACCTCGTGCCCAGCCTCCAGCAACGCACGCAACGCAGACTCGGCAAACGCAGGTGTGCCGGCGAACGCCAGACGCATCACAACGCCCGCCGCTGCTGCTTCTCCTGCTTCTTGATCCGGGACAGGATGCGGGTCTGTTTGAGCCGAGACAAGTACTCCACGAAGACCTTGCCCTGCAAGTGGTCCATTTCGTGCTGAATGCACACCGACAAGAGTCCGCTCGTTTCAAGCTCGAACGGTTGTCCGACCTTATCCAGTGCGCGCACTTTGATCCACTCGGCGCGCTCGATCTTTTCAAAGATCCCTGGAACAGACAAACAGCCCTCCTCAAAATCCGATATTCCATGGGTTTTCAGGATCACCGGATTGATGAGTACGAGCAGTTGATCGCGGGCCTCAGAGATATCGATCACGATGACCTGCTTGTGCACGTCAACTTGCGTGGCAGCCAGTCCAACGCCGGGCGCGGCATACATTGTCTGCGCCATGTCCTCAATTAGGCGGCGGATTTCGCCGTTAACCGATTCCACCGGCGCAGCCAGCGTGTGCAGGCGTTCGTCAGGGTAGCGCAGGATCGGGAGCAAGGCCATAATTTTCTTGCCAATTGAGGGTACTACGTGCAGAATTTAAACAAGATTGTAATGATCAAGCGGACTCTCAAGGTCGCTGCAGTCGAAGCGGCGGCGCGTTTACAAGGCGTCCGGACGAATCTGGGAGCGTAAATGGCCAGAATTATATCGGTTCTCCCTTTGCTGCTTGTCTGCGTGCTCGGCGCTACCCGGGCTGTTGCGGAGGACGAGCCCATAAAGGACGCGGTCGTGACTCCGGCAGTCCCGGACGCCGCTACGCCCCCTCTGACCGGCCTGGCGGAGCCCGCTGCACCAGCCGAAACAAGCTCGGATATCAAGCTGCAGGACAATCCGCCAGCGCGCTATACGGTAAAGCGCGGCGACACGTTGTGGGGAATTTCCAGCCGGTTTCTCAAGAACCCCTGGAAGTGGCCTGAGGTTTGGGGGATGAACAAGGATGAAATCAAGAATCCACATCTCATCTATCCCGGGGAAGTGATCATCCTCGACCTTTCCGGCGCCACCCCGAGACTGCGCCTCGAGGGCGTGCCCGACGGTGGACTGTCACGCTGGAATGGCTATGAGCTGCAAGTAACCAAGCTCGAACCGCGGCTGCGATCGAGCGCTCTCGCAGCCGCCATTCCTACCATCGCGGCCAAAGATCTCGCGCCGTTTCTAAGTCGTTCACTGGTGGTAGACCCTGAATCCGTGGCGCTGGCTCCGAAGATCGTGGCTGGGATGGAAAGCCGGGTGGTGCTTAGCGCGAACGACACCGCTTTCGCTGTGGGAGTCGAGAAAAGCAAAGGCAGCTTCTGGAACGTGTATCACCCCGGGCGGATGTTTTTCGATCCAGACACCAAGGAACCACTCGGCCGAGAGGCAGTATATCTCGGCGATGTCGAGGTTCAGTCGTTCGGCCAGGTTTCTGCCCTACGCATAGTGCGAGCTCGCGAGGAGGTCGTCAGCGGCGATCGATTGGCCGTCATGGCTGAGCTGCCAACACTCCCTTACGTGCCGCGCGCGCCGGACCGGAAAATTGTCGGCAAGGTCATCGCCGGAAGCAGTGAGACGTTGTCCGAAATTGGGCCGATGTCGATGGTGATTCTGAACCGCGGCATCCGCGACGGGCTCGAGCCTGGACAGGTGCTTTCGTTGTTTCGCAACCAGGGCAGCGTTACGGTTGATGGCAAGATACTGCCGTTACCCCAGGAAGAGTACGGATTGGTAATGATCTACCGCGTGTTCAACAAAGTATCTTTTGGACTGGTGATGACTGCCCGCCGTCCGGTCAATATCAACGACGTCGTCAGAAACCCCTCGTGACCCGGCGCCGATGCCCGGCGCGGACGCACATCAGCCAGCCGAAGATGCCGACGCGTGGCTGCGGCTTGCTCTGACGCCTAAGCTCGGCCCCTCCACCCAGCGCAAGTTGCTGCGGGCTTTTGGCGGCCCGCGCGAAGTTTTGGAAGCCTCGTCCAGCGAACTCGTAAGGGCTGCCGGCGAATCCGTTGTTTCCGCTCTGCACGCCGGTGCCGACACGGGACTGGTGCAGCGGAGCGTCGCCTGGCTGCGGGAGCGGGGGAACCATTTGCTCACCCTGGCCGACCCGCGTTATCCACGCGCCCTGCTTGAGACCGCTGATCCTCCCTTGTTGTTGTTCATCAAAGGCCGCGTAGAGCTGCTCGATCAGGCAGCACTGGCCATCGTAGGTAGCCGCACGGCGACCCCAAGCGGTACACGGGATGCCGAGGCCTTCGCGCAAGTCTTGAGCGATGCCGGATTGACCATCGTCAGCGGGCTTGCGCTCGGAATCGACAGCGCGGCGCATCGCGGTGGGTTGAGCGGCGCCTCTTCAAGCGTGGCGGTCGTCGGCACTGGGTTGGACAAGGTATACCCGGCGCGCAACCGCGAGCTGGCACACCGGCTGGCGACCGAGGGCGCGCTCGTATCGGAGTTCCCCCTTGGAACTCCCCCCTTGGCGGCCAACTTCCCGCGTCGTAATCGGGTGATCAGTGGGCTCACGCGTGGCTGCCTAGTAGTGGAGGCCGCACTCCGCAGCGGATCATTGATCACGGCGCGTCAGGCTTCGGAGCAAGGCCGCGAAGTGTTCGCCGTTCCAGGTTCGATCCACTCGCCCTTGTCAAAGGGCTGCCACTGGCTCATAAAGCAGGGCGCCAAACTGGTGGAAACGGCGCAGGATGTACTGGAAGAGCTGGGGATGGTCGCAGCGTCAGCGCAAACCGAGGACGAGGCTCCGCCGCTGCAACCTCACGAGTCAGCGGTGCTCACCGCCATGGGATTCGAGCCCGTCGACCCCGACACAATCTGCCAGCGCGCCCAGTTGGCACCCGACACTGCATCGGCCATCCTGTTGAAGCTGGAGCTCGATGGCTACCTAAGCCGGCTCCCCGGCGGCCTCTTTCAACGCATGCGCTGACGCGATGCCCCGCCACATTGCGCAAGCTTTGCGCTTGCGCTGGTGGGTTCGAGTGCCTATCATCTGCCGCTCCTCTTTTGTGCACCTGCAGCATGGGCCGCAGCCTACTCATTGTCGAATCGCCATCCAAGGCGAAGACGCTCAAGAAGTACCTGGGACGCAACTTCGAGGTGTTGGCGTCCTATGGTCACGTGCGCGACCTCGAGGCGAAGGAGGGTGCCGTCGACCCGGCCCATGGGTTTCGCATGCGGTACGCGCTGGTGGAGAAAAACACCAAGCATGTGGACGCCATCGCAAAAGCAGCGGGGGACGCGGATCAGATCCTGCTCGCCACCGATCCGGATCGCGAGGGCGAAGCCATCGCCTGGCACCTGTCCGAGATTTTGAAGGGCAAGAAGTCGCTCAAGAATCGGCCGGTCAAACGCGTCGTGTTCTACGAAATCACAGAATCCGCGGTCAAGGATGGGGTGGCGCACCCCCGCGCGATCTCCATGCCCTTAGTGAACGCCCAGCAGGCGCGGCGCGCGCTCGATCACCTGGTTGGCTTCAATCTTTCCCCACTTTTGTGGAAAAAGATCGGCCCGAGCCTCTCCGCCGGCCGCGTCCAGAGCCCGGCCCTGCGCCTGATCGTCGAGCGGGAACAGGAAATCGAGAGCTTCAAGACCCGCGAATACTGGACTGTCCACCTCGAGAGCCACAAAGGGACGGAGAAGTTCAGCGCGCGGCTGAGCCAATACAAGGGCGAGAAAGTCGAGCAGTTCACGATCACAACCGACGGCCAGCAACAGGCGGTAGTCAGCGACATACTCAAAAATGCCAAAGGCAGCGGGACCGTAGTCAAGGTCGAGCGCAAGCCGAAGCTGCGCTATCCGTCGCCGCCGTTCATCACATCGACTCTGCAGCAGGAAGCGGTTCGCAAACTCGGCATGAGCGCCGACCGCGCGATGCGCACCGCGCAGCAATTGTACGAAGGGGTGGAAATCGGCGGTGGGACGGTAGGGCTCATCACTTATATGCGCACGGATTCGACCAACCTCGCAGCCGAAGCACTGCACGAGATACGCGAATACATCGCCAAGCACTTCAAGCCGGACTATCTGCCCAAGAACGCTGTTCAGTACCGCAGCAAATCCAAGAACGCTCAGGAGGCGCACGAAGGCATTCGGCCGACAGCCATCGCTCGGACACCAGATCAAGTCCGCGCGCACCTGACTCCAGACCAGGCCCGCCTGTACGAGATGATCTGGAAACGGACACTCGCGTGTCAGATGGCGCCCGCGCGGTTTGACACCACGGGGGTAGACCTGCGCGTCGGGCACGCGGATACGCTGTTTCGGGCCAGCGGACAAACGTTGGTCTTCCCCGGTTTCATTGCGGTGTACAAAGAAGACCTGGACGACACTATCGAGGAAGGAGAGGAGCGGCTGCCGCAGCTGGAGGAAGGCCAGTCTATCCCGATCGACCGACTTTTTGGCGAGCAGCACTTTACTCAGCCTCCTCCACGCTACACCGAGGCCAGCCTGGTGAAGACCCTGGAAGAGTACGGAATCGGCCGCCCTTCCACTTACGCGAGCATCATCTCGACGTTGCAGGACCGCGGCTACGCCTACCTGGATAAGAAACGCTTCATGCCTACCGACCTGGGACGCTTGGTAAGCGGGTTTCTGAGCGCGCACTTCAACCCCTACATCGACTATGACTTCACGGCTCGGATGGAGGATCAGCTCGACTTCATCTCCGACGGCAAGCGCGATTGGGTGCCGGTGCTGAAGGAGTTTTGGGACGCGTTCTCCACGACGCTCGAGGAAAAACAGGATGTGGCGCGCGGCAGTCCGCTCGGGGAGAAATGTCCCAAGTGTAAGAAGGGCGAGCTCTATTTGCAGAACAGCCGGCGCGGACTCTTCGTGGGCTGCGGTCGCTACCCGGACTGCGACTACACGCGTCCCTGGGGTGCGCTAGCTGACGGTCCGATGAACCTGGGGAAAGACCCGGAAAGCAGCCTTGACGTTCTGCTCATGCGCGGGCCCTACGGCTACTACGTCCAGCTTGGGCCTACTGATCCGAAGGCCAAGAGCAAGCCCAAGCGCGCGGCCTGGCCGAAGAAGGCCCCGATCGCTACCGCTGACTTGGAGACTGCGCTAAAGCTCTTGGCGTTGCCACGGCAGCTGGGACAACATCCGCAAACGGGTATGCCGGTCCTTGCCAACATTGGACCTTTTGGCCCCTACGTCAAACACGACGGCGCCTACAAATCGATCCCGAAAAGCGACAGCGTTTACGACATCGCGCTGGAACGGGCCGTGGATCTGTTGTCTGCACCGAAGACCGCACGCGGCCCGGCAGGCAAGAATTTAGGGCCGCATCCGCAAGACCAGCAACCGGTCGCGCTGCTAAGCGGCCGCTATGGGCCTTACATCAAGCACGGCCGAATCAATGCGACCGTGCCCCAAGACTACGATCCAGCCGCGCTCACGCTCGAGCAGGCACTAACGATCCTGGAAGCGAGAAAACAAGGCAACAGCGGGAGGCAGACGAAGGCGAAGGGCAAGCCGACCAAAGCGCGCGGTGCACGCAAGCCCACCGCAATGCCGGCTAGCTCGGATCAAAATGGCCGGCGCGGAGCGGTCCCCGTGCAAAGAGTTCGCAAGAGCGGAAAGTCGTCCAAGCGCGCTGCTGCCCCGCGGGGCGCAACAGGAACAACCACACGCCGCAAGAGCCGCTGAACCCGCAGCCAGCTTCAAACGTCGAGGTTACGAACCCCCAAAGCGTTGGCTTCGATGAAGGCGCGTCGTGGCTCGACGACATCCCCCATCAGCGTCGTAAAGATCTCGTCCGCAGCAATGGCGTCCTCGATCTGCGCGCGCAGTAGGCGACGCGACTTCGGATCCATCGTCGTCTCCCACAGCTGGGTCGGATTCATTTCGCCCAGGCCCTTGTAGCGCTGGATGGTAAGACCGCTGCGGGCTTGATCCAGGAGCCACTCCACCGCCTGGCGGAAATCGCTCACCGGCCGCTTCTGATCGCCGCGCTGAACCCAGGCGTCAGGCCCCAACAGCCCCTCGAGCACTTTCGCGGTCTTACGAATCTGTGCGTAATCGCCACTCTCGACGAAATCGCGGTCGACATAGGTGGTGCGAAGGTTACCGTGCTGCATTTTCCTGACGACCAGCACGTGCGACTCTGTTTTCTCATCAAAGCGCGGTGCAATCGTTACGTGCTGTCCATCCAGAGCGCTCGCCAGGACCATGGCGGTAGCCGCGGCGGTCTCGGCGCTGGAGAGATTCAATTCCGGTCCGCGCATCAATGCATGCAGCACTCCCGCATCGACCCGTGGTGAGAGCCGTTCGATAACGGCCTCGGCCAAAATGTACTCGCGCGCGACTTCAGCCAGGGCTTCCTTGGTCAGCGGCGGCAGCTGATCACCCCGATGCAGCTCGGCGTCCTTCAACGCCAACCTCAGCAGGTAGTCCTTCAGCTCATGATCGTCTTTGAGGTAGCGCTCGTCGCGGCCGTGTTTGACTTTGTACAGCGGTGGCTGGGCGATATAGATATGGCCTCGCTCCACCAGCTCCGGCATCTGGCGGTAAAAGAAAGTCAGGAGCAACGTCCGGATGTGGGAACCATCCACATCCGCGTCCGTCATGATGATGATCCGGTGGTAACGCAACTTTTCGGGCCGGTATTCTTCTTTGCCGATGCCAGTACCCAGCGCGATGATCAACGTGGCGATTTCTTGCGACGACAGAAGCTTGTCGAAGCGAGCCCGTTCCACGTTGAGAATCTTGCCCTTGAGCGGCAAGATCGCCTGAAACTTGCGATCCCGCCCCTGTTTGGCGGAACCGCCAGCAGAGTCTCCTTCGACCAGATACAGTTCTGAAAGCGCTGGGTCCTTCTCCTGGCAGTCGGCCAACTTCCCGGGCAGCCCAAACCCGTCCAACACGCCCTTGCGGCGAGTCATCTCCCGGGCTTTGCGTGCCGCTTCCCGAGCTCGAGCCGCCTCGATGATCTTGCCGACGATGATCTTGGCGTCGCTAGGGTGTTCCAGCAGAAAATCCATCAGGGCGGCCGACACGATCTCCTCGACCACCGGACGCACCTCCGAGGACACCAGCTTGTCCTTGGTTTGGGACGAGAACTTCGGGTCCGGCAACTTGATCGACAAGATACAGGTCAGGCCTTCGCGCATATCATCGCCGGTGGTTTCGATCTTGGCGCGCTTAGCGTACTCGTTTTGCTCGATGAACTGGTTCAGCGTTCGCGTCATGGCGCCGCGCAAAGCCGTCAGGTGGGTTCCACCATCCCGCTGAGGAATGTTGTTGGTGAAGCACAACACCGACTCCTGGTACGAATCGTTCCACTGCATCGCAACTTCAACGCCGATATCATCGCGCTCACGCAACGAGTGAAAGATGTGCGGATGCAAAACATTCTTCGTGCGGTTGATGAATTCCACGAAGCCCCGGATGCCGCCCGCGAATCGAAAGACCTCTTCCTTGTTGTTGCGCTGATCGACTAACTCGATGCGCACGCCATTGTTGAGAAAGGACAACTCGCGCAAACGCTTGGCCAGGATGTCGTAGTGGAACTCGACGTTGCCGAAGACTTCGACGCTGGGCTGGAAGTGCACCTCGGTGCCACGACGCTCAGTAGCGCCAATTTCCTTAAGCGGCGCGACCGGCTCACCGTTGCGAAACTCCATCTGATACACGTGGCCTTCCCGCCGAATGGTCAGTCGCAACGACTCGGACAGTGCGTTGACCACCGATACACCTACACCATGCAGGCCACCGGAGATCTTATAGGAATTGCTGTCGAATTTTCCGCCCGCGTGCAACACGGTCATTACGATTTCAGCGGTAGAACGGCCGAGTTCGTCGTCCGGGTGAATCTCGGTAGGGATACCCCGCCCGTTGTCCACTACGGTGATCGAGTTGTCGGAGTGGATGGTCACCTTGATGTCGTCGCAGTAGCCCGCCAGAGCCTCGTCGACAGCGTTGTCGACAACCTCGAACACCATGTGGTGCAGGCCAGTGCCATCGCTAGTGTCTCCGATGTACATGCCCGGCCGCTTGCGCACCGCCTCCAGGCCTTTCAAGACCTTGATGCTACCCGCCGTATAGTCGGACGTTCCGTTGGTTGGAAGTGGCTCCATCGCTCGCGTATTGTGGTTAGATCCGCATCGGCATGACGACGTACTTGAAGTCGGCGTTGCCCGGTATAGTTATCAACATGCTGCTGTTGGAGTCGCCTAAGGCGCACTCCACCTCCGGCGACTGGACGTTGGCCAGGACGTCGAGAAGGTAGCTCACGTTGAACCCAACATCCAGCGCATCGCCGGTGTAGCTAATTTCCAATTCTTCCTCTGCCTCTTCCTGGTCGCTGTTGGTACAGATAATGCGCAGGCTGTTGTTAGTCAGCACCCAGCGCACACCTCTAAATTTCTCGTTGGACAGGATCGCCGCGCGTTGCAGAGCCTGCTGCAGGGTCAACCGGTCGAGTACGAACCGCTTCTTGTACCCGCTCGGAACAACCTTTTGGAAATCTGGAAACTTGCCGTCCACTACTTTGGTGATGAAGCTGATGCGTCCAAAACCAAAGCTGACTTGATTCTCTAGAACCTTCAACGAAACCGGTTCGTCGGTATCTCCCAGCAGCTTGGCCAACTCTAAGATAGCCTTGCGGGGCAAAATGACCTCGGTCCTCGCGGAACCCAAGTTGACCGCCAAACTGGCCAGGGCTAGACGGTGGCCATCAGTAGCTACTACTACCAGCGCATCTTCGCGCAGCGAGAATAGCAGGCCGTTGAGATAGTAACGTATATCCTGCTGGGCCATGGCATATTGGACCAACGCCAGCAGTCGCTTCAGTTCCTTTTGCGGCAACTGGACTTCTGCTGCGGCCCCTCCGGCGCTTGCGATCTTTGGGAAATCCTGAGCGGGCAACGTCTGCAGGCTGAACTTGCTTTTTCCAGCCCGCAGTTGCAGGCGCTTGTCCTGGAGCTGCAGCGATACCACCATTGCATCGGGTAACGAGCGCAAGATGTCTTGCAGCTTCCGCGCCGACACCGTAGTGGCCTGAGCTTGACTTGCGTCAGAGGACTCCGCTTCGGACGCCACCTGAATTTCCAGGTCGGTGGCTGTCACAGAAAGCTTTCCGGCGCCAATCTCCAACAACACATTGGACAGAATCGGAAGCGTGTGGCGACGCTCCACCACACCACTCACTGCCTGTAGTGGAACGAGCAAGAGGTTTCGGTCTACTTGTAAGTCCATTATTTATTGTTCCTGATAATTACTAATAAGAGCGCAGCGCAACTGTGGAAAACTCCGTTTCAGCCCGGTGTTAAAGAAGCTGGACCGATTACAAACCACGGGACAACCCTGGTTTGTGCTGTGAATAAATTGTGGATCGTTTTAGCGAGCCATAAACCGGTCAAATCGACCCACATGTTATTCAGCTGCCATTAACTTCTTAGAACCTGAAGCAGTGCGTCGAAGTCGCGGTTGATATCCGGACTCTCCGATTTCAGTTCTGCTATTTTGCGACAGGCGTGCAACACTGTGGTGTGGTCGCGTCCTCCGAATGCATCCCCGATGTCGGGCAAGCTCAACTGGGTGAGTTCTTTCGCCAGTGCCATCGCGACCTGGCGCGGGCGGGCAACGTTGCGTGAGCGTTTCTTGGAATACATCTCCGAGACTTTGATCTTGTAGTAGTCGGCAACTGTCTTCTGAATATTCTCTACGGAGACCTGGCGGAATTGAATGGCGAGCACATCCTTGAGAGCTTCGCGAGCAAGCTCGACTGATAACGGTTGGCCAGCAAAGTTGGAGTACGCCAGCACGCGCTTCAGAGCGCCCTCCAGTTCGCGTACGTTGGATTGGATGTGCTTGGCGATGAAGAAAGCAACGTCCTCGGGCAGACGCACGCCTTCCGCTTCCGCTTTCTTGATCAGGATCGCGACTCGCATCTCGAGCTCTGGCGGCTCAATGGCCACGGTCAATCCCCAGCCAAAGCGCGAGATCAACCGATCCTCCATTCCGGCAATCTCCTTGGGATACGTATCGCACGTGATGATCACCTGCTTGTGCGTGTCAATCAGTGCGTTGAACGCGTAGAAGAACTCTTCTTGTGTGCGGTTCTTGCCGCTGAAAAACTGAATATCGTCGATCAGGAGGAGGTCCAGGGAGTGGTAGTACCGTTTGAATCCGTCGAATGCCTTGTGCTGATAAGCCCTGACGACATCTGACACATACTGCTCCGCGTGGATGTACCGAATCTTGGCCTGCGGATTCTGATCGTGGACGAGATTGCCGATCGCCTGGATGAGATGCGTCTTGCCTAGGCCGACGCCGCCATAAATGAAGAGCGGGTTGTAAGCCGTACCAGGGTGCTCGGAGACTTGTAACGCGGCGGCGCGCGCGAGCTGATTTGCCTTACCCGTAACGAAGGAGTCGAAGCTGAAAGAAGAGTTCAGGCGAGTATGCTCTCGTACCTTGGGTTTGACCGATTCCGTAGCAGGCGGATTCGGCAGTGGTCGAGAGGCACCGGATGCGCTGCCTGGAGGATTGTCGGCCAGTTGCAGCACAACGGCGACGCGATGTGGAGCCGCCTCGCGGGTGAGTTGTTCGATAACCGGCAGGAAGCGGTCTTTGACCCACTGTAAGACAAATCGATTGGGCGCAGTAATGGTTAGTACGCGATCCCGCGACAAAGCTTGGAGTGGCTGGATCCAGGTTCGGAATTGTTGGGGCGGCAATTCCTTTTCGAAATGCCTTAGGCAGTGGTCCCAGAGGCCGTCCATGGTGGGTCGGTTGGATAAATTGGACTGCGGTCTCCGTCTCAGCGGAACCCAGCATTCTACCCACCCGGCTCCAAGTTATCCACAGCTCGCTGTGGTCCCTGGGGCGATTGACAAGCATGGTCGCTCCACCATCTAATACCACGCTTTTTCCCCGCATCCTTTCTCGATCAAGATGAAACGCACATATCAGCCATCTAAAGTTCGCCGCGCACGTACACATGGGTTCCGGGCACGTATGAAGACCCTGGGTGGTCGCAAAGTTCTTAATAACCGCCGCGCCAAAGGCCGCAAGCGGCTTGCGGTCTGAGACTTTCCACCGCCGTGCTCGTTTGGCAGGAGGGTCAGCGTTTGGTGTCCTCCTGCGCTCGCGGCGCGCTGCGAGAAGTGAGCGCTTCCTCGTACAGGCAGCGCTCAACGGCGAGGGGTTTGCACGCCTTGGGATAGTAGTAGGCAAACGCGTCGCAAGGCGGGCGGTGGATCGCAGCCTGTTGAAACGCCTAGTCCGGGAGACCTTCCGGCGCCAGCAGCACGAACTGGGAGGCTTCGATTTGTTAGTGCGTCCGCGACGCGTTCTGTCGCGCAATGAGGTGGTCGCAGCGCGTGAGGAGCTGCGCGCATTGCTGGCCGCCGCAATCAGATGAAGCGCGTTGCAGCGGGCTTGATCCGCGTCTACCAAGTAAGCGTTAGTCCGCTTCTCGGACCCAGTTGCAGGTTCCATCCCACCTGTTCGCATTATGCAGAGGAGTCGATTTTGCGCCATGGGTTAATGCGGGGCGTGTGGCTCGGGATTAGACGTCTGATCCGCTGTCATCCTTGGAATCCCGGCGGCTACGACCCGGTGCCCGGCAGTCACGACCGACGCTGACGCATGGACAGTTTTAGGATATTCGCGGGGATGGTGTTTGCGATCTCCGTGTTCTTGTTGGTCGATGCGTGGGTTCGCGACCACCAGAAAGTTGCCGCGCCCGTAGTGCCCGCGACGACAACGCCAAGAGATACGGCACCGCCAGTTCCGACCGCTGGGCTGGGTCAAACCACACCATCGCCGCGCCCGACCGATCCCAAGCTTACTCGGGGCGAACGGATCCGCGTGGCAACCGATGTTCTAGTCGCAGAAATCGATACGGATGGTGGAGATCTGCGCAGACTGGAATTGACGAAGTACAGGGACACTTTTGATCAGAAGCTGAATTTCGTCTTGCTGCACGAGGAGAACGAACAGAGTCTTTACATTACGCAGAGTGGACTACTCGAGAAGAAGGGATTGA
Source organism: Gammaproteobacteria bacterium (assembly GCA_041488355.1). GTDB lineage: Bacteria > Pseudomonadota > Gammaproteobacteria > Burkholderiales > SHXO01 > SHXO01. The sequence goes on from JBGPPC010000006.1 coordinate 26,899, forward strand.
AGCTGCCGGATCACCATGCATTGTTCAAGGCGGTCCAGAGCTCTTATGAGCTTAGCCCGGGCGCCGACGCCATAACGGTACGACTAAAGCCAGCAGCAGAAAATGGCGTGCAACTCGTCAAGACTTATGTGTTCCATCGTGACAGCTATGTTGTCGACGTAGCCTTCGAGGCCACTAACACTGGCGCCGTAGTCGTTGAACCGTTCGCCTATTTTCAACTCCTGCGCGACACAAAGCCACCTGCCGGCGATTCGAAGATGGTGCCAGTGTTCAATGGAGTGGAGGTGTATACAGAGAAAGACAAGCTGCACAAGGCTTCCTTCGATGACATCGTCAAGAACAAAGTCAGCTTACCCAAACCAGCTGAGGACGGATGGATTGCCATCGCGCAACACTATTTTCTCGGTGCATGGTTACCGAAGCCGGGCGAATGGCGGGAGTATGTCGTCCAGAACCAGCCTAACGATGGGCGGTTTACCGCAGGTGTGATATTAGAGTTGGGCCGGCTCGAGCCGGGCCAAACCACCGTGGCCCTGTCTCGGTTGTATGCAGGTCCGCAGGAGCAGGCGCTGCTCAAGACACTTGCGCCGGGTCTTGAGCTGACGGTGGATTACGGGTGGTTGCGGCCGCTCGCTGTTCCGTTGTTTTGGGTCTTGAACGAGATTCACAAAGTAGTCGGGAACTGGGGCGTAGCCATCATTCTTCTTACCGTCATCATCAAGCTGATTTTCTATCCTCTCTCCGCTGCGAGTTATAAGTCGATGGCCAAGATGAAGGTTCTTGCGCCGAAACTGCAGCGCTTGAAAGAGCGACGTGGCGACGACCGTCAGCGCATGCATCAAGCTATGGTCGAGTTGTACAAAACGGAAAAGATCAATCCTCTAGGCGGCTGCCTGCCGATCGTAGTGCAGATCCCGGTGTTTATCGCCCTCTATTGGACCCTGCTCTTGAGCGTGGAACTACGTCAAGCTCCGTTCGTGCTCTGGATTCACGATCTCTCACGGCCCGACCCCTACTACATCCTTCCAGTCCTGATGGGCGCTACGATGTTCATCCAAACTTGGCTGAATCCGACTCCCCCGGATCCGATGCAGGCTAAGCTGATGAAGATTATGCCTATCGCCTTCAGCGTATTCTTTTTCTTCTTTCCGTCTGGCCTGGTGTTGTATTGGCTCGTGAACAACATTCTGTCCATCGCCCAGCAGTGGCGGATCACACACGTGCTTGAGCGGGCGAAGACCGCTCATGACGGAAGCTGACGTCATTTCGGCGATCGCCACGGCGAGCGGCCGAGCTGCTATAGGGATCGTTCGTCTCTCGGGGCCTCGCCTGTCTCGGTTCATGCAGCCCTTGTTCGGCCGGCCGATAGCGCCACGAAGCGCAGTTCTGACTGACTTTCTAGATTCCAGCGGCCGGGCTCTGGATACCGGGATTGCGCTGTTCTTCCCGGGCCCGCGGTCCTACACGGGAGAAGACGTCCTCGAGCTGCAAGGTCATGGGGGTCCTGCTGTGCTGCAGGTTTTGCTGCGCCGGTGCCTCGCACTGGGTGCACGCCTGGCACAGCCGGGGGAATTCAGCAAACGCGCTTTTCTCAATGGCAAGGTCGACTTGGCGCAGGCCGAGAGTATCGCCGACCTGATCGAAGCCAGCTCCGAGGCAGCCGCTCGGGCCGCCATGCGCTCGCTGAAGGGTGAGTTCTCTCAGGAAATTATTGCGCTTGTCTCTGAACTCACGACTTTGCGCGTGCAAGTTGAAGTTTGGATCGATTTCCCAGAGGAAGACACCGGCATCATGCATCACGATCGAAGAACGGCGCAGGATCTTCGGCATCTTCGGGACAAACTCACAGCACTACAGGTACGTTCCGCATCCGGGAGCCTGCTGCGGGAGGGCATCCAAATCGTTTTGATCGGCCCGCCAAATGTGGGGAAATCCAGTTTGCTCAATCGGTTGGCTGGCGACGACATAGCGATTGTCACCGAGGTTCCGGGAACAACGAGGGACATCGTTCGTAGCGAAGTTTTGCTGGACGGAATGGCGATCCAACTCGTTGATACAGCCGGCTTACGGGAGACGCAGGACACTGTTGAGCAGCTGGGTATCGACCGGACGCGGAGGGCGGTACAAGATGCAGACTTGTTGTTGCTGGTTGACGACGCTGGGCTTGGGAAGCGTGCCGATGAGGATTGGAGACTGGCTGAAATTCCGGCTAAGACCAAGCGAATCAGGGTGTTGAACAAGATAGACTTAGTTCATCGTCAGCCGGCCAAACGGGAGCGAAGTGGTTATATGGAAGTCGAGGTATCTGCTAAAACGGGAGCTGGACTCGAGCTCCTGCGTTCGGCAATACTCGAGGCGGCTGGGCGCCTGGCTGAAGTTGAAGGAGTGTTCCTTGCCCGCGAGCGGCATCTTGATGGCCTGGCGCGGGCGGTCGCACATGTCCAAAACGCCGAAGGCTCCCTGAATCAGCTAGACCTCGCCGCAGAGGACCTTCGTCTCGCGCAGCTTGCACTGTCTGATATCACGGGTGAGTTCACGGCCGATGACTTGCTCGGTGAAATCTTCTCCAAGTTTTGCATAGGCAAATAGGGGGTTGTTCCACGTGGAACAGGGGATCGGGCCTGTTCCACGTGGAACAACGTCAGACGTTCGCTAGCCAAGGCAGGTTGCGGTATGATTTGCGCCCTCTCGGCTCCACCTTTCCCAATGGCTCTTGCGCAAGATCTCGATGTTATTGTGGTTGGTGGTGGCCATGCTGGAACCGAAGCCGCGTTGGCTTCATCCCGCATGGGGCAGCGGACTCTTCTGCTGACGCAGAGCATCGAAACCCTAGGGCTGATGTCCTGTAACCCTTCCATCGGTGGGATCGGAAAGGGTCATTTGGTCAAGGAGATCGATGCGCTCGGTGGGGCCATGGCCTGTGCCGCTGACGAGGCCGGCATTCAGTTCCGCATCCTTAACGCTAGCAAAGGTCCCGCGGTTCGGGCAACGCGCGCGCAAGCGGATCGCCTGCTCTACAAACAGGCCATTCGCACCCAACTGGAAGGTAGCGACAATCTTTGGATTTTTCAGCAGAGCGTAGAGGACCTTCTGTTTGAAAGTGGCCGCTTGGTTGGCGTCCTCACCCAACTCGGTGTCGAATTCCGCGCTCGTGCGATCGTGCTGACTACGGGAACATTTCTGTCGGGATTGATGCACGTTGGACTCAAACAGCATCAAGGTGGCCGCGCTGGTGAACCCCCGTCCTTAGGCCTAGCGAAAAGGTTGCGAGAGCTCGCGCTACCGGTAGGGCGTTTGAAGACTGGAACCCCTCCGCGCCTCGACGGCCGAACCATTGACTATCGTGGACTGACTGAGCAGCCGGGCGATAGGCCGACGCCCATCTTCTCCTTTCTCGGCCGCCGTGAGTGCCATCCTGCCCAGGTCTCATGCTGGGTGACGCACACCAACCCTCGGACCCATGCCATCATCCGAGGGAGTCTGGACCGCTCTCCCATGTATACGGGGGTAATTGAAGGTGTGGGCCCACGCTACTGCCCGTCTGTTGAGGACAAGGTGGTGCGATTCGCAACGAGGGATAGTCACCAGGTTTTTCTGGAACCGGAAGGCTTGACTACGCGTGAGGTCTATCCCAACGGCATCTCGACCAGCCTCCCGTTTGATGTTCAACTGGAATTGGTGCGTTCCATCGAGGGCTTGGAGCACGCCCATATCACACGGCCCGGATATGCTATCGAATACGATTACTTCGACCCGACAGGTCTGAAATCGTCGCTGGAGACTAAGGCCATAGACGGGCTGTTTTTCGCTGGGCAGATTAACGGCACAACCGGATACGAGGAGGCGGCCGCCCAAGGGCTCCTCGCTGGTATCAACGCTGCGCTGCAGGCTGCTGGCCGCCCGGCTTGGAGCGTGCGGCGAGACGAGGCCTATCTAGGTGTACTCGTAGACGACTTGATCACGCGGGGTGTCAGCGAGCCCTATCGCATGTTCACCAGCCGCGCCGAATATCGCCTTAGCCTACGCGAGGATAACGCGGACCTGCGTCTGACCGAAATTGGGCGGCGCCTCGGTGTGGTCGACGAGGCGCGATGGACGGCATTCCAGCGCAAACGGGAGCAGATTGAACGAGAGACCGAGAGATTACGCACGGCGTGGGTTAATCCGAAGGTACTGACACAAATGCAGATGGAAAGTGTCTTCGGTTGTATCCTTGAGCGGGAATACACAGCGGAGGATCTGCTTCGGAGACCAGGCGTTGATTACAACACCCTCATGACGCTGCCCGGAGTGGGGCCTGGATTGAGCGATGATCGGGCTTCGGAGCAGATTCAAATACAGACAAAGTATGAAGGCTATATTGATCGCCAGCGGGAGGAAGTTGCGCGTCGCCAAGCGCATGAAATGACCAGGCTTCCTCCTGATCTTGACTACAAGGTCGTGCGCGGGCTCTCTATCGAAGTCCAACAGAAATTGAACCAACATCGGCCCGAGACTGTGGGGCAGGCAACACGCATCTCTGGAGTGACACCAGCTGCGATTTCTCTGCTGCTTGTACATCTTAAGCGTGGGCTGAATCTTCCGGAGGTGGTTAGACCCCAGGGGGCGCCCCGTCTTGCAGGGCGGCCGAGGCACAACGCCCCGCAGGAATGAACGCCGGGGTCCAGCTCGACCACGGTCTCGCCGGCCTAGGTTTGACGCTGTCAGCGGAGGCCCGAAGCCGTCTTTTACAATATCTCCGTCTGCTATCGAAATGGAATCGCATCTACAATCTCACGGCGATTCGGGAGCCCTCAAAATTAGTGAGTCATCACTTACTGGATAGCCTAGCTGTACTCCCTCATCTTGAGGGAACTTCAGTGGTGGACGTGGGTAGTGGAGCGGGTTTGCCAGGGATACCTCTGGCCCTCGCCAGATCGGAATGGGCATTTGCCCTCCTCGACAGCAACCACAAGAAAGCTGCGTTTCTGCGGCAAGCCGTGTTGGAGTTGAACCTTGAAAACACTCAGGTTGTGACGGATCGCGCAGAGCATTGGCGTCCCGACCAGCGTTTCGATATTGTCATTTCCCGGGCCTTCTCAGATCTGGCCGGTTTCGTGGATACCGCACGGCATCTGTGCCGTTCAGGGGGCGTCTTGGCAGCGATGAAGGGGATTCATCCGGACGAAGAACTGGCCCAACTCGGCTCAGAAATACGCATCCAAAAGGTTGTGGCTCTGGATGTTCCCGGGTTGCGCGCCAGCCGGCACCTCGTGCTCCTACAACCCGAAAACACCGGTCAAGCGTGATGGCGCGGATCCTGGCGGTCACGAATCAAAAGGGTGGCGTGGGAAAGACCACCACTAGCATCAATTTGGCTGCCAGTCTGGTGCTCGCCGGGCGCCGTATTCTGTTGATCGACCTGGATCCGCAGGGCAACGCGACCATGGGCAGCGGAGTGGACAAGCGTGGAGTACGCGCCAGCGTCTATGACGTCCTGCTTGGAGCGCAGCCGTTAACGGGAGTGAAGCTGAAAGTCGATGCCAACTACGACCTAGTGCCCGCGAACCGCGACTTGGCCGGGGCAGAGGTAGAGCTGGTGAACATGCCGGAGAGGGAAACGCGCCTGAAGGAGGCCATCAAGGAGACTGAGGATCACTATGACTTCATCCTGATCGACTGTCCGCCTGCGCTCAACCTCTTGACCGTTAACGGTCTTTGTGCTGCTCATGCGGTAATGATTCCCATGCAATGCGAGTACTACGCGCTCGAGGGTCTGTCGGACCTAGTGCAGACAATCAAGAAGGTACGCGTTCATCTCAACCCGACCCTGGAGATCGAAGGTCTGCTGCGCACCATGTACGATCCCCGCAACACGCTAGCCCAACAGGTGTCCGACCAGCTGCAGCAGCACTTTGGTGACAAGGTTTACCGAACTGTGATCCCGCGTAACGTGCGACTGGCCGAGGCTCCGAGTCACGGAGTCCCAGTTATTGCTCTCGATCGGCAGTCCAAGGGCGCGTTGGCGTACTTGGCTCTCGCGGGGGAGATGTTGTCCAAACCGGCGCGCAATGCCCATGGCTAAAGTCAAGGGTCTTGGACGTGGTTTGGATGCGCTGCTTGGCGGAGACGAGGCGCAACCGCACGAGCAGCTGCTGAACGTGGCACTTACTCAGCTGCGCCCCGGCAAATATCAGCCCCGGACGCAAATGGATTCGGGCGCGATCGCTGAGTTGGCGGAATCGATCAAGGTCCAGGGAGTGATCCAACCCATCCTCGCGCGTCCTCTCAGCGATGGGCACTTCGAGATCATCGCCGGCGAGCGCCGCTGGCGAGCAGCGAAGCTCGCTGGTCTGGACGCCATTCCGGTGTTGGTGCGGGAAGTCCGCGATGACTTGGCTTTGGCCATGGCGTTGATTGAAAACATTCAACGCGAAGACCTCAATCCGATCGAAGAGGCGGCCGGCATCCAACGCCTAATCGACGAGTTCGGCATGACCCACGAGGCGGCGGCAGAGGCCGTCGGTCGCTCGCGCAGCGGGGTCACCAACCTTCTTCGTCTACTGACTCTTGCCAAGCCGGTGCAAGACCTGGTTCTGCACGGCCGGCTGGATATGGGCCACGGGCGCGCCCTTCTGGCACTGTCCGGCGCCAAGCAAATCGAGCTAGCCAACCTAGTGGTAGCGAAGGATCTCTCGGTTCGGCAGGCCGAACATCTGGTCGGACAGGCCCTGTCTGCGCTTAAATCCCGCAAGAGTCCGCTGCGCGACCGCGACTTGGTTGCGCTTGAGGAGGAACTCTCTGAGCATCTGGGGACAAAAGTATCGATCGTGGCGCGAAAGAAGGGCGCAGGCCGACTCATAGTCCAGTATGCGAGCCTGGATCAGCTCGATACTGTACTGAGCCGTCTTCGTAGATGACCCAAACCAGGTCTGCTGCGTTGCGAGATTGCGTTGACGGGCGTGGAGCAAGCTGATTAAAATCGCAAACTTTGCGCTGGGGCGGGCTAAGGTCGCAAGATGTTTCTCGTGCAGAGCAAGGCGATCCGAACCGTCCAACGCTGGCAGATAATTGCGACCGGTGCCATGACGCTGGTCTTGGGTCTGCTAACAGGGGTTCACGGCGCTGCGTCTGCGATGCTGGGGGGCTTGGTCAGCATCTGCGCGGGACTGTCGTTCTCGATCGTTGTCTCCCTGAGCAAATCGAACTCGCTTGCAGGGACTCTAATCACGGCTTTTCGGGCCGAGGCGGCTAAGGTCTTGGTCGCGGTGGTCTTGTTGTGGCTCGTGTTTGCGACCTACAAGGACGTCGTCGCGGTTGGTCTTATCGGGTCGTTCGCGATTTCGATCCTGATTTTCGGAATGGCTTTTTTTGTACGCGAATCGTAACTCGTCTTACCGCTACATCGCGGGTTAACTGGCATCGATAGAATGGCCGCCGAAGAGCTCACAGCAACCAGTTACATCAAGCACCATCTGACCAATCTGACGCACCCGATTGGCCACGGCTCGTTTTGGACCCTGAATGTTGACACCGTGGTGGTCTCCGCGGTCCTGGGCATAATCGGGTTCGGTACCCTTTGGTGGATCGTGCGGGGCGTGACTTCCGGTGTCCCGAATAAGCGCCAGGCCTTTGTCGAGCTCGCGTTCAGCTTCGTCGATGACCAAGTGAAAGGCATTTTCCATGGCGACCGGCATGCTTTCATCGCGCCGCTGGCGCTCACGGTCTTCGTCTGGGTCCTTCTTCTGAACGCCATGGATTTTCTCCCAGTTGATATTACTGGCCTGTTCTACGAGCACGTGCTTCACCTGCCTTATTGGCGGCAGGTCGCTACCGCCGACGTCAACACGACCTTCGCCCTGTCCCTTTCGGTGCTCTCGTTGATGATCTTTTTCAGCATCAAGGTCAAGGGTCTGCGTGGCTGGATGCACGAACTCTTCTGCACACCCTTCGGCTCAAATCCCCTGCTTTGGCCGGCCAATCTGCTCTTCAACTTGGTCGAGTATTTGTCAAAGCCGTTGTCGCTGTCGTTGCGCTTGTACGGAAACATGTATGCCGGCGAGATTATTTTCTTGCTGATAGGCTTGTGGGCGGCGACGGGTCTCGCGGGGACATTCTTCGGCTCGCTTCTTGGTGCTGGCTGGGCGATCTTCCACATTCTGATCGTCGTGCTCCAAGCCTACATCTTCATGATGCTGACCATTGTTTACGTCTCAATGGCGCACGAAACTCATTAATTTGTTTCGATCACTTCTAACCTTAGATCCAGAAAGGACACAAACGTGGACAAATTGCAACTGTTGGCGATGATCCAGGCGTACACCGGGATTGGTATCGGCCTCATGATCGGGCTGGGCGCCGCCGGCGCTTGTATCGGCGTAGGCATCATGTGCAGCCGGTTTCTCGAGGGCGCGGCGCGTCAACCCGAGCTCATTCCTCAGCTACAGGCCAAGGTGTTCCTCCTGCTTGGTCTGATCGACGCGTCGTTCATCATCGGCGTTGGCTTGGCCATGCTGTTTGCGTTCGGAAACCCTCTGCTTGCCGTCATCACGCAATAGCGTTTGTCGGCCGTCAGGGATTCAGCCAGCTAGAAGACACCCATGAACATCAATTTGACCCTGCTCGCTCAGGCCGCCGCCTTCGGGATCTTCATTTGGTTTACAGC
>JBGPPC010000007.1:0-32709 GCA_041488355.1 Gammaproteobacteria bacterium
CGCCACCGGTGAGTGCACGGCGGGCACAGGATCTAGGAACAGGCGACATCCCCGACCCTCGAAAAAGGCGATACCCCAGCCGTCCGAATGCTGGTCAGTGGCGCCCCCGCGTCGGTGAAAGCCGGTGAAAGAGAAGCAGATATCGGTCGGGACGTTGCAGTTCATCCCCAGCAGCTGGCACATAACGGGTCGCAATCCACCTTCAGATCTTCCAATGCATCGCTGCCCGTGCCTCTAGTGCTAGCATTGGCAGCACAATCGAGATTCTAACAACCCTCATGTCCAACAAAACCATCGGCCTGCCGGATAAGATCCATGACTACCTGCTGTCGGTGTCCCTGCGCGAGCCGGCGATTCTTAAGCGTCTACGCGCCGAGACCGCCAAGCTCCCGATGGGGGTGATGCAGATCGCGCCCGAGCAGGGACAACTGCTGTGGCTATTGGTACAGGCGCTGAACCCCAAGCGGTGCCTCGAGGTCGGCGTGTTTACCGGGTACAGCTCGCTCATCGTTGCACTTGCGCTTGCGCCCGATGGCCACATCACCGCCTGCGACGTCAGCGAGGAATGGACCTCGATCGCAAGGCGCTACTGGGAAGAGGCTGGGGTCGAGAAAAAGATCGACCTCTACCTGGCCCCTGCTCTCCAAACATTGGACCGCCTGGTCGCGCACGGCCAGGGCGGAAGTTACGACTTCGCCTTCATCGACGCCGACAAAGAAAACTACTGGGGCTACTACGAGCGTTCGCTCGCCCTGCTTCGCCCTGGAGGTCTCATTGCTATCGATAACACCTTGTGGTCCGGTCGTCCCGCCGACCCGAAAGTCAACGACGCGGACACCGCATCGATCCGCGCCTTCAATCAGCGCCTATCTAAGGACAGCCGTGTGCGGATCAGTCTCGTCCCGATCGGGGACGGAATGACGCTAGCCCTGAAGCTGAGGGCCTAAGTTCGGTTCTGGCGGGACTCATCGACCTAGCCCGCATCTCCACCCTCAGTGCAATAGACCTGATCTTGGTCCGGGGTGAGCACGCTGCTGCGTGCTCTGGACCTGCATTTTGCTGCATCGCAGCAGATTTAGCTTGACATGGTCAAGGTGATCTCTATAATGCGATTGTGCAATGCAGCAAAGCCACCCGGAAGCCAGTAGGGCGAGACTAAAAGTCTTAAATTTAAAGGAGAAAGTTTATGGTACAGATCAACGATCAACTGGTTGCGCTCAATCGGTCGCAGCTTGAGGCGACACTGAAGTTTGCCGAGATCACATCGGAGACGGTCGAAAAATTTGCTGGACTGCAATTTCAGGCCGCCAAGAGTGCGTTTGCCGACGGCGTGAAGACAGCCAAGCAGTTGGGCGCAGTGAGGGACGCCAGCGAGCTAGCGGCCATCGGTGGAAGCTTGTCCCAGCCCACCTGGGAGAAAGCACAGGCTTATGCCAAAAGCGTGTATGAGGTTGCCGCAACGACCCAGGCCGAGATCACCTCGCTGCTCGAGGAGCAGCTAAGCGAGTTGAACAAGAACGTCGCGGGCGTACTCGACGGGGCGCTCAAGAACGCACCTGCCGGCTCTGAGGGTGCAGTGGCCGCGGTGAAGTCCGCTATCCAATCGGCCAGCACCATGTATGAATCGGTGCTCAAGGCGACCAAGCAGATGGCTGCCATCGCCGAGTCCAACGCGCAGACGGCTGCCGCCACTGTGGTTACGCCGCGGAAGAAAACGGCCTGAGACAGGGTACCTTCAAACGGCGTCAGGCCATGGCCTGACGCCGTTCTGTTTCTGGCCTGGCAATACGGGAAGTCAGCGAGCACTAACTGCAAGCGCCGAAGTCAGCCGGATCCTCTCCGGTCCGCCCGTGCCATGGCGGCTCACCTACGCAGTGTCAGAACCTCAGTTCGAGACTGGAGGAACGGGCGGCACGAAACCGTGCGGCAGCTGGTAGTCCGGATAGCGGCCGCGGAAGGCCCGGAAGCTGGCTTCGGCATCCTGCATCCGCCCCGCCGCCCGTAGCTCTTCGATGTGTGCCAGCCAAGTCTGCGGATCCTTCTCCCAAGGTGAAGCTTTCGACTCGGCCTCAGCGAAATTCGACTGCGCCCTCTTTTTGGTCAACGGCTGTTCAGACACCGTCCCGTCCGCTGTAGCCTTTGCGGCTGGCTCTGCGGCGGGCGGAGCCGCCGTAGTCTTGGCTGCCATTGTTGGGGCCAAGGCTTCTGCCTCCGCGGGCAACGCTGTTTTCGCCGGGGTCTGCGTACGGAGCAGTTCCTCCCGCTCCGATGCGGTTCGAGCGATAGGGCTCTCAATCTTTGCCGGCAACTCGGACTTCTCGATGCGGGCTTCGGCCGGCGCCGGAGAAGAAGGCGCAGGAACCGCTGCTGACGGGCGAGCCTGCGGTGCAGCTTTCGTGGGGTCGACTTTGGGTTGCTCGTTCGCCGTGCGATCGCCGCGTGCCGGCTCAGCCTGGTCCTTGGGTGCTCCGACGGTCGCAGGGAGCCCTGACGAAGGCCCTTCCCTAGTGGCACGCAATTGCGGGTCATGCGGTGACACCATCACGGCGACCGTCACGCTCACCACGACGACGGCAGCGATGGAGGCTGGGACGCGCCACGAACCTCCGAATCCAGAACCAATCATCAGCGGGCGCGCCCTAACTTCGCGTCGAGCAGCAGCTCGGATGGCCTCGTCGAGCGCCACCGACGGCTCCTCCTGCGATGCCACGCGGTATTGCTGCCTTAGCGCGGCCGCCTCGGCCAACAGTTCTTCCAGATCGCGATCGTTGGGCGTATCCGCGCTCACAGGTGGTCCTTCATCCCATCGCGTAGTTTGGCTAGCGCATAGCGGAGACGGCTCTTGACCGCCTCACGGTTAGCGCCAGTCGCCGCGGCAATTTGTTCCAGACTGAGCCCGCCCTCCTCGTACATCAGAAAGACTTCGCGCTGCGCGGCGGGTAGCGCCGCCACCAGTTCCATCAGCCGTCTGGCCTGTTGACGCGACTGGGCTGCCCGTTCTGGCTGCACCGCCGACGAACCTGGGATTTCTAGCGCATCGCCTCCCTCCTGATCCAGCGACACCAGCTCCGCTCCCTTGCCGCGTCGGAAGTGATCCATCAAGCGGTTGTGCGCCAGCGTATAGAGATAGGTCGTGAACTTCGCTTCCACGCGGTAACGAGTGCGGGCCTGCACCAGGTTCATCCAGATGTCCTGGAATAGTTCCTCGGCGGCAGCCTGGTTCCGGCATTGGCGCAAGAGATAACGAAACACACCGCCGCGGTGGCGCGCGTAGAGCGCATCGAATGCGGCGGCGTCGCCGCCGCTGAAGCGCAACATCAAATCCTCGTCCGACGGCCTCGCCTCCATGGCCGCGGGAGTATACGCGAGGCGCATATCCCCGCGGCGCAACTCAGCATAGCTCGTCACCGAGGAGGTGGGTCGGGCACGAAGCGGGCAGGGAAAGGGTTCGGCTCGCGTGGTAGGGTGCCGATGATCCCGCGTGCCACCAAGTTTGCGCGCGTGTCGTAGCGCAACACGGTGACTTCGTTGGGTACCTCCGACTCGCGCTCGAAACTCACGTAACGCGCGTGCGAGGTCTGGCTGCGACCATGTCCAGTGCCAATGCTTGGCTCGACGGGAGTCGACGGGGCCGGTCGCACCGCACTGTCGGCGGCGACACCCCCGTCCGCGTTCTGGGACGACAGCGGCGCTTCACTGCGTCCGGGGGAATCCTCGGGCGCCTGCCGGCGGAGGCGGCCATCGCTGGGCGCCTCCTTGCGCAATTGTGGTTGTTCCAACTCGGCTGGGGGTGGCGCCTTGCGGCGGAACACCGCGACGCCGATTGCCCCGATGTCGTCCGGCCGGTCCGTCCGCGTCGCATAGGCATTGTCTAGATCCGTGAAGTAGAAAGCAGCGACGCGCGCCAGGCTCTTGCGCCAACCCTGTATGCTCAGCGATTGCCACGGGCCGATGACGTAGCCCCTCTGGCTGGTGGATGCCGTTTCGCCGCTGACCACGTTCACCCCGTCAACCGACACTACCGCGAGCAGATCGCCGCCAGTGGCATTGCGGACACGCACTTCGTACTCGTTGCCGGTCCGGCCCGCGACATACCAGCGTCCGTCGGCCTGAAACACGGGAAGGATTTTGCCGCTACCGCCATCGTAGATGCTCACGTCGGCCAGCGAACCAACGGCCAACGCTGGCCACGCAGCAACGAACAACACCACGCCCACAACGGCGCCAAGGGATTTCATAACACTCTCCTCTACAAGAAAGGGCTGCAGAGGCTAGAAACGTTGCTGCGGGCGAAAAGGGTCAAGTGCGCGCTCGTCTCCTATTGCGGGTCACCGCAAAGCCAGTTCATCGGCTCACCCTGGAGCGCGCGTAGCAACTCCGAGCCGAGTGAGCAGCGCGCGCAACTCGCGCGCGAAACTAGCTGCCCCGGGCTCGTCGCCATGGATGCAGATCGTGTCGGGCGTGACTGCAACTTCGCTGCCGTCGAGGGCGAATACCGTGCCGTTACACACCATCTGCTCGATCTGGGCCAGCGCCGCAGACAAGTCGCGGATCATCGCGCGTGGCTGATTGCGCGGAGTGAGCGTGCCGTCTGGCTGGTACGTGCGGTCGGCGAAGACCTCATTCGCCACCCTCAGTCCGGCCCGGCGTCCCGCCCGCACCAACTCGGCGCCTGCCAGGCCGAACAGGACTAGAGAAGGATCAAAATCTCGCGTTGCGCAGGCAATCGCATCAGCCAGCGCAGCATCCTTGGCGGCCATGTTGTAGAGTGCGCCATGCGCCTTCACGTGAGACAGGCGACCGCCCAGCGCACGGCAAAAACCGGCCAGCGCTCCGACCTGGTAGAGGACTAGGTCGTACGCCTCGTCCGGGGTGACGTCCATCGCCCGCCGACCGAAGCCCTGCAGATCCGGCAGTGATGGATGAGCGCCGACCGCGACGCCGCGTTCGAGTGCACCAGCGACAGTGCGATGCATGATTGTGGGATCGCCGGCGTGGAAGCCGCAGGCGATGTTCGCCGAGCTGACATGTTCTAGCACTTCGGCGTCGGCACCCGTAGTCCAGGCGCCGAAGCTCTCCCCCATGTCACAGTTGAGGTCGACTGTGGTCTTCACTGTTTCATTCGCATCCGCAGGGCCTCGCGCATAATGCCCAGGTCATGATCGCGCTGCAGATACAACCGCTGGCTATCTTCGGGTGCGATGGACTCGAATCGCAGCGTATCACCCGGCGGCAGCTGAGCCAGCAGCGGTAGGTCGACGGTCGACACTTCCCCCACTCTCGGATAGCCGCCGGTGGTCTGTCGATTCGCCATGAGCACGATGGGGCGGCCGTCGGGTGGAACCTGGATGCTGCCGAAAGTGACCGCCTCGGGCAATATCTCCGTGGGCTCCTTCAGCGCCAACAATGGCCCCTCGAGGCGGTAACCCATCCGGTCCGAATCGGTGGCGATGCGGTACTCCACGCCCGAGAACTGCTCCCGGCTGTCTTCGGTGAACAGCTCCCAGTGTCGTCCAGGTATGAAATGGATGCGATGATGGCCATGTGCCAGGAACGCGGAGTTGGCATTGACCGACCAGCGCGGATATGCGAACAGCGCACCCGCATCGAGTTGGTGACGCAGACCAGGGTAGGAGTCTGCGCCCGTCTCGCCCGTAGGGACGAGGTCGCCACGGCGAAGGGCACGCCCGCCGAAACCGCCAAACCCGCCGCGCAAGTAAGTGCTTTTGCTGCCCATGACGAGCGGCACGTCGAACCCTCCCGCCACCGCCAGGTAGGCGCGGCAGCCCAGGCGGCAGGTGCCGAAGTCCAGCACACATCCTTTGCGCACCAGCACGGGTCGCGCCGCGGGGATCCTGTTCCCGTCCAGGGCGGGCGAGAAGTCGCCACCACAGATGCCGATTAGAGTGTCGTGGCTGAACTCGAGGCGAGGACCTGAGAGCGTGATCTCAAGCGTGGCTTCATGCTCTGCATTGCCGACCAGCAGGTTAGCAAGGCGATGCGAATACTCGTCCATCACCCCGCCCACCGGGACGCCAAAGCGCTGGTACCCGTATCGGCCCAGATCCTGCAGCGTGGAGAGAATCCCCGCGCGGTGCACCTTTAGCGCCATCGGCCGTCCTGGTGGAAACGCTCAAACTCCTCCCGCGTGATCGCCACGAAGCGCACCCGGTCGCCGGCAGCGAGCAAGCTCGGGCGTTCGGCGGTGGGATCGAAGAAACTCAGCGGCGAGCGACCGATCAAATGCCACCCGCCAGGCAAATCGAGGGGATATACCGCGGTGAGTTCCCCCCCAATTCCCACGCTACCGGCTGGTACACGCGTGCGCGGGGTCGCCCTGCGCGGGGTCGCGATGCGGGCGTCCAGCCCGGCCAGATAGGCGAACCCCGGCGCGAAGCCCAGCATCTGGACCCGATACAGTGGTGCGCTGTGCAGCGCGATCACGTCCCCGAGGGTCAAGCCATGGGTCCGGGCTACCGCGTCGAGGTCTTCGCCGAAGTCAGCGCCGTAGCATACCGGGATCTCGTGCTCGCTTGTCGCTGGCGCGGCCGCCGGATCGAGCGCGCCGAGGCGCTGCGTCACCTGCTGCGCGAGCGCCTCGAACGGCGTCTGAGTTCCGGCCACGATCTCGATCTGAAGCGGGTCGTAATGCAGCGCAACCGTGCATGCGGCCGCCACCACGTCACGCACGCCCGGGGGCGAGTGCCCGAGCAGATGCTGTGCCACGGCGTGCACACGCAGCGCCGTGGCCTCCGATGCGTCGGTGCCCAACTCTACGACGAGCACGCCATCGCCAAGTTGGGAAAGCCTCAGCTGCTCGAGCTTCGGTTCAACCATGAACTACTCCATGTGCTGGAGTAAGCTATGCACGATCACCGGCTCCAAGAGATGTATCCGCCATGATCCGGTCCTGCACCGATGACGATCTGCTCGACATTTACACCGTCATCAACGACGCGGCGCACGCCTATCGCGGCGTGATACCACCAGATCGCTGGAAGGAGCCTTATATGCGCGTGGACGAGCTGCGCGCGGAAATCGCCGCTGGCGTGCACTTCTTGGGCTACCGGCTCGGCGACCAGCTGATCGGCGTTATCGGCCTGCAGGATATTCTCGATGCGGCGCTCATCCGCCACGCGTACGTGCGCACAGCCTATCGCAACCAGGGCATCGGCGGCCAGCTTCTGGCCGAGCTGCGAGCCCAAACCCAGCGTCCGCTGCTGGTCGGTACTTGGGCGGCAGCGCGCTGGGCCATCCGGTTTTACGAAAAGCACGGGTTTCGTCTAGTGTCCGAGCCCGCGAAGCAGCGACTGCTGGCCAAATACTGGTCACTGCCCGCCTCGCAGGTGGAGGCGTCGGTTGTGCTGACCGTATCCGCCTCAGGGACCTGGAAGTAAGGTAGTCAGGGACAGCGGCCTCAGCGATTGAGCGCTCGTCAGTTCGAAAGGTGAGTCAGCGCGGCCGCGCTGGCCTCCCAATTCCGGCCGTCGAAGGGTAGTACCTTGACTGAGCGGATCGTTGCCCGGTCCAGACAGCGCAGGTTGACACTAAAGCCGTCCGGGTTAGAGCGCGGTACGTAGAACGCCTTGACACCACAGACTTTGCAGAACATGTGCTTGGCTACACCAGTGTTGAAGGTATAGGTCGTGAGCGCATCGCGCCCCGAGACGAGACGGAACCGTGCCGCCGGAACGATGAGGTGCAGGAATCCGGTGCGCTCGCACAGCGAGCAATTGCACTCGTAGACCTCCAAGTCTTCCGGGGCGTCGACCTCGATCACGACGGTTCCGCAATGACAGCTTCCAGTATGGATCAACCTTCGCTCCTTGCTGGCCCCGCGACGGACAGCTCCGCTGCGCGTCCCGATCGCTGCACCCTTACTCGTGTGCGCGCCCTCCCCGACTTGGGCAAAGTTCAAATCCTGCTCAGTGGCAGGCGTCGTCGAGCGTACTCGGGCGGCACTCGACCTTGGTGCGTTCAGCGTCGGTGGCGCACAGGTAGAGCTTGCCCTTGCACTCAGCGCACCAGGCGGTCGTTACGCCTCTGCGCGAGAAGTCGCTGCCTACGATCCTCACCTGGCCGGTCGAGCAGGGCGTGGCCTTCGAAGTCAGCCGCTCGGGGCTAGAGCAGGCTGTACTGAGCGCCACCCCGAGGAGAAGCGCGCCGAACCGACCTCCCGTCACGATTACCATGCGTCGGGCTGAATCGCGCACGGACTTCCTCGGATATCATGCTGAGTTGCCGCGCCGTGCCGCACCGGATCGCGGAAGTAGGGCATCGCATCCACCGCCTTAACTGTGAATGTAGTGCTCCAACTGCTCGATGACAAAACGCTGCTCGGAGATAACCTCCTTGACCACGTCACCGATTGAGATCACGCCGATCACCTTCCTGTCTTCCAGCACGGGGAGGTGCCGGATACGCTTGTCGGTCATCAGCGCCATACACTCCTCAACACTCTGGTCGGGACGCACGCACACGACCTTGTGCGTCATGATCTCGCTCACCGGTGTGGCCTTGGACGATTTGCCGTGCAGAATGACCTTGCGCGCGTAGTCGCGCTCCGAAAAGATGCCCGCGAGACCATCACCATCGAGCACGACCAGGGCGCCGACGTCCCTGTCCGCCATCAGCTTAAGCGCATCCAGCACCGAAGCTTGCGGCGAGATCGACAATAGCTTGTGGGACTTGGCTTCCAGAATTTCTTTCACCGTCTTCATGGCGCCCCTCCTTCCTCGGCAACGATCCAAAATCCGCTGATGCCCCTCAGTGATTTAGTTTAGCAGCTTGGCGGGGAACCTGAGCCTGCGAGCGATCGCTCAGCGACGCTTCAAAGGACTTGCCGACCTCGTTCCAGGCCTTGGCCACCCGTTTGAACGAAACCGGATAGGGCGTCTTAAGGCGCTGCGCCCACAGCGACACGCGTAACTCCTCGAGCGCCCAGCGAAATTCTTCGAGCTTGGGGTCCCGGACGCCGCGTTGCGTGTCTTCGGTTACGCGCGCCTGATATGCCTGCCACCAGCTTTGGATCTGCTGCTGCCAATCCGCATCTTTGGCAGGGTTGAGCGAAAACTTGGCCAAGCGCAATTGAATAGCCTGCAGGTAGCGCGGGTAGTCCTTCAGTCGAATCAGCGGTACCGAGACAATGAAGCCCGGCGGCAAAAGCTCTCTAAGCTGATTGCGAATATCAGTCATCGCTCGCTGCCAGATGGGGACACCCTGTTGATTTAGCCGCGGCCGCAGCGCCTGATACTCGCTGACGATTTCCCCCACCACACGGCACACCTCTTGCGCTACGTCGGCGAGACGCATTTTCGCCTTGCTTGCGCGCTCGTCGAAGGCGAGTCGCGTCCGCACCAGCTCCGGCTCCACGAAGAAGGCGCGGTCACAAATGGCGTCGACCAACTCGTCGCGCAACCGGTCTGACACTGCACCCTTGTCCGCCTTGCCGCTTTCCAGCTCTAGCACCAGAGCGTAACGCAGCGCTATGTCCTGAAATCCCGGCAGATTGCGGGCTATGAACTTGACTTGTTCCGGCGCAGCCAGCTGGAACAGACGACGCAGACCTCGATGCGTCGCCGCAGCAGCATCATGCTCGCCATCCAACAGCGTCAGCCGCACCGACTTGCCTTCATCGACCAGCGCCGGATAGCCCACGAGCCTCTGCCCCCCGCGCGAGACTTCAATCTGTTCCGGCAGCTCTTCGATGTCGAAGCGCACCAAACCCGCACGCTCGAATTGGCTGGCCGCGCTCTCGCTGAACCGGCGCGTCGCCTTGACTCCGAAGTGGGCGCGCAGCTCGACTATGTCACGGCCGGTACCCAGCTCCTCTTCCTGCTCGTCGATGACCCGGAAGTTCATGAGTAGGAACGGCGGCAGGTCGGCCGGTTTCCAGGCATCCTGCGTGACCTCCACGCCGCAGACGCGCAGCAGCGCTTCCGACAGCGCGACGGTCAACGGCACGGACCCGGGGTCGAGGTGGTCCATGGCCGAGGTGACCACCTGCGGCACAGGCACAAAGTGCTTGCGAAGGTTCTTGGGTAGCTCGCGGATCAGATGCGTAACTTTATCCCGCAGCAGACCTGTCACCAGCCACTCGCAGCGGCGCTCGTCCACTTGGTTGAGCAAATGCAACGGCACGGTCATGGTCACGCCGTCCAGCGGGTGACCGGGCTCGAAGCGGTAGGAGAGCTTGTAGCTTATGCCGTTGAGCTCAAGTTCCTCGGGAAAGCGCTCGTCTGTGATGTCCGTCCCCGCATGGAGCATCAGATGTTCGCGCGTCAGAAACAGCAGCCGCGGGTCCTTCCGCTCGGCTTCACGCCGCCAGGTTTCGAACTGCTGACCGCTCCAGATGTCCTTCGGCAGACGCTCATCGTAAAACTCGACCATACGCGACTCGTCCACCAGCACGTCGCGGCGACGGGACTTGTGCTCGAGCTCCTCCACCTGCCGCACCAGGCGTTGGTTGTAGCGCAGGAAATCTGCCTTGCTCTCGAGCTGCCCATGTACCAAACCCTCGCGGATGAAGATGTCGCGCGCCTGGTTCGCGTCGATCGGCCCAAACGCCACCTTCCTGCGCGGCACCACTACAAGTCCGTACACAGTTACACGCTGATAGGCCATGGCTTGTGCCGGCGCCTTTTCCCAGTGCGGGTCGAGCCAGCTGGTTTTCGCCAAGTGAGCGCCGATGCGTTCGAGCCAGGCCGGATCGATCGGCGCCACGTTTCGAGCGTACAGTTTGGTGGTCTCGGTCAGTTCCGCCGCCATCAGCCACGGGGGTCCCTTCTTGCGCAGCGGTGAGCCGGGAAAAATAGAGAATTTGATGCCGCGCGCACCGAGATATATCCCGGGCTCGTCTGACTTTGAGCCGATATTCCCGAGGAGGCCGGCGAGCAGCGCGCGATGGATGGAATCGTGAACGGCTTCTTTGTCGTTTGGATGCCATCCCATCTCCGATACCAATGCGTGCAGCTGGCCGTGCAAATCGCGCCATTCGCGCAGCCGTACATAGGACAGGAAGCGCTCGCGGCAAGCCTGGGCCAGCTTGCGGTTGGACTTCTTGTGCTTGAGCGCGTCGTCGAAGAAGGCCCACAGCTTAAGCCGGCCCAGGAACTCGGAGCGCTCGTCCTGGAGCTCGGCGTGCGCACCGTCAGCAAGATCCGCCTTGTTCATGGGCCGCTCGCGCGGGTCCTGCGTAGCGAGGCCGCTGGCGATGATGAGAATCTCGGAGAGGCAGCCTTCGTCGCGCGCGGCGACGATCATGCGCGCGATGCGCGGGTCGACCGGGAGCTTGGCGAGCTGACTGCCGATTGGCGTCAGCCTGCGCTGCTCGTCGACTGCGTTAAGCTCTGCCAGCAGCTGGTATCCGTCGGCAATCGCACGGGAAGAGGGCGGATCCACAAATGGGAAATCCTCCACCTCGCCGAGCTGCAGCGCTTTCATGCGCAGTATCACCGAAGCCAGCGAAGAGCGGAGGATCTCAGGATCAGCAAATTCCGGACGCGACTGGTAGTCATCCTCGCTGTACAGCCGCAGACATATGCCACTGCTTACACGCCCGCAACGTCCTGCACGCTGGTCGGCCGAGGCCCGGGAGATCGGCTCCACCTGCAGCATTTCGACCTTGTTGCGGTAGCTGTAACGGTTGACCCGAGCCAAGCCCGAGTCGATGACATACTTGATCCCGGGCACGGTGAGTGAGGTCTCAGCGACGTTGGTGGCGAGCACGATGCGTCGCCCTTCGCCGCGTTGGAACACCTGTTCCTGCTCTTGTGCGGAGAGCCGTGCGAACAGCGGCAGGATCTCGGTGCGGGCTGGGTGACGCTTGCGCAGTTCCTCTGCGCTCTCCCGGATCTCCCGCTCACCAGGCAGGAACACCAGGATATCGCCGGTGGCGGACCCACGCGCGAGCTTGTCGACTGCATCGACGACAGCTTCGGAGAGTTCGGGCACATCACCGGATTCCTCGTCCGTCTGCATCGGGTGATAGCGAATTTCCACCGGATACAGCCGCCCGGACACCTCGATCACTGGTGCGTCGTCGAAGTGGCGCGAGAATCGCTGCGCGTCGATGGTAGCTGAGGTGATGATGAGCTTGAGTTCGGGGCGTTTCGGCAACAACCTTCTGACATATCCCAGCAGGAAGTCGATATTCAGGCTGCGCTCATGGGCCTCATCGATGATGATCGTGTCGTACGCGTTGAGGATGCGATCGGTCTGGGTCTCGGCGAGCAGGATCCCGTCGGTCATGACGCGCAAGCAGTTCCGTTCGCTGACGCGGTCGCTGAAGCGCACTCGATAACCTACCTGCTCGCCCAGCGGGCTATTCAGCTCTTGAGCGATGCGTGCGGCAACCGTACGCGCGGCGATGCGTCGCGGCTGGGTATGGGCGATCATGCCGGCCGCACCACGTTTGAGCTCCAGGCAGATCTTGGGCAGCTGCGTGGTTTTGCCTGAACCGGTCTCTCCGCACAGGATGACTACTTGGTTGTCGGTGATTGCCGCCGCGATCTCGTTCCTGCGAGCCGAAACCGGCAGCTCCTCCGGATAGGTCACCGCCGGCAGCGCCGCCAGGCGTGCCTGTAGTGCCTCCTCCGAACGCGCCACCTCCTGGCTTAGCGCAGTCAGCTCTTCGGCGGGAAGCTGCCCACGCTTGGCCGCCTCCGCCGCCCGCTGTAGCGCGGTCCGCAACCGATGTCGGTGTCGGATCAGACAACCCGGAAGGCGAGCCAGAAGTGCGCTGAGGCTATCGAGCGGGAGGCGTGCGGCGGGGACAGAGGACACGGTCGGAACCCCGTCGGGGTCAGTGGAATACAAACAACGAGCGCGGATTCTACCCTTTGGAGCCGGCTCGGTTTGGAGAGTTCCAGCTTACGAATCGCGGCTGGGGCACCCTAACATCTCTTCGACCACCTTTAGTATCGCCGCTGAATCCCAGCCCACCCCTGTGCGCGCGAACAGCGCGTTGAAGGCCTGGGCCGCGAGGGCTGCACCCGGTACCGCGGTGCGCAATTCGTGCGCACACTGCAGAACGATCAGCGAATCCCTGAGATGCAGGCTGGCATCGAGCCATGGGCCGGCCCATGATGCCCAGCCCCACGAAGCCTATTTTCAATTCAACCCCCCGGCCGACCTGCGCGCGACACCGGTAAACGCGTTCGAAACCGCCTACGACACGGCGATTCAGATGCCCTTTTCGCGCGCGAGAAGGCTGCGGAAAGGGAGCTGACGCTCGCACCACATGGTAGTCGCCAGCAAATGATTCGACTCGCCTTGATTGCCCACGATCTGCAATCCCAGCGGCATACCACGGCTGCCCACGCCAGTCGGAATGGTGATTGCCGGAACCCCCAACAAGGTCCAGATAGTGCAGAAGCTGGGGTCCCCAGTCGTGTCGAGCGAGGGTGGCGCCTCACCCGCCGCTGGCGCCGTGACGACGGCGTCGTAGTCGTCTAGGAACCGCGAGAAGTCGCGTTGCAGTGCCTCGCGCTTTCTCACTGCGCGCTCATACTCTGCGACGGAGATCCGCTCACCCTCGTCCAAGGCCTGATTCAGAAAATCGCTGATCTTCTCTCGATAATGCGTGCGGACGTGGCGCGCCGCGGCGGCGGCTTCGTGCAGCATGATGATGCGATGGACCCTGTGGGCCTCGTTGAAGCTCGAGGGCAGGTCGACCTCGTCCACTATCGCAGCCGCCTCTCGCAACACCGCAATGTCGGTCGCGAAGCGGTTGCGCTGATCCGGCTCGGCCAGGTGCCAGACCGGCGTGCGCACGGCTACCAGCCGAGGGGCATGCTTCAGCGCGCTGATCTGCGGGCTGATGGTCCAACGCGAATGGGCCAGGTGAGCCACCAGCAACGCGGCGTCCTCCACGCTGCGGGCAAACACCCCAGGCTGGTCCAAGCTCCGGCTGAACGGCAGGATGCCATCGGTGGACAACACGCCCATGCCCGGCTTGTAACCCACCACGCCGCAGAACGCAGCTGGGCGGACTACAGAGCCATTGGTCTGCGTACCGATGGCGGCGGGCGCAAACCCGGCCGCGACCGCAGCTGCGGAGCCGCTAGAAGAACCGCCCGGCGTATGCGCCGGGTTCCACGGATTGCGCGTCTTGTTCGGGATCAGGAAAGCAAACTCGGTGGTGACCGCCTTGCCGAGAACGAAAGCGCCCGCCGCGTGCAATCGGTCCACGACCTCGGCGTTCATTTCGGGGACGTAGCGTTGGTAGATAGGGGAGCCCATGGACGTCACCGCCCCGCGGACGTCGATGATGTCCTTGACGGCCACCGGTACCCCGTGCAGCGCACCCGGTGTGCGGCCGGCCAGAACGCGCCTATCCGCCTCACGCGCGGATTCCAATGCCCGCTCTTTGTCCAGCCATTGCCAAGCCCTTACCCGTTCCTCCAGCTGGTCGATGCGCGCGAGCAGGCTGCGCGTGTAGGCCTCGCTGGTCATCTCACCAGAAGATAGCCTGCGTACGGCCTCTGCCAGGCTCAGGCTGTATAGATCGAGCATTTTTTTAGTTCAGTTCTCCGCGATACCAGTCGAGACGGGTCAAGCCTTCTGCTTAAGGACCTCGGGATTCAGCAGATTGGGTGGATCGCCCGTGGTCAGAGCAGCCACGCAGTTGCGCGCTGCTGTCATTGCCATAGCCTGGCGCGTTGGCTCGGACGCGCTGGCGATATGCGGGGAAAGCACGACGTTGTTCAGTCCAAGCAAGGCCGGGTTGAACTTCGGCTCGTTCTCATAGACATCGAGACCAGCGGCCCATATACGCCCGGCCTCGAGGGCCTCGATCAGCGCCGTATCATCGACGACGCCACCGCGCGCAACGTTGATCAGGACCGCACTGCGCTTCATCAGACCCAGCTCCCGAGCACCGATGTAGTGGTGGGTTTCCTGGGTGTAGGGCAAGATCAGTATGACGATGTCCGCCCGGCGCAGCAGTTCGTCCTTAGGGGCAAAAGCAACCTCCAGGTCGCGTTCGAGGTCTGGCGCGAGGCGACGGCGAGCGCAATATAGAATTCGCGGCTCGAAGCCCTTGAGGCGGCGGGCAATGGCCTGCCCGATGCGGCCGAAGCCGCAAATGCCGACCGTGGCGTGGTGCAGATCGACGCCCAGAAGCTCCTTGAGGTGGGTGCCCTTCCACTCCCCGCGTCGCAACATAGCCTCGCTCTCGGTCAGCCGGCGACAGGTCGCGAGCGTCAGGCACACGGCGAAGTCTGCGACGCTGTCGGTGAGCACGCCGGGCGTATTGGTGGCGATCACCCCGTGCCGGCTACAGGCCGCGAGGTCGATGTGGTTATAGCCAACGCTGAAGCTGCATACCGCCTTCAGCCCTGGGCAGCGCGAAAGCAACGACTCGTCCACGCGGTCGGTCGAGCTGATCAGAGCGGCCTCCATATCCTGGAGCCTAGCCGCGAACTCGGCCGGGGAATGTTTCTCGTCGGCTTGGTTGGACGTGATGTCGAAATGCTGCGCCAAATAGGCCAAGGTCTCGTCGAACACCGCCCGCGTGACGAGCACCTTCTTCTTCATCTGAATTTCTCCAGGTTCCTGTCAGGCTCGACAGCAGGGGACTTGCTGTCCTCCGGGCATGGCTTGGCGCGGCTAGCGGGCCGTGGCATCGAGGCGTTGAACGCTCCGATTCAGGCCGCAACAAGCCTTTAGAACTTCGCGACCCTCCCCACCGTCGCAAGACAGGGAGAGTACCTTGAACGGGAATCGATCTGCAAGCGTCGACGGGCCCGCAGCGCAGACCGGGCAGTGGTGCCCATTGGTCTCAGGGGTCTGCGCTTTGGCACCAGCATAATCCCTGCTGGTTCAAGGGCTTCTGCAGTCATATGCGACATCGCCACAGCCTCTGGAGGCCAGTTTTCTCAAGCCGCTAGGAGGCGGTCCACGCTCGCCGCCGATTTCAAGCGGCGTCGCTCAGGAGACGCACTTCGCGCTGCGGAAATGGGATGACGATCTCCCGCGCGCGGA
This sequence comes from Gammaproteobacteria bacterium, assembly GCA_041488355.1. Lineage (GTDB taxonomy): Bacteria > Pseudomonadota > Gammaproteobacteria > Burkholderiales > SHXO01 > SHXO01. The sequence goes on from JBGPPC010000007.1 coordinate 15,985, forward strand.
AGGTTTCGACGATGGCCTTATTGATCTCGCCCGTCGCGACTGGATAGTCCGGTACGTTGACCCAGGGCTTCACAGCGATGTTGACCGACGAGTCGGCCAGCATCACGACTTGAATCACGGGAGTCGGCTCCTTGAGCACTCGCGGGTTGCCCTGCAGAACCTCGTGGATCACGGCGAGCGCTTGGTTCAAGTCTGTCCTGTAGGACACGCCAACCACTACATCGACTTGGCGCAGGTTTCCGTAGTTGCGAAGGATCCCGCCTACGATCTTGCGGTTGGGGATGACTACGCGCGACAAGTCCGGGTGATTGAGCGTGGTGTTGAACAGGCCGATGAGGGCAACCTGGCCTTCCTCGCCGACCACCGACACGTATTCGCCGACGCGAAACGGGCGGGTGAAGATGATGGTCAACCCAGCGACCACGTTGCTCAACACGCCCTGCATGGCCAGAGCGATCCCGGCTCCAGCGATGCCGATCCCGGCAATGAGGGGTAGTAGCTCCACTCCGAGGTTCTGCAGCGCCAGATCACAAACAGGCCCAACACCAGAACCCGCACGATGCGCACCAACAGCTGTCGTATCGGCGCTTCGAGATGGAGTTTCTTGAGCATCCGCTCCAGCACGCGGCCTACTCAGCGCCCCACAAAAAACCCGATGCTCAGGATGAGGAGTGCGGCCAGGACTTTCGGACCGAACCTGATAGCCAAGTCGATCAGCGTATTCTTGATTTGCGCAACGGATTCGAGTTGATCGTCCATCCTTCCTCCCCTCAGTGGCTTGCCTCGAAGCGGATTTTATCCCCTGTGGTCGCCAGCCTCGCCGTGCATCCACAACCCGGCTGCCCAGCGCACCACGTCGCTCAACGATTTGGTTTGCGTGAGCTGCTCGCGCAACAGGACACTGTCGCCGCGCCGCGTAGAGGCCACGTCGCGCAGGCGCGACAACGCCGCCGAGCCCGCTTCGTCGCTCGCGCAGCGGGCAACGAGCCCTAACGTGTACCCGATCTCTTCGGACAGCAGGCGCTTGCGGCGCTCGTACGGATCGATCACTTCCGCCTCCAACCCGAACCGGCACGCGAGGAAGCGGTTGTAGCCATAGACGAGGTACACGTCCGCCGAGGGTTCGAGCGGATTGTCCTCGGACAGATATCGAGCCAGAGCGCGTGCGTATTCCGCAAGTGCGGCGGCTCGTTCCAGAGTCAGGGGCGTGTCGCACACACGCACCTCGATGGTGCCGTACTCGGGCTTGGGGCGGATGTCCCAATAGAAGTCCTTCATGCTCTCCACCACCTGCAGTCGGCGCATGTGTTGGAAATAATCGGTGAAAGCACCCCAATCCGGCAGAAAAGGAATATGCCCCGCGAGCGGGAATGCGCTGACGCTGTTCAGACGCGAGGATGCAAAAGCGGTATCGACCCCCTGAAAAAAAGGCGAGGAGGCCGACAGCGCGATGAAATGGGGGATATAGCGGGAGAACCGATGGATAAGACGGACCGCGGCGTCACCGCTAACGCAGCCAATGTGTACGTGCTGGCCGAACACGGTGAACTGCTTGGCCAGGTAGCCATACAGATCGTGGATATGCCTGTATCGCGCCTCTGCAAAAATGCGCTGGTCTTGCCATTTCTGGAACGGGTGCGCGCCACCGCCAGCGATGCCCAGATTGAGCCGTTCTGCCTCGCGCACCATGGCATCGCGAATGCCGGTCAATTCGGCCAGCAAACCTGCGTACCCGTGCTGGACATTGGTCGAAATTTCGATCATGGCCTCGGTGATCTCGGGCTTGATGTCACCCGGATGCGGCGCCTTGTCGAGCAGCGCAAGCAAGTCCACTGCGGCCCCCGTGAGGTTGTAGTCGCGGCTGTTGAGGACTTGCAGTTCGAGCTCGACACCGAGCGTATACGGCTCCGAGTTCTTAAAGGGCAACGACGTCATGCGTAACGACGATTCACGTGCTCAGCGCCAGCGCGCGTCGGGATGAGTCTCGCCCGCAGCGCGCAGCGCCAGCTGGGTTGCGAGTGGCGCCGCCAACTCCAGGATCAGCACCGCGCCGAGCACGACAGCGCCAAGGCGCTCACCGAACTGTGGATAGTAGCGCGAGGTGGCCTGTACCATCGCCACTGCCGTGGCGGACATCGGCATCAGCATGAGCCCCAGCAGCCCAGCCTTTCGCGCCGGCAGGCCTGAACGTCTCGAGAACAGCGCCACGCCGAGCAGCTTGCCAGCAAATCGGGCGAACACGTAGGCCAGGGCAATCCCGGCGCCAGTGGCGAGATCGCCGAGCGTCACTGCCGCTCCCGTGATCACGAACAGGACCACGAACAGAACCTGTGCAGTAGCACCGAACTCCACCGGGAGCAGGTCCCGGCCGCGATCGCGGTTGCTGGCCATCACGCCTAGCGCCAGCAGCGAGATCAACATCGAAAGCTGCAAAGCCTTGGCAATGCCCACGGTGAGCAGCACCATCGCCACCAGGAGAATGAACTGCAAATCCTCCCGCTTGCCAAGCCAGCGCGCTAGCAATACCAATATCAGGCTCGCCAGGTAACCCAGAAGCGTCGAGCCGAGCAAGAGATAAAGGGGTTGCAATAAGAGAATTGTCACACCGGGACGGTACTCCAAGTGCAAAAAGGCAAGCAACATGGTAACCGCCACCACTGAGAACACGTTGTTTAGCGCCGTTAGATTTACCGCGCGGTCGGTAAGCGGCCCGTCGGCGCGCTGGTCGTGAATCACGACCAGGAGCACCGGCGCACCGGTGGCCACTCCTATGGCCGCGGCGATGGCAGCGTGCAACCATGGGACGTGCAGCAGCGTGAGGACAACGCACACCAGCGTGAAAGACAGCGCGATCTCGGCCACGCTGCTCGCCAGCAGCCAGCGGTTGCGGCGGAACCATTGCCAATCCAGCCGCGAGCCCAGTTCGAAAAGGATCAACCCCAACGCGATATCCAGCAGCAGTTGCGCGCCTTCCAGCATGGGCCTGTCGAGCACACCGAAGGTCCCCGGGCCAAGCAAGACGCCCGCGAGTACGTATCCGCTGATCCGGGGCAGCAAGAGAACGCGTCGGAATAGCTCCCCTGTGCCCAGCCCCGCCAACAAGATCAGCGCGATGATGCTGACATCGCCGAGTGACGGCGGAAAGCGGGGCAAGAAGTTGAGGTCCACGTTCGCGACCCCGTTGCGAGCGACAGGCGCTGGATGCGCGAACCGCGCTAGGCACCGACGAGGATAACGTGGACCCGATAGGGTCCGTGGATTCCGATCACCAGCGTCATCTCGATGTCGGCGGTGCGGGACGGCCCCGATACGAAGGCAACCTGGCGTGGCAGCGGTCCATGCTCTTTTCGCAGCAGATCCCAGCCGTCCTCCATGCAACGCAGGATGCGGGACTCCGACACCACGGCGATGTGGGTCTCGGGTAGCAGGCTGTTCTTCATCGGGTTACTCGCTCCGGACAGCAACATGAGCGTACCAGTCTCCGCGATCGCGCAATAGGTACCCGTGATGCCGACCGCGTCCTCACCCGTGGACGGCCGCATTTCCACAGTAAGCCCGACGCCGGCCCAGTCGAGTCCGGCGAACTGCGGCGAGCACACGCAAGCGCTCGGTAGTCGATTGATCGTCAGGTAGCGCTTGACGACGGCCGGGACCTGCTGAAGATCGTGGACGTCGTCCACCGTGCTGGACAGGGAAAGGCAGCGTTCGCGGAATCGGGACACCGGTTCCCAGTTCATGGTGGGCAGCGGACCACGGCGATTTTCGCGCAGGAGGGCGCGCACCGGAGCGGCCTCGGTCTCGGTCAGCGGGCGGCTACGCCCCAGCGCGGCGCGGATTCTTCCGAGGACGTTGTCTCTAGCGTTCATGGTTCTTAAGTCGTCACCTGCGGCTTCCGATGCCCGCCGGCGTATCGGGGTTGGGGTGCTTGCGTCGCAATCACGAGTGACGCTTGGCACGAGCCGTATAGAGCTCGCGGAACGTCCTGCCCTCGGGCGAAGGCAGATCGCGCTCGCCGGTCCAGCCGGAACCACCCGGCAGGTGGCGAATCAGCCGCGCGGATCCACCGGCCCAGCGTCCCAAACGGGCCGCAATACGCGTGATCCATGCATAGACCGTCGGGTGTCTAGCGGTCCACCCCCACAACCTCAGCCCCACCCGCTCGGACCAGGGGCGCAGGCCTCGCTCGACTTGCTTCTCGCGCAGGGTGCGCATGAGATCGGGCAGAGGGATCTTGACCGGACAAACAACCCCACACTGGTTGCACAGCGTTGCAGCGTTGGGCAGGTCCACAGCGTTTTCGAGCCCCACGTATGCCGGCGTGAGCACAGCACCGATCGGGCCCGGGTATACCCAGCCGTAGGGATGGCCACCGATGTTTTGATACACGGGGCAGTGATTCATACATGCGCCGCAGCGGATGCAGCGCAGAGCGGCGCGCAGGTCCGAGCCAAGCACACGCGTGCGGCCGGCGTCCACGATGATGATGTGGAACTGCTCCGGTCCATCCTGGTCGCCGAGCTGCTTGGGCCCGGTGGTAAAGGTCAGGTAGTTGCTGATCGACTGCCCGGTCGCCGAACGCGTCAGTAGCCGCAAAATGAACGACACATCCTCCAGCGTCGGCAGCACCTTCTCGATACCGGCGATCGCCACGTGCACACGCGGCAGTGTGGTGGTCATGCGGCCGTTGCCTTCGTTGGTGACGATCATGCTGCTGCCGGTCTGCGCGACCAGAAAGTTAGCGCCGGAGATCCCCATATCGGCGTTGAGAAAGTGCGGGCGCAAGATCATGCGCGCCTCCCGCGTCATTTCACCGATGTCGGTCTTCCTTGGCAGCTTGTGCTTCTCGTGGAACAGGTCAGCGATCTGCTCGCTGGTCCGGTGGATGGCAGGGGCGATGATGTGCGAAGGCGTCTCGTCAGCTTCCTGGATAATGTATTCGCCGAGGTCAGTCTCTCGAACCTCGATGCCAGCGGCCTCCAGAAAATGGTTGAGCCCAGTCTCCTCGCCCAGCATGGACTTGGACTTGATGATCTTGCGTACCTGGTTGCGGCGTGCAATGTCCAATACCAGTTGATTTACCTCTTCGCCTGTCTCGGCCCAGTGCACTTGAGCGCCGCGCGCAGTGGCATTTCGTTCGAACTCCTCCAGCAAATAGTCCAGGTGCGCGAGCGCGAAGTCGCGTGTCTGCTTGGCGGCCTCGCGGATAGTCTCGAAGTTATCCAGCTCCAGAATAGACTGCGCACGACCCGTCACCATGCGCGCGCGCAGATTGGACATCGCCTTGTGAAGCTGAGGGTTGGCCAGCGCCTCCGCAGCCTTGCGTTTGAACTGCTGCGAAGAAACGTGCATGGGTTTGCTTTGCGCGCGGAGTTAGCGACAAAGGAAGACCGGCGCGTACGGCTCCACTACCAGCGCATGTCCGCTGGTCCCCTCATTCAAGCCCCTAGCCCGCGTCATCCGTGGCTCCCGCTAATACCTCGGCGAAGTGCAGCACTTTGGTTTTCGTATCGCCGCGACGACGCAAACGCCCTTCAATGCTAAGCATGCAACCGAGATCTCCCAGCACCACGGCCCCAGCACCGGTGCCGGCAATGTCGTTGCATTTCTGATCAGCGATTCGCGCGGAGATAGCTCCAAACTTGACGGCGAACATGCCGCCGAACCCACAGCACTGCTCCGGCGTAGCCATTTCCGTGACAGTCAGGCCAGATACTTTCGACAACAGCTGTCGCGGCTGTGATTTCACGCCCAATTCCCGTAGCCCGGAACAGCAGTCATGATAAGTGACGGTGCCCTGGAAACGTCCCGGCACGTCCTGCAAACCAAGCACGTTGACCAGAAAATCGGCCAGCTCCCAGGTGCGTGCGGTGAGGCGCTGGACCTCCGCTTCGAGCTCGGGGAACTCGCAGAGCAGCTCCGGGTAGTGCGCCTTGATCATGCCACCGCAGGAGCCAGAAGGCGTGACGACGTAGTCGCACAGGGCAAATTCCTCCAGAACTTTGCGCGCCAACGTCTGAGCCGCTGCGCGCTCCCCGGAGTTGTAGCCAGGCTGTCCACAACAGGTCTGAGTCGCGGGCACCACCACTTCGCAGCCGGCACCCTCGAGAAGTTTGAGAGCGCTGAGACCGATGCGCGGGCGCACCAGATCTACTAGACAAGTTACAAACAAGCCGATGCGCATTGGAGCAGTAATTTTGTCGGGCCCAGACTGGACACCAGGTTGGCGAAGGGGGACCCGAGAGTGGCGGCGGGCGGGTGACACCAACGACCCAAATAATACCTGACCCCCGACGGGAGCACAAAAGCAAACCGCCGCTCTAGGCGGCGGTCTGCGGCACATCACACCTGTAAGCGGTTACCCCGAGCGTGGCTTGCGTATGCGCACAGCAGCCGTGCCGGATTCTAGGCCCTCGACCCAGCGCTTGATGCGGTTGGCATCGCCGACGCGCGACAGCTTTCCCCAGGAGTCTAGCAGCACGATGATCACCGGTTTCGCTGCAATCGTGGCCTGCATCACCAGGCAGCGACCAGCTTCGCTGATGTAACCAGTCTTGGATAAGCCGATGTCCCATTGGCGGCTGCGCACCAAACCATTCGAGTTGCGGAAGGCTACCACGCGGTGATAGCGCCGACCGCTAAGTGCGATCCGATGCGAGTCGCTAGTGGTGAACTCGCGGATGAGCGGATACTGATAACCGGCGTTGACCATGATCGCCAGGTCCTGGGCGGTCGAGACGTTCCCAGGGTTGAGCCCGGTGGCGTCGAGGAAGCGAGTGTCCTGCATCCCCAGGTCACGCGCCTTCTGGTTCATGGCAGGAACGAACGCGCGTGCACCGCCCGGGAAGCTGCGAGCCAACGCGGCTGCGGCCCGGTTCTCGGACGCCATCAGGGCGAGTTTCAGTAACTCGTAACGACTGAGGGTCATGCCCAATTTGAGGCGCGAACGCGTTCCCTTCAGAGTATCGGCATCGGCCGCCTCTATATTGATCGGTTCGTCCAGAGGCAATCCGGAATCGAGCACGACCATGGCGGTCATCAATTTCGTGATGGACGCGATCGGCATGACCGCGTCAGTGTTCTTCGCGTACAGCAACTGCCCGTCGCCGAGTTCCAGCACGAGCGCGGCGGCAGAGCGCAGCTTCAGTTCCCGTTGGCGTGCGGCGACGTCGGAATCGGGCTCGACGAATGCCAGCTTGCTGGGCCCCCGCGCGTCAAGCGCTGTCGCGCTGGAGCTAGGCTGCTCGGCGAGCGGCGGGAGCCACTCCGTTTCCAGCCCAACTGCGTTCCAAACCGGTTCCCCGGGGTCGGCTTGCGCCATGGCCGGGAGTAACACCGCAATGATTAGAATTGTTTTGTTAAGCATTGCAAATCCAAATTACCTTTTTTGGGCGCGCTTGAGACGCGGGCGACAGTCTCTTCTCATAAACCCATCTTTTCTAACGGCAAAGACCGCGTCTACTTAAGCATGAGGCGTGCCAAAAGCCTGGCTAGCGCGCCCGAAAACTAACAAAAATCATGCTCTAAGGCAATACTCTTGAATCTGTTCTGAAGCAGGCGCAATCACTGAGTCCGCTCCAGCCTGGAGCCCGAACATCGCAAAAGCCGACCGGGAAACGTGTCGGCCGGAACACGTCCCGCGCGTTTAGGGAAGCGCGCGCAAAAAAAGGCCGACGAGGGGGCGCCGGCCTGTCGGAGAGGGGACTCCGATGAGGAAGAGAGCTTAGCGGCGCGTACTTACGCCAGCCTTACCCTACTATTGGAGAGGAGACCTATGCGCATCCTGGTGGTGGAAGACGACCCGGTGCTACGCGACGGCTTGAGCCGTTCGCTACGCAACGCCGGTTACGCGGTTGACATCGCGCAAGACGGGAAGCTCGCCGACGACCTTCTGTCGGTTCATGCTTTCGACTTGGTCGTGCTGGATCTGGGCCTGCCGGGCCTGGACGGACTGGAGGTACTACGACGCCTGCGCCGTCGCGCCTCCTCCGCGCCGGTCCTGATCCTGACCGCACGCGACGCGGTGGAAGACCGGGTCGCCGGGCTGGACCTGGGCGCCGACGACTATCTGGTAAAGCCCTTCAATCTGGCCGAGCTAGAGGCCCGTGTGCGTGCGCTCGTGCGCCGGGCGCAATCGGCCAGCACCGCGCGCATCACGCACGGGGCACTGACCCTTGACACCACGGCGCGACGGGCATTCATCGATGGACACGCCCTCGACCTGTCGGCACGTGAAGTCGCATTGCTGGAGGCGTTGCTGCTCAGCACCGGTCGAGTGGTTAGCAAGGACCAGCTGGCCGATCGCCTCTACGGCGTAACCGACGAAGTCGGACCCAACGCTATCGAAGTCTTCGTCCATCGCCTGCGTCGGAAGATCGAGCCGGCCGGCGTGGTGATCCGCACTATCCGGGGACTCGGCTATTTGGTCGAGAAGCCAAGTCATGCCTGAACTGACGCGCAGCGCCGAAAACCGACTTCGGACATCCGCGTGAGATGGCGCGGCCGAGTCTGGTCACTACGCCAGCGGCTCCTGGCGTGGCTGCTCGCGCCTTTAGTGCTATGGTCCCTGGGAAGCTCGGGGCTGGCCTATCTGCTCGCGGTTCATTTCACGACCCTGGCTTACGACCGTTCGCTGCACGCTTCCATCCGCGACATCGAACGGCAAATGACGGTAGTTGATGGTCAGCCCGCCATCAACTTGCCTCGAGCGGCGATCCAGATCCTGGAGTGGAACGAAGAGGACCGTGTCTACTATCGTGTGGCGACCGCATCGGGAAAGCATATCGCGGGCGACCCCTCGCTGCCCGCGCCTGCCTTCCTGGTACCGGGCCGGACGCAGTACTATGAGGCCCAACTCGGCAACGCCACGGTGCGGGTCGCCGCTTCACTTGTACCAGTCACCGGCGCGCGGGAAGCCGTGCTCGTAGCAGCGGCAGAATCCACAGATGCGCGGCGCTCCATAGCCCGCGAGATCTTGTTCGCCACTCTGGTACCCGAGGGGCTATTGGTCGCGCTTGCGGCGGTGGGAGTGTGGTACGGAGTGGGCCGCGGCCTGGCTCCGCTCGACCGGTTGCGCGTGGAGGTCGGACGCCGTTCCGACCAAGACCTAAGCTCGTTGGAAGCGCAGCGTGTCCCGCGTGAGGTGCGCCCATTGGTCGACGCGATCAATGCGCTGCTGGCCCGGCTGGACAGCGCGCTGGCCGCGCACCGCCGGTTTGTGGCCAATGCAGCCCATCAGCTGCGCACCCCTCTGGCTGGACTGGACGCTCAGGCTGAATTGGCGCTGCGCGAAAGTGAACCGGAGGCTGTGCGCCGCTCGCTCGAGCAGGTGCATCAAGCTGCCGGCCGCGCTGCCCGCCTGGTGAGCCAACTTCTTTCGCTAGCGCGGCTGGAACCGCGCAGCGGCCGACCGTTACAAGTGGAACCGCTGGACCTCAACGAGCTGGCGCGCGACACCACTGCGCGCTGGGTACCGCCGGCTCTCGCGCGCGGCATCGATCTCGGCTTCGAGGGCAACAACGCGCAGACCAAGGTGCTCGGCGACCGCCTGCTGCTGGAGGAGTTACTAGGTAACCTGCTCGATAACGCAGTGCGCTATACGCCGAACAAAGGCGAGGTCACAGTGCGCGTGCAGCAAAGTATCAGCGGAATCGAACTCAGTGTTGAGGACAATGGTCCGGGCATTCCCGAAGACGAACGCGACAAGGTACTGGAGCGCTTCAAACGCGGCAGCACCGGGTTGCAGACGTCAGGCAGCGGCCTCGGGCTCGCCATCGTCCGCGAGATCGCGGTCACCCATGGCGCCGAGATGCGCGTGGAGGCAGGCAGATACGGCCGAGGCACGCGCGTCAGCGTTGTCTTCTCCGACAAGGCGTAACGACCTGCGTAGCGCCACACTATTCCGGCGGCGATGATAGTCTCGTCCGCCTCGGCTGATATCAACTGTCACGCGTGAGGCCCTTGGAGCGCCGCGTTACTCCCGATGGTGTGCGCTAGGTACCATGGACTAAGGCTTGACCCAGCGCCGTCTCGTGGCCGTCATCTGCCTCCGGCAGAAACGATCGCTGGCTCGCGCGAAGATGCCTGCACCGCTTCCCGGTCTTGCTCTTGCTCGCGCTGTTGCAACGCCCACATCTGAGCGTAAACGTCCCCGCGCTCCAGCAGGACGCGATGGCTACCGCGCTCCACGATGCGACCATGGTCCATGACGAGGATCTCGTCTGCGTCGACGATGGTCGACAGCCGATGCGCGATGACCAACGTTGTGCGCTCCTCGGCGATCCGCTCCAGCTCGGCCTGGATCGCTTGTTCGGCGTGCGAGTCGAGCGCTGACGTGGCCTCGTCGAACACGAAGATCCGTGGACTCTTCAGAATGGCGCGAGCGATGGCCACACGCTGCTTTTCCCCGCCCGAGAGCTTCAGCCCACGCTCACCTACCATCGCGTTGTAGCCTTCCGGCAGGCTTTCGATGAAGTCGTGGATGTGAGCGGCGCGCGCCGCCTCGACTACCTCCTCTCGCGCTGCCTCCGGCCGACCGTAGTGGATGTTGTAGAACACCGTATCGTTGAACAGGACCGTGTCCTGAGGAACGATCCCGAGGGTGGCCCGCAGGCTGGTCTGGGTGACGTCCCGGATGTCCTGGCCGTTGATGGTGATGCGCCCGCCGCTGACGTCATAGAAGCGGAAGAGCAGCCGAGACAGTGTGGACTTGCCGGACCCGCTGTGACCGACTACAGCTACCGTCTTGCCGGCCGGGATCTCGAAGCTCACGTCGTACAGAATTTGCCGGCGCGGCTCGTAGCTGAAGCTGACGTGTTCGAAGCGCACGGGCGCGTCCCCGGCCCGCAAGGCGGGCGCACCAAGCTTGTCCTCCACCTCCTTGTTCTCCCGCAACAGGCGGAACATCTTGCCCAGGTCGGTGAGCGATTGCTTGATCTCGCGGTACACCATGCCCAGGAAGTTAAGCGGAATGTAGAGCTGAATCAGCAGCCCGTTGACCAATACCAAGTCGCCCAGCGTGAGGCGTTTGCTCGCGACTCCCTTGGCTGCCAGGATCATGAGCAGCGTGACCGCGAGCGCGATGATCGCGCTCTGCCCGATGTTGAGTACGCCGAGCGAAGCCTCGTTCCTGACCTCCGCCGTCTCGTATTTCCTCAGACTCTCGTCGTAGCGGCGAGCCTCGAAGTCCTCATTGTTGAAGTACTTGACCGTCTCGTAGTTGAGCAGGCTGTCGATAGCCCGCGAGTTGGCCTTGGAATCCAGCTCGTTGGCCCGGCGGCGGATCTCCATGCGCCATTCGGTGACGCTGAAGGTAAAGCCTAGATAGACCACGACGGCCGCAAAGGTGATGGCCGCGAACCGCCAATCGAACTTGGACAGCAACACTACGGCCACTAGGCTGAACTCAAGGATCACAGGAATGATCGAGAACAGCAAATACGACAACAGCGTAGAAATGCCGCGCGTCCCTCGGTCGATATCGCGCGACACTCCGCCCGTCTGCCGCTCCAAGTGGAAGCGAAGCGACAGCGAGTGCAGATGGCGAAAGACCTGGAGCGCAACGCGGCGGATGGCGCGCCTCGTCACACGTACGAAAACAATGTCGCGCAGCTCGGCGAACATGGTGTTGGACGCGCGTAGCAATCCATAGAGGAGAAGCAGGGCCAGCGGCAAGACGATCACCGCCGTTTTCGCGTCGAGGGCGTCGACAACCTCCTTCATCACCAGCGGTACGCCGACATTTGCCACCTTGGCGGTGATCAGGAACAGCAGCGCCAGGACGACGCGGCCCTTGAACTCCCACAGATAGGGCAGCAGCGTGCGGATGGTGCTCCAATTCGCAGCTCGGTCGGGGGGCGTATTGGGACTAAGGACGGGGTGCATAGCTAGCAATGGACAGCGGGTCGGCAAACTCGCCCGTCTCGCTGCCATGTAAGGTTAACATCAGCAGAGAGATGCGGAAAGGCCAGACGGGGCCAGCGGGCTCGCTATTGACCCCTGCATACGCTTGGAGAAGCACTCCAAGGACCGGTCGGTCCGTATAATTCGGCCTAGGCGGGCGTCGCCCGCACGCGCTAGCAAGGAGAGTCGCCCTATGACGTTCACAAGAAGGACCCAGCGGGGGCTCGGCCTCATCGCCTGGCTGGGCCTGATCACGTTCCTGGCGGTGTTGCTGTTCGCGGCCTACATCTGGCTCATGCTTAGTTGGAGTTACTCGCGTGGCGAACGTGCGGGATGGGTGCAAAAGCTGTCCGAGAAAGGCTACATCTGCAAAACCTGGGAAGGCGAGATGGCCATGGTGACCATGCCCGGGTCCATTCCCGAGAAGTTTCTGTTCACTGTACGCGACGACGCGATCGCAGAGAAGATCAGGGCGGTGATGGGTAAGCGCGTCGCAATCGACTATGAGGAGCACATTGGGCTCATTACTTCGTGCTTCGGGGACACGGGTCACTTCGTCCAGGACGTCAAGGTAATAGACGAAACACCCGCGCCACTGATCATCCCGGGCCAGTCCCCGCAGCCGCCGCCATCACCGCAGCAGCAACCTACCCTCAAACAATAGCGTTGTCGGAAGAGCTCGGCAAACGCTGGGCTCAGCGATGGAACGGACACGTCCCTTTCAGGTCTCGCTTCTCCCGATCACGGTGCGCGTGATCGTACGCGATTGGCTAAACGCCAACAGCATTGTTCTCCTGCAACCAGGCTACAACGTAGTCGTAGACACCGGCTATTCCTCTCATGCAAACCAGACGCTCGCGCTCGTGCGGCAACCGGAGCATCTCGGTGATGAGCCGATACAGCTCGTGGTCAACACCCACTGTCACAGCGATCACATGGGAGGAAACGCTTTGCTTGCGCGAACCTACGGTTGTCCCGTGGCCGTTCCCGAGGGCGAGGCGTCGCTGATCCGAGAATGGGACACTCGAGCCCTGTGGCTGGACTACGCCGACCAGCGCGCAGAGCGGTTCGCTGTGGATCAGGAGCTTGTAGTAGGCAGACGCTACGGTTGGGGCGGGTTGTCCTGGGAAGCAATCGCTGCCCCCGGACACGACACGGGCGCTCTGGTCTTCTATTGCGAGGCGGAGCAGTTGTTGATCTCGGGTGATGCCTTGTGGGAGAACGGCTTCGGCGTGGTGCCGCCGGACCGACCGGGCGCGCTGGCGGCTGCGCGAGAAACGCTGGATCGAATCGCGGCGCTCGATGTCGCCGTGGTCATTCCAGGGCATGGTCGGCCATTTACAGGTATTGCCGCAGCGCTGGATCGCTCCTACCAGCGGATGGAGGCGTTCGACGCCGATTCCGTGCGCATGGCCCGCCACGCGCTGAAGGTGATGCTCATGTTCACTTTGCTGGAGCGCCGGCAACTGCCTCTCAGCACGCTATCGGGATACCTCGACAGCATCCCCGTGTACCGGGAGTACAACGCGGCATACCTTGGGCTTGCACCCTCGGCGCTAGCAGAGATGTTGGTGACTGAACTGGAGCGCGCGGGAGCAATCACCCGCAGTGGAGAATTTCTGAAGCCGGCTGTTCGCAATTCCTGGTGACGCAATCGTTCCGGCCCGCGCGGCTATCCAAACTACTTGGGTTCAGCGCTCGCGTGCGGCCTCGTGGAAAGCTTTGCGCACTGGCGACAGAATGTACTCGAGCACACTGCGCTCTCCCAATGCGATCTCGGCATCGACCTGCATGCCAGGGGTCAGCGGATGTCGCACACCCCCCGACTCCAAGATCTGAGACTTGAGCTCGACGATACTGCGGAACTTGTAGCTTCCAGACACCGCGTCCTTCGCCTCCCGCTCCGAGGGCTCCGAAGCATCCGCGCTTACACGCTTGACCACACCTTCGATCATTCCGTACTTCTGGAACGGATAGGGATGTATCTTAAGCCTGACCGTTTGACCCTCGCGCACGAAACCGCGATCCTCGTTGCCGACCCATACCTCGGCGCGCAGCGGCTCATCGGCCGGGACGATGGTCAGCAACACCGTACCGGGCGACAGCACCGCACCTTCGGTATGAGTAGCAAGGTCCTTGACGATGCCATCCTGCGGCGCCTTCAGTTCGAGCCCCTGCTGCCGGATGGCTTGTTTCTGCCACTCCTGTTCGGTCTTCTCATACTGCGCTGTGGCCTCGACGCGCTCGTTGTATAGCAACTGACGGTAGTTCGATTCGAGCTCGGCGATACGCTTTCGCGACTGCTGAATGCTCGCACGCAGCCCTGCAATCGCATGTCCCTGAGCCTTCAGTTCCTGCTCGGCTTCGATGCGCACACGCTTGCGGTCCTCGGCCAGCAATCGGCCTGCGAAGCCTTCCTTCTGCAGTTGGCGCCAAGAGCGCTCTTGGTCCTGGTAAATCGGCAGAGTTTGTCGCAGCTTTGACTCGGTCTCGAGAGCGGCCCCAAAATCCTGCTGAGCCTTCGCTAGCATTGCCTGTTCCCCCTCTACGGCGTCGACATGCGCCTGGCGGCGAGCGCGATACTGAGACTGCATCTGCGCGAACAACTCTGGAACATCGTCGGGTTCCTGCTTGGGCTCCACACCGCCCAGCTCCGCGTCGATGCGACGCAGCGCCAGGCCGGCGAGCCGCCGCTGAGCGAGCAACTGCTTCCCGTCAGCGTTGGATATCTGGGGATCCATTCTGACCATCACTTGACCAGCCTTGACCGCGTCTCCCTCGCGCACAAGGATCTCCTCGATGATCCCTGCGTCCGCCGGCTGCACGACCTTCACGTAGCTCACCGGCACCAGACGCCCGGGGGCTACCGCGACGATGTCCAGCCGGCCGGCCATCGACCACACGGCCATGCCACCGAGAAGGGCTCCCAGGGCATACAGGACCGCCCTCGGCAGCGGCGATGGCGGCTCGCGCTGCAGGCGCAAGATAGCCGGAGAGAAATCTAGCGCATTCGCGCCGAGCAGTTCTGCCGCTGACCGCATGATTACACCTGTTTGGTCACGACAGCTTCACCAGTCCATCTTTCAATTCGGACTGGCTGCGGAGGGTCTGCGCTTCCTTGCCGAATTGGCTGGAACCCACCGTACCCTGCGCTGCGTTGACCGCGATGCCCGCCAGTGTACCGTTCACCCCGTACTGGTAGGCAAGATCACCGCCGAGTGCTTTGCTATCGCTCCCGTCACCGAGGTGGAACTGCGCCATGGCATTGGTCAGCGTCCATCTTGACAGGCCGGGCTGGTGATGGCGGGCGTTGTCGAAGGCCGCGACCAGGCCCTTGAAGTCGAATGACTCGACCTTGTCGTCAAGCATCGCGTTACTGCCCGTTGGATCGAATCCCGGCATAGCCTCGGCCACTACCTGCAACTTCGAAATCGCCTGGTACCTCTTCCCTGCGTACCACTTCTCGAATGTAATGCGCTCGTTGCTCCCAGTCTCCAAAATCAGGTCGTTGCCAGAACGGCGCAGACTCAGGTCCTGATACCGGATTCCGCCGCCGAGCGACAAGGTAGCATTGCCTCCCTTCCCGCTGCTGACCACGTCCCGGCCATCGCCGCGGTTGAACGCAATGATGTCGTAGCCGCCGCCTAGATAGAGATGATCGTTGCCTTTGCCGCCCACTAACATCGAGCTGCCCGAGCCCTCAGTCAACGTGTCATTGCCGCTGCCACCATCTAGCAGGCTATTGCCGGAGGTGTCGGTCAACTGATCGTTGCCGCTCCCGCCCTGGAGCAGGTCGACACCGGTGCCGCCCTTCAGCTTGTCATTGCCGCTCCCTCCTTCCAGGTAGTCGTTGCCGGCGCCGCCGTATAGACGGTCGTCGCCCAAGCCTCCCCGCAAGACATCGTTACCGCCTTCGCCCCAAAGCACGTCACGGCCCTTCCCGCCGCTGATCATGTCGCCGCGCGGCGTACCGTGGAGCCTATCGTTACCCCTCGTGCCATGCAGGGTTCGTCCGCTCAATGGCGGCAGGTCAGCCGGAGGCGGCGCGCCGACCGGTCCCGGGTTCGTCGGCGGCGGACCCTCTGGAGGTGAGCCGACTGGCGCCGGCGCGGCAGTTAGCTTAAATTCGTCGGCGACACTGGCTCCGCTCTGGTCGGTGGCCACAAGGTGGATGTTCCACGTGCCGGCGCTGTCTGGCGTTCCGGCAAAAGTGCTGCCGTCGAAGTGAAGCCATGAGGGTAGGGCTGCATCACCCTCCAGCTTCGCGGAGTAGGTCAGCGTGTCGCCCCTGTCAATATCGGCGAACACGTTGGCCGGCATCTTGTAGGAGAAGGCAACACCCTGTGTGGCGGTCTGATCGAACATCGGATTCGAGACTATGGGCGCGTCGTTGACGTTGGCCACACTCAGGTTGAACTCCTGCGATGCGCTCGCCGAGCCGTCGGAAGCGGTCACCTCGATGCTTAACATATCCACCACGTCGGCGTTAGATGGCTTGCCTGAGAACGTGCCCGTACTCGGGTCGAGCCCTAGCCACGATGGCAGATCAGAGCCGTCCTTGAGCTTCGCGCTGTAGCTCAGCTTGTCGTTATCGATGTCAACGAAAGCGTTCGCGGGCACCTGGAAAGAGAAGTCCATACCCTGCGTGGCACTCTGATGCTCGATCGCTTGTCCGACCGTCGGCGCGTCGTTGACGTTGGCCACACTCAGGTTGAACTCCTGCGATGCGCTCGCCGAGCCGTCCGAGGCGGTCACCTCGATGCTCAACATATCCACCACGTCGGCGTTAGATGGCTTGCCTGAGAACGTGCCCGTACTCGGGTCGAG